>NZ_JAMTDV010000070.1:4217-23548 GCF_023806565.1 Accumulibacter sp. | reverse complement strand
GATGGCGACCGCCACTAGCATTCTCTTCATCAGTCCATGTCTCCAGTCAGAACTTGAAACCACGGTGCAGGGCGACCACGCCCAGCGCCAAATTGAAGTATTCGACCCGTTCGAGTCCCGCCTGTTCCATCAGCGATTTCAGCGCCTCCTGGTCCGGGTGAACGCGGATCGATTCCGCCAGGTAGCGGTAACTCGCCTCGTCCTGCGTAATAAGCTGCCCGAGCCTGGGAATCACCTGGAACGAATAGAAATCGTACATCGGGGCCAGCGGCCTCCAGACGTGAGAAAACTCGAGTACCAGCAGGCGTCCGCCAGGCCTGAGCACGCGCCGCATTTCTGCCAGGGCGAAGTTCTTGTGCGTCATGTTGCGAAGGCCGAAGGCAACCGTCACACAATCGAAGTAGTCCGCGGGAAACGGCAGCCTTTCGGCGTCACACTGTGCAACCGGGACGATGAAGCCTTCGTCGCAGAGCCGATCGCGGCCACGTGCCAGCATCCTCCCGTTGATGTCGGTCAACCAGACCTCTCCCTGCTCGGCGAGCTTTCTGGCAAAAGCCAGCGACAGGTCACCGGTGCCACCGGCCACGTCGAGCACCCGCCACCCCGGCCGCACCCCGCTCCTGGCAATCGCGAACGCCTTCCACAGGCGATGCAGCCCCCCCGACATCAGATCGTTCATGATGTCGTAGCGTTGTGCGACGGAATCGAAGACGCCGGCAACGTGCCGTGCCTTTTCCTCCTCGGCAACCTCTCGATAACCAAAGTGGGTCGTGTTGTGATCGCTCATCGCCTGCGATGTGGGGACGAATCTGCGAAACTCAATGCCTGCCGCACGTTCCTGGCCCCCTGGCAGCAACCGTCTGGAGGTCGGCGGGATCGCGGCTGGCGTGCGCCTGCTCGAGGCGCTTGAGGTAGGCTTGCCAGAGTCGATCGCGGTTGACGCCGAGGTCGTAAAGCAAATCCCAAGAATATAGTCCGCTGTCGTGGCCGTCCGTGAAGACCGGCCGGATGGCGTAGTTGCCGACTGCCTCGACGCGATCGATGCCGACGTCGCGCTTGCCAACCTGCAGCACTTCCTGCCCCGGCCCGTGTCCCCGAGCCTCGGCTGATGGAGTGAACACCCGCAGAAACTCGTAGCTCAGCTCGAAACGCTCACCGTCTTCAAAGCTGATTTCGAGAATACGGGATTTTTGATGCAACCTTATTTCGGTCGGAATCTTGGTGCTCTCATCCAGGCCAGCCATCGATGCCTCTGCGCAAGAACGGTGGGAAAGCCCCGCCAAGGGCTCGCGAACCATCCGCTCGCCGACCGCGCCGAAGCGGAACGTAGGGCGTGGAAAGGGTTCGCGCTCTGCACGCACGCCGGCCTGCAGTAGCCATCAGCGGGAAGGCGAGACATGATAGCGCAAAAGCGCAACCGCGACGGTACGCGTCAACACACCGGTCAGTGCCGCTTCACCACAGTCTCGCCGCAGACAGGCGCAGCCGCACTGTCTGTCGGCAGGAGTGCCTCCGCCAGGTTCTCAGAGCACGACGAAGCTGACCCTCTCGAAATCTGCTCCGTCACCCACCCGACGGAGCAGTTTCACCCGCATGCGCCGTTCGGTGTAGACTTCCAGCTCGCGCTCGGGCCGGTACCAGCCAGGCGGCAGAATCAGGCTCTGCTCGGCTCCGAGCGACGACACGGCGGGGAGCATGAACGCCCGAACATACGCTCCCGTTGCTCCCGCTGCTTGCGCCGCCGGCCGTACTGCAACTGCCTGCGGCCTGCCGGGCAGTGCCGCAATGCCGGCGAGCAGTCCGCCCCCCTGTTCCTGCATCAGCCAGACGACCTGTGCCAGGAGATGCAGACTGCCATTGTGCTGACAGATGGAAAGCAATTGCCGGGCTTCGAACTTCCTGCCAGGAATGGAACGTAACAGACGAAACCCGCTCGCGGACTCGTCGAGTACCTGCCAGGTATCGAACGCAAAGCCGAGCTGCGCCTGACGGATTTCCAGCAGCTGCGCCGAGTCGAGCATGTGCCGGAAAGCAAACAGGCTTTCAAACTCTTCTCGCGAGTAGCTGGCAGAACCCTCCGGCTGGCCAAACTCCTTACCGGAAATATGGTAGTGGATGGCGGCAAATCCTATGGCCACCTTCGCGCTACCCGAGGCTTCGTGTCGCCTACACTTGCGGGCCGCGCGCGACATGCTCCAGGGCTGGTGAAGGCGCCGGAGCAGTCGATCACAGAATGCGCCGCTGCAGTCCTCGCCCAGTCCGAGTTGCTCCGGGGCGACGCCAAGTTGGAGTTGTTTCCTGATTTGATGGATTTGGCTCAGCAGCCGCGTCACATCGATGCGACGCGGCCGACCGGCCTGCAGACGGTCCCTCGCCGAGCGCAGGCCGCAATCGAGGAGGAGGTCCACCACCAGTTCGGGAAGTGGTTCCTGTGTGTCAACCGGGTGCAAGCTCACCAGCGGCGACCACTTGTCCGCCCAGCGGCGAACCAGACCCATCTCGCGAATCGAAAACCCGTAGGGACCGGCCAGTTCGGCCAGCAGCAGTGCGATGAAAGCCGCCGTGCAGTGACTGCTGCGACCAAGGGGATCGAGCGAGTCAGGTACCGCCAGCGTCGCGACGCCCCATTCCTCGGCACTAGAGTAATAACCGTGCAACTTGAGCCAGACACCCGCTGGCAGCGCCTGGCGGGCGCGATGGTGCTCGACGATGACCATGCCCGCGTAGTAGATGCAGCGATGCAGGATCATCGCCAGCCGCTGTGAATCCACCTTGCCGTCGATGCTGCTCGGTAGTTGCGCGCAGTGTGCGTAGGCGCGCGCCGCTTTCTGCCAAATGGCGACCACCTGGCGAAAAGCGTTCGCCTCGGTGTCGCCGAGCGGCAATGGCTTATTGACGTACTGACGGGCAAGCTCTTCGGCCACGAAACAGAGGGATATTCGTGTCTGTTCGAGCAACTGCAGGTAGACCTCTCCCGCCGGCGGGGTCTGCAACAGGCGGTCGAGGAAATGACTGATTTCAAACGCCGCCTGTTGCGAATTTGCCAGCGGAAGCCGCGAGAGAATCCGGAAGCCGGTTTGCAGGTCAGAAATTTTCAAGCCTGCCGGGACCTTGGCGAGGACCGCCTGCATCATGTTCTCGGTTCCCATTGGCCGCCTATCTCGTGCGCAGGGCAGCGATGATCTGGTCGCCGAGTTGCCGCGGATCGACGGAGCTGCGGTGCGGAGCATGCACGCGTTGCGGCGTTGCCCAGACGGGCTGCGGAAAATGCCGGTCGTCGCGCCAGCGTGGAATCAGGTGCCAGTGCACGTGCGGCGTCATGTTTCCCAGGCTCGCAAGATTGATCTTGTCCGGCTGATACAGCGTACGGATTGCGCTTTCCACGGCGAACAACACATTCATCAGTTGCATCCGTTCGTGCGGCGGCAGGTCGGTCATCTCGCGCAGGTGCCGATGCAGGATGATGCGGCAGAAACCGGGATAATCCGGGTCGTTGACCATGACGACGCGACAAAGGTCGCTTTCCCACACCACTTCGCCCCCTGGCGACTCGCACAGCTCGCAGTCCTGAAACCCTTCTTTGCCCACTTTCCGGCTCCTTGCTCATTTCGGGTGCCAATGCACCGTCTTGATCGGAACGATAAGCCAGCGAACGTAAAGCCGTAAGGAACTAGGTCACGGATCGAGCAGGGTTCGCCCGGGAAACGGTGAGCAAGGGCGCTGTGCGCCGGACCGCCGAAGCAGGAAAGCGCTTTCGGGATGCCGTCCCGGGAAGCTAGAGCAGTACCCGCTCGATCCCGCCGTGGTTTGCCTTGTGGACGTATTGCGCCATCCAGTCGTCGCCGAGCAGACGCTTGACCATCTCGACAACGATGTAGTCCGCCCGGGTGCCAGCGTCGTCGTTGAAGCGTGACAGTCCCTGCAGACAGGACGGGCAGGAAGTCAGCAGCTTGATCTCGCCCGCGAACTGGTCACCGCGCAGTCGCCCGGCGACCTTCGTGATCTCTTCCTGCTTGCGCCACCGCACCTGGGTCGATACGTCGGGGCGTGTCGCTGCCAGCGTTCCCGACTCGCCGCAGCAGCGCTCCGAGAGCTCGACCGCCTGCCCCATCAGCTTGTTGACCACGCGTATGGCCGGCATCGTTCGCATCGGTGCATGGCAGGGATCGTGGTACATGTAGCGGGTACCGACAATCCCTTCCATGCGCACTCCCTTTTCCAGCAGGTATTCGTGGATGTCGAGCAGGCGGCAACCGGGGAAGATCTGTTCGAAGTGATACTTCTCCAGTTGGTCGAGGCAGGTGCCACAGGAGACGATGACCGTCCGGATGTCGAGATAATTGAGCGTATTGGCGACCCGGTGAAACAGTACCCGATTGTCGGTAGTGATCCGCTGCCCGTGGTCGGCGTCGCCGGCGGCCGTCTGTGGATAGCCGCAGCACAGGTAACCCGGCGGCAGGACCGTCTGCGCCCCGACTTCGTAAAGCATTGCCTGCGTTGCCAGGGCCACCTGCGAGAACAGGCGCTCGGAACCGCACCCCGGAAAATAGAAAACCGCATCGCCGTCGTAATCGGCGGCGCCGACTTTGTTCGGATCGCGGATGATCGGAACGATCCTGTCGTCCTCGATGTCGAGCAGGGCGCGCGCCGTGCGCTTGGGCAATCCGCCGGGCATCGGCTTGTTGACGAAGTGGATGATCTGCGTGCGGACCGATGGCGAACCGAGCGTCGCCGGTGGCTGCCGGACCTGGCCCTGGATCAGCCCGAACGACCTGGCGAAGCCGTGCGCCAACCCCTGGGCCTGATAACCCCAGTCGATCATGACCTTGCGCAGCAGCCTGATGAACACCGGATCCTTGATCGTCAGGAAAGTCATCGCCGCCGCCTTCGCCGGGACGAATTTCCGCTTTCCCTGCTCTCGCAGCAGATTGCGCATCCTGATCGACACGTTGCCGAAGTCGATATCGACCGGGCACGGGGTGGCGCACTTGTGGCAGATCGTGCAGTGATCGGCGACGTCGCTGAACTCGTCGAAATGCCGCAGCGAGACACCGCGCCGCGTCTGCTCCTCGTAGAGAAAAGCCTCGATCAGCAGTGAGGTGGCGAGGATCTTGTTGCGTGGCGAATAGAGCAGGTTGGCACGCGGCACGTGCGTCGAGCAGACGGGTTTGCACTTGCCGCAGCGCAGGCAGTCCTTGACCATCGTCGAGATGTTGCCGATCTCCGATTGCTCCATGATCAGCGACTCGCTGCCGAGCAGCGAAAACGATGGCGTGTAGGCGTTTGCCAGGTCGGCTCCGGGCAGCAGCTTGCCCTTGTTGAAACGTCCCTCCGGGTCGACCCTGGCCTTGTACTCGCGAAACGGCCGAATCTCGTCTTCGTCGAGAAACTCGAGCTTGGTGATGCCGATCCCATGCTCACCAGAGACGACTCCGTCGAGTGAGCGCGCCAGCGTCATGATACGTTCGACGACGCCGTAAGCCGTCTGCAGCATCTCGTAATGGTCGGAATTCACCGGAATGTTGGTGTGTACGTTGCCATCGCCAGCGTGCATGTGCAGCGCGACGAACAGCCGGCCCCGAAGTGTCTCCCGATGGATCGCAGCAATGCGATCGAGCACCGGCCGATAGACGATGCCGTCGAAAATGTCCGCGAGTTGTGGTTGCAGCTCTCTCTTCCAGGAGACGCGCAGCGAGTAATCCTGCAGGCGATGGAAGAGCATGGGACTGGCGGCGCGGTTGCGCAGCACCTCGGCATGCACGCCGAATGCCGCGAAGTGGGCTTCCGCCTGCGGCAGCGGCAGATCAAGATGGTCCAGCAGCCACTGCCAGCGCGCGCGTACGCCGGCGACGGCTTCCAGCGCCGCGGCCCGCCGTTCGCCGATCAGCACTTCGCTGTCGAGATCGGAGTCGCCGCGATGCAGCGGCAGTTCACCGCTCAGGAAATCGCGCAGGGCATCACAAAGCGAAAGCTTGTTGCCGATCGACAGCTCGATGTTGATCCGCTCGATGCCGTCGCAGTACTCACCCATGCGCGGCAGCGGAATCACGACGTCTTCGTTCAGTTTGAAAGCGTTGGTGTGGCGGGAAATGGCCGCGGTACGCGACCGGTCGAGCCAATACTTCTTGCGCGTTTCGGCATCGACGGCGATGAAGCCTTCGGCGCTGCGCAGGTTGCACATGCGAACGACAGCCGAAGCGGCGGTCATCACCGCGGCCTCGTCGTCGCCTACGATGTCGCCGATGAGGACCATTTTCGGTCGGCCCGCGGTTTCTGCCCTGCGCTTTGCCTTGGTGGCGTAGCCGACGGCGCGCAGGTAACGTTCGTCGAGGTGCTCGAGACCGGCGAGCTGGACTCCCGCCGCCCTGCCTTCACCACCAGGTTTGAAGTAATCGGTGATTTCGACGATCGCGGGCACCGCCTCGCGCACCTGACCGAAGAATTCGAGGCAGACCGTACGCGCGTGTGCCGGCATGGAGTGCAGGATCCAGCGGGCGGCGACGATCAGACCGTCGGTACCTTCCTTCTGCACGCCGGGCAGTCCGGCCAGGAACTTGTCGGTGACGTCCTTGCCGAGACCGGCCTTGCGGAATCGCGCGCCAGGAATCGCCAGAATCTCGGGTGGTCCGTACGGCTTGCGTCCGTCCCGGTGGAAGCGCCTGATCTCGAAGCGCACCTCCTCCTGCTCGTGGATCTTGCCGAAATTGTGGTCGAGACGCGTCACCTCCATCGGGTGGCCGCTGGCGTCGATCATTTTCCACCAAGCCAGGTTGTCGAGCGCGGTTCCCCAGAGGACCGCCTTCTTGCCACCGGCGTTCATCGCAACGTTGCCGCCGATACACGAAGCTTCGGCCGAGGTCGGATCGACGGCAAATACCCGCCCGGCGGCCGCTGCCGCCTCGGCAACGCGGGCGGTGACGACGCCGGCACCAGTGCGAATGGTGGCGTAGCGGCGATCACAACCCGGCAGGAGCACCTCCTCGACGGCCCCGAGGTCGACCAGCTTTTCCGTGTTGATCACTGCCGAAAGCGGTGTCAGCGGGACCGCACCGCCGGTGTAGCCGGTACCACCGCCGCGCGGGATGATCGTCAGTCCGAGTTCGATGCAGCCGCGCACCAGCGGACCGACTTCGTCTTCGTCATCGGGATAGAGCACGACGAACGGGTATTCGATCCGCCAGTCCGTCGCGTCGGTGACGTGCGACACGCGCGCCAGGCCGTCGAAGGCGATGTTGTCGCTGCGCGTGTGCCGGGCCAGCACCTTCCTGACCCGGGCACGCAGCCGGGCGGTATCAGTGAAGTGCTGGGCGAAGGACTGGACCGCCTCTTCGGCGGCATTGATCAGCAGCAGCACCTTCTCGTTGCCCTGCCGCCGCTTGCCGATTTCCCGCAAGCGGTGACGAAGCGCCTCGACGAGCGCCGCACGACGGTTGCGATTGGCCAGCAGATCGTCTTCCAGGTAGGGGTTGCGCTGTACTACCCAGATGTCGCCTAGTACTTCGTAGAGCATCCTGGCCGAGCGCCCAGTGACCCTCTCGGCGCGCAGCTCGTCGAGGAGCGCCCACATTTCCGCTCCGAGCAGGCGAATCACGATCTCGCGATCGGAGAACGACGTATAGTTGTAGGGAATTTCGCGCAGACGTGCGTTCATCGCTGGTCGCCGCCAAAGCGCGAATTCTATCCCAGGGATGCACGGAAAGGCCCGCAGCATTGGCTGTGTCTATCGAATGACTCGCAAAGAGTCGCCGCTGAGTCGGGTAGAATCAGACTGAAAGGCAATTTGTGGCGGTGCCGACCCCTGCGTGCAGTCGCTTCCGGTTGCCTGACAAACACTCGTCAGCAAAGGGAAGGTCGATGAACAGGAAGCTTGCTTGTCTCGTGTTGCTTTTCGCGCCATTGATCGGCGACGCCGCCGACATCCAATTCAACATCGGTAACGTACAGGTGAACAATCCTCCACCGACACGCAACTTCGGGGACCGCGACAAGCGCGGCTACTACTGGGATGGGAAGACCTGGCGCGATCCGGGCTACTGGGAAAGGCACCATGGCAATGGCAATGGCCAGGGCAAGGCCAAAGGCAAGGGTTACCATTGTCCTCCGGGTCAGGCAAAGAAAGGCAACTGCGCGCCGCCGGAGCCCACACCCTATCGCTGAGCGCGAGGCAATGCCGGCAGGCGCAGGATGCGCGGCAATGGCTCATCGACCGCCGCCTGTCGGTCGAGCACGAGAACAGGCGAACAGGACGCCGATCGTTCTTCGCTCGGCGCGCCGCTGCTGCTAGAATCAAGAGTTTCCGCCAGCGTCGCCTCTTCTGCCGTCATGCACACGGACTATCTCGAAAGAATTCTCAACGCGCAGGTCTACGACGTCGCGATTGAAACGCCACTCGATCTCGCACCAGGTCTTTCGGCGCGAATCGGCAATCGCATCCTGCTCAAGCGCGAAGACCTGCAGCCGGTGTTTTCCTTCAAACTGCGCGGTGCGTACAACAAGATCGTCCATCTCTCCGCCGAGAAGCTCAAGCGCGGAGTCATCTGCGCATCGGCCGGAAACCACGCGCAGGGGGTCGCGCTGGCTGCATCCAAGGTGGGTTGCCGAGCGGTGATCGTGATGCCGACGACGACGCCGCAAATCAAGATTCACGCGGTACAGGCGCGCGGCGGCGAAGTCGTTCTCGCCGGTGATTCGTACGATGACGCGTACGCGCACGCTCTGGAACTGGAGAAGGTCGAGAAGCTGAGCTTCGTGCACCCCTTCGACGATCCCGACGTGATCGCCGGGCAGGGGACGATCGGCATGGAAATTCTGCGTCAGCACGCCAAGCCGATTCATGCCGTTTTTTGCTGCGTCGGCGGTGGCGGTCTGATTTCCGGCGTAGCCGCCTATATCAAGCGGGTCCGACCAGAAACCAGGATCATCGGCGTCGAGGCTGTCGACGCCGATGCCATGGCGCGCTCCTTGAAGGCCGGCAAACGCGTGCGGCTGGAGCACGTCGGCCTGTTTGCCGATGGTGCGGCAGTGAAATTTGTCGGCGACGAGACTTTCCGCCTCTGTCAGACCTACGTTGACGAAATGGTGCTGGTCGATACCGACGCCATCTGCGCGGCGATCAAGGACGTCTTCGAGGACACCCGCGCCGTTCTCGAACCTGCCGGCGCGCTGGCGGTGGCCGGTGCCAAGGAATACGCCAGGTTGCACCGGCTGAAGGAGCGGACGCTGCTTGCCGTCGCCTCCGGCGCCAACATGAATTTCGATCGCCTGCGTTTCGTCGCCGAACGGGCGGAGATTGGCGAACAGCGCGAAGCCGTTTTTGCCGTGACCCTGCCCGAACGGCCGGGCGCCTACAAACGATTCGTTTCGCTGATTGGCGCCCGCAACATCACCGAGTTCAACTATCGCTACAACGACCAGCGCGACGCGCATGTCTTCGTCGGTGTCCAGGTCGCTTCGCGCGCCGAGTCGGTGCGCCTGCTCGAACACCTGCGCAAGCACGATTACCCGACACTCGATCTGACCGATGACGAGATGGCCAAGGGCCACATTCGCCACCTCGTCGGTGGGCACGCGCCGGCGATCGACAACGAGATTCTCTACCGCTTCGAGTTTCCCGAGCGCCCCGGTGCGCTGATGAACTTCCTCAACCGCATGAGCGCCGGCTGGAATATCAGCCTCTTTCACTACCGAAACCACGGCGCCGACTACGGCCGTGTGCTGATCGGCATGCAGGTGCCACCGAACGAGATGGGTGATTTCGAGGACTTTCTTCGCAAACTCGGCTACGCGCACTGGAACGAGAGCAACAATCCGTCGTACCGCTTGTTCCTCGGTTAGCGGACTGGCGACGGGTTGGAACACTACGCGCTGATCACATTTTCCCGGATGCCCTGGGTGACTGTGCCCGGGTGCATTCCGGTCGATTCGGACTCTTGCCAGAAGATCTCGGTGGAATGCCCGTGAACGTCACCGGCAAGGGCGACGAACCGAGCGCCAGGACGCCATCGGCGAACGACTTCGACCGCGTCATCGACCACCGCGGCGGTGATTCGATGAAGTGGAACCGCTACGCCGGCCGCGACGTGCTCCCCCTGTGGGTCGCGGACATGGATTTTGCGGCACCGCCGGCAATCGTCGAAGCGCTGCGCAAGCGAGTTGCGCACGCCTGTTTCGGCTACTCCGAGCCCTGGCCTGCCCTCTACGAGGCAGTGCTCGGGAATCTGCGGCGTGAGTACGGCTGGCGAGTTGCTGCCGAGTGGCTCGTCTGGCTGCCCGGGCTGGTGACCGGGCTCAACGTCGCCTGTCGCGCCATCGATGGCGACGTCCTGACGGCAACGCCGATCTATCCGCCATTTCTTTCCGCGCCTCGCCTTTCTGGCCGACGGCTAGCCACGGTCGCGCTGCGTCACGAAGCGGGCCGCTGGGGTTGGGACTTCGCCGGGCTCGAGGCGGCACGGACTCCCGCCAGCCGCCTGCTGCTGTTGTGCCATCCACACAATCCGGTCGGGCGGGCGTGGAACCTGGACGAGTTGCGCGAAATCGCAGATTTCTGCAGGCGGCACGACCTGATTGTCTGCTCCGACGAAATCCATTGTGGCCTGATCCTCGACGAGGAGCGGCAGCACCTGCCGCTGGCGCTCCTCGATGGCGACCTCGCCCGGCGCAGCATCACCCTGATGGCGCCGTCGAAGACCTACAATATTCCTGGCCTCGGCTGTGCCTTTGCAGTGGTTCCCGACGCCACGCTGCGCCGCCGCTTCATCGCCGCCACACGCGGCATCGTGCCGCATGTCAATACCCTGGGCCTGGTGGCGACCGAGGCAGCGTACCGCGACTGTGATGACTGGCGTCGTACCTTGCTTGGCGTATTGCGCCGCAATCGCGACCGCGTCGAGGCGGCGATCGCCGAGCTTCCCGGGTTGGCCGTGAGCCATGTCGAGGCGACCTATCTGGCGTGGATCGACGCGACTGGCCTGGGCATCGACGATCCGGCTGCGTTTTTCGAAGCGGCAGGCGTTGGTCTTTCCGACGGCGCCGATTTTGCCTTGCCGGGATGGGTACGCCTCAACTTCGGCTGTCCTCGCGCCACCCTGGATGCAGCGCTCGAACGAATGCGGGTTGCCTGTCACGCATTGTTCGACGGGCGCGCTGGCTGACGGTACGGGGCTCCCGTCGTCGATCGCATACCCTCCCGGAACCCCCTCGGGAGCTACTGGCGGCGATCCGTTCCGGTCGCTGCGTGAATCCGGCAAAGAAAAGCAGCAGCCACGCCAGCCGGTGCTATAATGCGAGCTGCGCGCACTGCAGCGCGCACCGAGCATCGCGAACCTGGCCGTAACTCTCAAGCCCTCCTGCCTTCTGGTGTCGATTCATTCAGCGCCGTTCTGGCACAAAGCTTTTGTGCTGATGGGTGCTGACTCCGGTTGATCGAACAGAGTCTGTCTCTCCAGCTTCTTCGTTGGTTGGCGTTGCCCCCTTTGACTTCGCAGCGCGCCATGCCGCTAGGGCAGCGCGCCGCATATCCACACGAAAGAGAACATGACTTTTGCCCAAATCGGCCTTCACCCATCCCTCCTCAAGGCACTGAGCGAAGCCGGCTACAATGAGCCGACCGCGGTTCAGCGAGAGGCCATTCCCGCGGCCCTTGCCGGTCGTGACCTGATCGTTTCTTCGCAGACCGGATCGGGCAAGACTGCCGCTTTCCTGCTCCCGGCGCTGCATCTCTTTGCCGCGCAGGAACGTCCACTGGTCGTGCCGCGTGGCAGCGCACCGCAACGCCGTCCGGGAGCGCGTGGACACGATCGCTTCCGCTTCCAGCCGGCTGCGCCGAAAATGCTGGTACTGGCGCCGACGCGTGAACTCGCGCTACAGGTGACCGCTGCCAGCGAAAAGTACGGACGACAGCTACACCAGTTGCGGGCCGTCGCCATCCTCGGCGGCATGCCCTATGCCAGACAGATGGAACTTCTCGGCCGCAACCCGGAAATTCTGGTGGCGACCCCGGGTCGACTGATCGACCACATGAATGCGGGCAAGATCGATTTTTCGCAACTGCAGATCCTGGTGCTCGACGAAGCCGACCGCATGCTCGACATGGGCTTCATTGACGACATCGAAACAATCGTCGCCGCGACACCTGCTTCGCGGCAGACATTGCTCTTCTCGGCGACTCTGGACGGCGTGGTGGGCGACCTGGCGCAGCGCATGACGCGTGCCGCGCTGCGCATTCAGGTCGATGCCGTTTCGGCGAGGCACGACCATATCGAGCAGAGGATGCATTTCGTCGACGATCTGGCGCACAAGAACCGGTTGCTCGACCATCTGCTGCGCGACGCGTCGATCGATCAGGCGCTGGTATTCACTGCCACCAAACGCGATGCCGATACGCTCAGCGATCGTCTCAACCTCGCCGGCCTCAACGCCGCGGCGCTGCATGGCGACATGCATCAAGGGGCGCGCAATCGCACACTCACTGCGCTGCGTCGCGGTCAGCTGCGAATTCTGGTTGCCACCGACGTTGCCGCGCGCGGAATCGACGTGCCGACGATCACGCACGTGTTCAATTACGACCTGCCGAAAGCCGCGGAAGACTATATTCACCGCATCGGTCGCACCGGTCGCGCTGGCCGCAGCGGTCTGGCAATCTCGCTGGTTCATCACGCCGAGCAGTTCAGCGTCCGCAGGATCGAGCGCGTCACTCGTCAGGCGATTGCGGTCGAAGTCGTCGCCGGCCATGAACCGACCCGGCGGACGCCGTCGACGACTCCTCGCCCCGCCGGCAAGCCGGCCTGGAAAGCTGGCGAGAAGCGAGCGCCGGCAGCCGGACAGGCCGACGGCCGTTTCCCCAAACCGGCAGCAGCGAGGCGCGACGGTGCGCCGCGTACGCGTCATGAAGGATCCGCAAAGAGCGGTCCCGTACGCGCTGGTGGCCGTCGTCCGGGTTACGAAGGTCACTGAACAGCAGGGAACGAAGGAAACTCGGTTGCCAGTCCAGTGCGAATCGGCTCAGTCCCGTTCCCAGTGGCCACCGTGTTGCCGCCAGTGGTCACCCTCGCGCTCCCAGCGGTAAGGTACCCACCGCTGGCCGTAACGGGGTGATGACCAGTATCCCGGTGCCCACTCGTAACGTCCGCCGCGCCAGTGCCAGGCACCGGCAATCCACACGTAGCCGATTGCCGGTGCGGGACCGACATACTCGACGCGCGGAGGCGGTGGCGGAACCATTACCGGCTCCACGTACACCGGACGGGCGGGTGGTGCGACGATGCAGCCGCTCAGCGAAACGACGACGACGGCAAGTGCCGACAGCAGGAATCTTGGCGGTTTCATGACATCGCTCCTCGGTTCGAATAGCGGCTTCCGGTCGGGCGAATGCCGGTCATCATGATCGGCAGCCGGGGCTTCCGGCATCAGCCTTCGCCCGTAGTGAACAACGTTGCAGGCGACTGGGCGATGACAATCTCCTCTGTGGCTGGTGCTTGCTTCGAAGAAGGCGAATCACCGGATTCCTTGGCGTTTCGGGGGGGCTGCCCGTCTTGCCGGAGATCTGCAACCGCACGGCAGACCGCATGTTCCGGCGGGCCGATCTGCGTTGTCGTCAGACCCAGTCCGCGTCGTCGTCGGGACCCAAGGAACTCAAGTCGTTGTCGGCCTCACTGCGGTAGTCATTAACCTCGTCGACCGCGGCGCTTTCACTCGGTAGCCGCGAGAGCAACGGGTTGCTGTCCGACAGGACGTTGCTCTGGCCGCTGTGACTACCGAACAGGTGTTCGATTCCCTGAAACAGAAACGATCCAGCAACGACGCCGGCAGCGGTTGACGCCAGCGTTCCCAGGAAACCCGAGCCCCGAGGAGGGGAAATCGCCGCCGGGGCGGGTGCCGGGGCGGTCGGCGCATAGGCCCAGGGGCGCGCTGTCGATGCCGGTTGCGCTGGGGTGTTTCCCCATGCGCTGCTGTCGAGAAAACCACTCGCCGTGGGCCGCTGGGATTCCTGCTCCCGCTTCATACGGGCGATTTCCGCCTGCAGATTTTCGACAGCCTGCTCCAGGAGAAGGTTTCGCTGGACCAGCAGGTAGTTCGCATCGGGCTGAGTACGGCAGGCCTCCTGGATGAGCCTGTCGGCTTCGGCGTCCTTGGTGCCGACGCGAGCTTCCGCCAGCTGTTGCAGAAAGCGACCGAGCCTTTCTCGTTCGTCGATATTCATGGCTTGCCTCCGTCGTTTGCAAAAGGGTGCTGCCAATGATGAAGGCAAAGCTGCCGCTTGCAGGTAGCGCTATTGCAACGGTTTGTAACCTGCTGTTTTGAGCACTTTTCGCCACCGCTCGGGGCAAGGCGCGAGCAACAAGCCCCACGCGGTTCGTGGCTGCCCCGGCCCGGAAAGATCCGCCCGCCGCTTGCGGACACCGCGCTATCGGCTCTTGTACGGAACCCCTTGCGGTGGTGGCGTGTTCGGCAGAGGATAGCCACCCGGCGGCGGGCCGAACTGCGGCGTCATGTCCGGCGCCGGCGTGTTCGCCGGTGGATAGACGGCGGATGGGGGTCCCGCATTCAGCGGGTAAGCTGGAGGCGTGCGCCGTTGCACGACCTGACCGGGCACCTGGTTCCCGCGCGCGTACATGCACTGCATGTAGGCGATGTCGTAGCGTCGCTGCAAGTCGTAAGAAGTTGCATAAACCGTGTTGCTGCCCATCGCGCCGCCGAAGAGCAATCCGGTACCCGCACCGATCGCAGCGCCCTGGCCGGCTTGACCCGACGCCGATCCGATGATTGCGCCGGCGGCTGCACCAATGGCTGTCGCTGCGGCCGCCGTGCCGACCGCCGCATCGTTGGCCGCCTGGCCCGCCGGCGCTGTGAATGCCTGGGCGTACTGCTGGCAGGCGATGTCGTCGTTGCGGAACTGGTCGAATGACTTCTGTTGTCCCGGCAGGACCAGCACCGTCGGACCGGTCGGCGCGGTGACGCAGCCGGCGAGGAGCAGGAGCGCCGCCAGTGGCAGCAAGAATGGTCGTCTTTCCATGATGATCCTCCTTGGTGGCCTATTGCGCCAGCTTGGGCCGCGACCCGGTGCCCGTGTTTGCCTGAGGCACTACCCGCAACCAGGCGTCGTCACAGTTTCGCACGTATGGGTAGTAACCGGCTGGCTTCGTGCAATAGAACCAGAACGCCGGCGCCGGCGCCGGCGCTGGAGTGTCCTGCGCGGCTGGCGCCACTAGCTCGACCGGCTGCTCGACGACGATTGCCGGCGCCGTGACCGCGTACGGGGGGTAGCCGTATAGGTAAGGATAGCCGTAAGCATAGGGCCAGGGGCCCCAATACGCTGGCGCGCCAAAATAGAGGCCGACGCTGGGGCCCCAATACGCACCTCCCCATCCGCCGCGATAACCATGCCAGCCACCATAGTAGCCGCCGTGCCAGCCGGCGCCGCCTCCGTGCCAGTTGCCACCGCCCGCGTAAACGGCGCCCGCAGTGCCGTGGAAGCCCGTGCCGCCGCCACTCACACCACGGCTCTGGGCAGTTGCGGTCCCGCTCAGCGCTGTGGACAACAGCAGCGCCGCAACACCAACCAGTCGCATGTTCATTGCGTACACTCCTCTGCGTCGTTTGTGTGCGACCGCCGAACCGGGTTGGCGGCAGGTCTCTACGCGCATATTATCCGCCCTTTCCTCACCGGCGGATGGGCAGGTCGAGGGCGACGCTCGCTTTCGACTTGCGCGTGTGGCACGATGCAGGGGCTTCCCCGAGATGGCAACATGATGGATGATGCCGCCCGTCGGCCGGCAGATGGAGGACTCCTCGCGACGGCGATCGACAGGCGGCTTGCCGGCCGCAAGGGCAACTCGCAAGTCGCGAGGACAACGGGGAACTGGCAATGAAGATTCGGGTTGTGGCACTCACTCTGGCGCTGGTCGCCGTCGCGCCGGCGTATGCCGAGCCATCGGCAGCGCGCGCTGCCGGCCTTGACGTCAGGGATTACCCATGGCAGGCAGCGGCGGGCGAGAAGGGCGAAGCACTGGAGCGCAAGGGCGACAGAAAGCGCGGTGAGGAAATCTACGCCCTGTGCCGCAGTTGCCATCTGCCGTCGGCTGGCGGACGTGCGGACGGCAGCATCCCGCAACTCGCTGGGCAGCATGGCAGCGTCCTGATCAAACAGATGGCCGACATTCGTGGTGGCGTGCGTGACAATCCGACTATGTACCCGTTTGCCGCGGTTTTCACGGACCCGCAAGATCTCGCGGACCTCGCCGCGTACCTCGAAGGCCTGTGCATCCCGTCTGATCACGGCCAGTACGAGGGAACGGATGCAGATCGGCAAGTGGCAAAAGGCCGGGCGCTCTACGAAAAGGATTGTCGGGGGTGCCATGGAGCCAGCGGCGAAGGCGCGAGGCACAAGTTCTACCCGGTGATCGCCGGCCAGCACTACCGCTATCTGCTGCGTCAGATGACCGAAATCCGCGACGGCAAGCGCCGCAACGCCAACCCGGAGATGGTCGGAATCATCGGCAAGTACGACGACGAGCAACTGGTCGCCGTTGCGGCCTACCAAGCGAGTCTGCGCATGCCCGGGAAAATGTGCAAGGCGAAGACGCCGGCCAGGAAGCAATAGAAGCCCTTTTCGCCTGCGTTCCCTTCGTTCGGCGCAGCAAGACCATCCGGCAGTCCGCAATCAGTCACCGGCCGACTGCCGCAGGGCGGCCGGAGCCGGCCTGTGCTCGCCGCCGGCGGCGAAACCGAGGATTACCCGCCGCGTCATCGCACTCTTCTTTTCGATCCGGCTGACGATGACATTGCCAACCTCGGCGGTGTTCGCCACGTGCGTGCCGCCGCAGGGTTGCAGGTCGACTCCCTCGATGTCGAGCACACGGACGCGGCCCAGACCGCGTGGTGGTTGCACGCTCATGCTGCGTACCAGCTGCGGGTTGGCGTCGAGTTCTTCCTCGCTGATCCAGCGCTGGCGCACCGGGTGTGCTTCACTGACCAGGCGCGCGATGCCGGCGCTGAGCATTTCCTTGTCGAGCGCTTCGCTGGTGTGGAAATCCAGCCGCGCGTACGCAGCGGTGATCGAGCAGCCATCGACCGCGTACGGCAGCAGCGCGCACAGCAGGTGCGTTGCCGTGTGGAAGCGCATGTGAGCGTACCGGCGCGCCGCGTCGATGCACACCGTGACCGGAGTGCCCGGCGTGAACGCGACCAAGCTTGCGTCTGGCGCCGGCACATGCATGATGTCGCCGGCACGCAGCTTGTGCTTGCGTGTGTCGACAATCGCCAGGGTAACGCCGGCCGCCGTGCGCAAGGTGCCCGTATCCCCCGCCTGCCCACCGCCCAAAGGATAGCAGACGGTGCGATCGAGAACGATGCCGAACTCGTCAACCGCGAGCACGGTGGCCTGGCACTCGCGCAAGGTGGCGTCGTCGCGAAAGAGTTCTTCGGTCATGCGGATTCCGATAGGCAGATGTACAGGTCGGTCACGGTTGCTGTTGCGCACGCGCCGCTGCCAGTATAGTCCTGCGAGCGCCGCGCGGAAGGCCGTCGCCCTCGCTTTCCCGAAGCTTACGAATGGTCCGGCCGATCGGCAGTTCGACGCCAGCGGGAGAATATCCGGAAGGCAGCCGGAGCCAGCAGCGTCAGAATCGCCAGGCGAACGACGTGCGCCGCGACAACCAGTGGAACGGCGAGATGGAAGTGAGTTGCGGTCAGCGACATTTCGGCAATGCCTCCCGGCGCGAAACTTAGCAGCAGGTCGGGAAATATCAGGTGGGTCACATGGGTCAGCAGGAAAGCGAGCATTGTCGTGCTGGCCAGGAAGCCGAGACCGAGAACGGCGATCCCCGCCAGGAATGCCGGCGCCTTGTGGAGAAAGTCCGGGCCAAAGCGGCAACCAAGGGATACGCCGATCAACAGTTGTCCAGCCGCGCCCAGCCAGTCGGGCAATGCAGAAAGGGGATTGCCGCCGATGCCCAGACTGGCAACGGCAGACAGGGTTCCGAGTAGCAAGGCGTTGGGCAGGCAGAGCAGGGTGAATGCGCCGACACCCGCAAGGCTCGCCGCGGCCATCAGGGCGAGACGTTGCCACAGGAACTCGCTCGTCTCGATCGGCGCCAGCTTCGTGCCGTGTGTGTTGGTCACGGTCAGCACCAGCGGAACGATCAGCACCACCAACATTACCCGCACGGCGTGAGCAGCGGCCACCCGGTCGACGGAGGCCATCCGCTGATCGGGCAGATTGGCCATTTCCGACGCACCTCCGGGCATCGCAGCGAAAAAGGCTGTCGGCCCGCCGGCCAAGCGGCAGCGAACCTGCGCTGCGGCTCCGACGAACCCGGCAAGCAGAGAGGCGAATGCCATGCCGACGATGAGAAACGCATGCGAAGCCACTTCGGAAGTGACTGCCGAAGTGAAATGGAGCCCAATATTGATTCCGACCACCCATTGTCCAAGCTGACGGGCGCCGGGCGGCGCGAGCAGCAGCAGCTCCGAAACTCGATCCATGGCCACGGCGTACAGGGATCCTACCAGCCAGGGCAGCGGCAAGTGGCACCAGCGCCAAAGCTGGCACCTGCGATCGCCCAGCAGAATCCCGCCTGCGATTGCCACGCCGTGGCGCAGCGCGGTGGGCCTCGGCGCCCACTTCGGAATGTCGGTCGCTCACCGCCGCGTCCCATCCGTCACTTCTTGGCAAGAGCAAGGCCAGAGTCGCCGCGAAAGGCGATTCCTCCTCGCTGATACAGCATCAGGGTGGCGCACAGACCGCAGATGGCGGCGATACTCATCCAGTATCCAGGCGCCGTCTTGTCGCCAGTCATCTCGATCAGCCAGGTGGAGATCATTGGTGTGAAACCACCGAAAATCGCTGTTGCCAAGCTGTAGGCGAGCGAAAAGCCTACCGTGCGAACATGGGCAGGCATCACTTCGGTGAGTGCCACGACGGCGGCGCCGTTGTAACTCGCGTACAGGAAAGACAACCAGAGCTCGGCCAGCAGCAGGTTTTCGAAGCTGATGTGGGCCATCAGCCAGGAAAGAACCGGATATACGGTCAGGATGGAGAGAACGGTGAAAGCGAGCAGAACCGGTCGGCGCCCGACCTTGTCCGATACGGCGCCCATCACCGGCAGCCAGAAAAAGTTCGACCGGCCGATGCAGAAAGTCGTCGGCAGACTGTCCGCGGAACTCAGCCGGAGAACGCTCTTGCCGAATGTCGGCGTATAGACCGTGATCAGGTAAAAGGATACCGTGGTCATCACGACCATCATGATCCCGGCGACGACTATGCGCCAGTTCTGTGTGATGGAACGAACGATTTCGCGAAATCCGGGACGGTGCTTGCGGGCCAGAAACTC
>NZ_JAMTDV010000070.1:0-4117 GCF_023806565.1 Accumulibacter sp. | reverse complement strand
TGATGGAACGAACGATTTCGCGAAATCCGGGACGGTGCTTGCGGGCCAGAAACTCCCGGCGACGACTATGCGCCAGTTCTGTGTGATGGAACGAACGATTTCGCGAAATCCGGGACGGTGCTTGCGGGCCAGAAACTCTTCGGTTTCCTGGAGGGAGCGGCGAATGATGAAGATCACCGGGATGATCATGCAGCCGATGAAGAAGGGAATGCGCCAGCCCCAGTCGGTGATTTCGGCGGGCAGCAGCCATCGGTTCAACAGGTAGCCGATCACCGACGAGGCCATGATCGCCACCTGCTGGCTCGCCGACTGCCAACTGACGTAGAACCCCTTGTGGCCTGGCGTCGCCATTTCGGACAGATAAACCGATACTCCGCCCAATTCGACACCCGCCGAAAATCCCTGCAACAGGCGGCCAATCAGCACCAGGATCGGCGCCAGGATCCCGATGCGGGAGTAGCCGGGGACGAAGGCGATGAGATTGGTGCCGCAGGCCATGATTCCGAGAATCAGTATCAATCCCCTGCGACGTCCGATGTGGTCGATGTAGCTGCCGAGGATCACTGCGCCCAGGGGACGCATCAGGAAGCCGGCGCCGAAAGTGGCGAAGGTCAGAATCAGCGAGGCGTATTCGCTGGTGCTGGGAAAGAAGGTATTGGCGATATACGTGGCATAGAATCCGTAAAGGAAAAAATCGAACATTTCCAGGAAGTTGCCAATGGTTACCCGCAACACCGTCGAAAGAGTCGACGTGCGGCCTTCTTGCACGGTGTTCATGATCACCTCATCCGTAGAAGATTGAGTTATGAACGGCGCCGATCGGCAGCATGCCGAAACCGTGCAGGCTGGCCGCCGCGGGCCATGATCCGAACCTTGTCCTGCCGGGAGGCGACGTTCAGAAAGTTTGGCATGGCTTCTTGCCACAGCGACATTCCACCACCTGCCTGCAGCTCTTGTGCTTGTCCAACCGGACTGGAATCATGCACGCAAGTCATTGAAAGGTAGAATGCATTTATGGCATGGATTAATACCAGATGCGAATCAATATCGAAATTGGCGAGCTTCAGGCTTTCGCGGTAGCGGAGAAATCAAGCTTCAAGGCGGCGGCGGAAGCAATGTTCCTCTCCCAGCCGGCCCTGAGCCGGCGCATCGAAAAGCTGGAGAATGGCCTGCAGACCCGCCTGCTGGAGCGGAGCACCCGCCGTGTTTCTCTGACGGATGCCGGGCGGCAGTTCCTGAAGCATGCGGAAGCCATTGTCGAGCAGCGGGAATACGTGCTGCACGGCATGGCCGAAAGCACTCTTCAGCGCAAGGAGCACGTTACCTCGCCTGCGTGCCCTCGGTGGCCAATCACTTGCTGCCCGGGATATTGAAGGACTTCGCACAGGTCCATCCCTTAGTCCGGATCGAGGTCATCGATGAAAGCGCTCGCGAGGTGCTGGATTGCGTCGTGTCGGGAGTTGCCGACTTCGGCATGAATTTCATCGGCACTCAGGAGGCAGACATCGCTTTCAAACCGGTGCACACCGAGCGTTACGTACTCGTCGTCCGCAACGATCATCACCTGGCAACACGACAGTCGATCGACCGGGCGTCGCTGGTTGGGGAAAAACTGGTCTCGGTGGCGCAGAGCAGTGGCAACCGGATGTTGATCGACCACGGACTCGCCAAACTCGAGCTTCGGCCCAGCATTCATTACGAGATCAATCACGTCGCCGGCGCCATCGGTCTCGTCGAAGCCGGCTTGGGGGCTGCCGTTCTCCCGGGCCTTGCGCTCAGGCTCGATCGCGGACGGAAACACGTCCCTCATTCGGGTCCATGCCACAGCGGAGAAGGTCCATACTTGCGGAAGAGCCTTGCATTGCCTATTCTTGAATGAGCACGAAAGCTTGGAGAAGGGAGGCGCCATGTCCGAGACATCGATCCGCCGGGCGGCCGAAGCGGCCGCCCCGCTGCAGGACTTTTCCACTTGTCACATAGGGTTCGTGACGCTGCTTGAGGACTCTCTCGGCCTGCCCGAAATGGTCGTCACTGCTGCACGGGCGCGCGGGTGTGCCGCGGATGTGCTGAAGATGTTCCGCGACCGCCTGCTCGTCCACCACGATGACGAGGAGCGCGACCTCTTTCCCGCGGTGTTGCAGGTTGCGGCGTCGGGCGAAGAAGCGGAACGGGCACAAGCCATGGTCACGCAACTCATCCGCGAGCATCGCGAGATCGCGCAACTGTGGAAGAAGCTCGAACCAGCCGTGCAAGCCATCGCCAACGGTGATCTGCCGCAGCTGGACTCCGCGCTGTTGCAGGAAATGGTGAGGCGCTTCAATGAGCACGTGCGCATGGAGGAGGTGGAGTTCCTGCCCTTTGCGCAGCTCGTTCTGGCGCGCCAGGCCGAAGACATGGCGGCGCTGGGCCTGGCGCTGCACCGGCGCCATGAAGCCGACGAGATCATGGCGACAGCGGTGGTATACGGAGCCAGTTGAAAAGCCGATCCCGGATCCCCGACGCTCACTCGATCTGGCGCACCCCCGCAATCATCGCCGGCACGCGTGTGAACGCGCGGTCGTCAAGGACAAAAGTCGAGCGATCGAGAATGATCGGGAAGCGGGCCGAAGGCATCCTCATCCGCATTCCCGCTTCTGGCCATTCCTTCATCGCCCGATCGCGATCAACCATCAGCAGCGAGAATCTGGAATTTCCGGTACCGATCCTGAAGGCTGGCCCGCCGGCTTGATCAGCCTGTCACCACCCGATTGCGACCCTGAGCCTTGGCATCGTAGAGCAGGCGGTCTGCACGTTCCAGCGTCTGGGCCACAGACTCACCCGAGCGGTGTTCCGTCAGGCCGGCCGAAAAGCTGATCCGCAAGACGTCCCCGGCAAATTGGGGTTCCAGCTTCGCCACCTGCTCGCGCAGACGCTCCATGGTGGCGGCGGCTAGCGAGAGGCTGGTCTCCGATTGCATCAGCACGAATTCCTCGCCACCCCAGCGTGCCAGAACATCCGAGCGGCGCAGGGCCACCTGCACCGTGTGGGCAAAGGCGCACAGTACAGCGTCACCCGCAGCGTGGCCGTAGCGGTCATTCACTCGTTTGAAATGATCCATGTCGATCAGCGCCACGCAAAACTCGTGTCCCGAGCGCAGGCTGCGCTGAGCTTCCTGCTCCAGCATAACCACCATATGACGGCGATTCAGCAAGCCGGTCAAATCATCACGCGCGGCCATCAGTTGAATCTGTTCCAGCGCCATGGCGAGCTCTTTCTTTTGTTCGCCCAATCGGCGGCGAATGCGGCTCAAGCGCCCGGACAGAACCGAGACTGCCGGCACGACGATGACCAGCATCATGAAATGCGCGACTTCAACAGTCGGCGAATACACATCGGGACTGATCGAAGCCATCAGGGCCATGCTAAGGCCAAACGCAAGCAAAGCATAGATGCTGATGCCCAAGGCACTGATGGCGCGCAGGCCGAACATGCCAAACATCAGGATAATCAGCAAGTTCGGGAACGCTATTGCACGCACCGGGCCCATCAGCGCATACCCGGTCGCGCTGCAGGCAATCGCAATCACCATCTGCGGCAAAGTCAGTGAGGGGTCCTTGAAGCGCCGTGACCAACCGCAGCGAATGGTCACATAGACCATGACAATGGAAAACAGCGAAGTGAGTGTCCAAACGCACAGCGGACCGCGCGGTCGGTCCAGCGCCCACGCCGCCCAGAGCACGACTGCCATGCCCATCAGCATCAAGAGGAGTGCCAAGCCTGTCTGCCCGAGGCGCAAGCGCATGGCTCGGTCGGTACCCAGGAAAAGGTTACCCAGGTATTCACTCACGGGTACAGGGCGACGCATTGCCTTTTGCATCCCAACTCAGGTTGGTGGAGCTTCCTTCGACTCTTGCCCAAATGAAATGCCTCGGCTCGATAAGCACCGAGGTCGGCGCGTTTCGCGTAAGGAAAGTACAGCGAGATTCTGCGCAGTTCGGTGGCCGCGCCGCTCGACACGGAATCCAGATTGCGGTGGGACACTGCAAGGTCTTCACCGAACGTCTCGCTCGCCGGCGCTAGAGCTTCTTCGGGGGTCTTCACACTGGTGTCGCGACGATGTTCGCAGCATTCCCTCTCC
>NZ_JAMTDV010000069.1:8704-24530 GCF_023806565.1 Accumulibacter sp. | reverse complement strand
GCCACCTCGAGCGCGACGTGCGACGCCGAGCGGCCCATCAGCTTGACGAAGTGCCAGTATTTCAGCGAGGAACTGGTGTCCTGCAGGATGTTGCCGACCATCTCGCTGTAGATGCGTGTCGCCGTGTCGAAGCCGAACGAGATCGACAGGAGATCGCCCACCTGCAGGTCGCCGTCGATCGTCTTCGGAACGCCGATCACCTGCACGCCGGAACCGTCGGCCTTGACGCCGGTGAACAGCGACTCGGCGAGCACCGCGGCATTGGTATTCGAATCGTCCCCGCCAACCACGACGATGGCGTCGAGATTGTGCCGGATGCAGGTCTCGCGAACCTGCGCGAACTGTTCGGCGCTCTTGATCTTGGTGCGGTCGGAGCCGAGGAAGTCGAAGCCGCCGGTATTGAGGATGAAATCGACGTTGGCGTCGGTGATCTCGAACAGCGAACCCTTGAGCAGCCCTTTCGGCCCCGCCTTGACGCCGAAGAGGGTGTTGCCCGGACCGAGAACACGCTTCAGGCCGCAGACCACGTTATGGCCGCCGGCTGCCGGGCCACCGGAGAACAGCACGGCGACGCGCTTGCCTTGCACTTTGGCGCCGCTGGCTCCGGCCGAAGCGAGGACGGCGTTGCCCGACGCGGCGACGCTCTGCGGAAACTGCGCGCGGACGCCCTCGCTGTCCTTGGTGCTCAGGACGCGTCCGGTGTCGCTGAAGGCGACCGGCTGCGGGCTGCTCGACGAGCCGAAGGCGGCACAGACCGGCAGGGGAAGTTGCCGCACGGCGGACTCGAAAATCGACTTGTGTGCTTCTGACTGGATTAGCTGCTCTACCAGGGTACTCATGAATTGATCCTCGCGGTGTACGAATGAAAGTGATGTCAGGCACAAAAAAGGGCCAGCCCAGACCTGGACCAGCCCGTTTCCCAGCCCGGGGAGTTGCTTACCCCAGGGTGCCGATGTTGTTCAGATCGGCAAATGCCTGCTTCAGGCGAGCGCGGAAGGCGTCCTCGCCCTTGCGCAGCCAGGCGCGCGGGTCATAGTACTTCTTGTTCGGCTTCTCTTCCCCCTCGGGGTTGCCGATCTGTCCCTGCAGATAGCCTTCGTTCTTCTTGTAGAAACCCATCACGCCATCCCAGAACGCCCACTGCAGGTCGGTGTCGATGTTCATCTTGACCACGCCGTAGGAGATCGCCTCGCGGATTTCCTCGAGCGTGGATCCGGAGCCGCCATGGAAGACGAAGTTGACCGGACGCTCCCTGGTTCCGAATTTCTTCTGTACATACTCCTGCGAATTCTTGAGGATGATCGGCTCCAGCTTGACGTTGCCCGGCTTGTAGACACCGTGCACGTTGCCGAAGGAAGCGGCGATGGTGAAACGGTCACTGACCTTGGAAAGCTCCTCGTAGGCCAGGGCGACGTCTTCCGGCTGGGTGTACAGGCGGGAGCTGTCGACGCCGGTGTTGTCCACACCGTCCTCTTCGCCGCCGGTGACGCCGAGTTCGATTTCGAGCGTCATTCCCAGCTTGCTCATGCGCTCGAGATAGCGCTTGCAGATTTCGATGTTCTCGTGAATCGGCTCTTCGGAGAGGTCGAGCATGTGCGAGCTGTAGAGCGGCTTGCCATATGCCTTGAAGTGCTTCTCGCCGGCGTCCAGCAGCCCGTCGATCCAGGGCAGCAGCTTCTTGGCCGCGTGGTCGGTGTGCAGGATGATCGTCGCTCCGTAGAGGTCGGCCATCAGGTGGATGTGTTGCGCGCCCGAGATGGCGCCGGCAATGCAGCAGCGCTGGTTGGTGTTGTCCAGCCCCTTGCCCGCAAAGAACTGTGCGCCGCCGTTGGAGAACTGGATGATCGCCGGCGAATTCAGTTCCTTGGCCGTTTCCATCACGGAGTTTACCGTGCTGGTGTTGATCACGTTTACCGCGGGCAGCGCGAACTGCTTGGCCTTGGCCAGTTCGAAGATTGCTTGCAACTCGTCGCCAGTGGCGACGCCGGGCTTGATTTGTGTTGCACTCATGATTTGCGTTTTCCAGATTCGGTTGATCGATAGGGTCGAGAAGCGAGAGCAAAGCGGACGCGAAAACGCCCGATTCGGTGGAAGTATCTCCGGCGTGCAGCGACTCGTCAAGCGTCGTCTGCTTTGCCCTTGCCAAGGCCTGCGGGGGTGGCCGAATCGGGGCAAAGGGCGGCCACGGCGATGCCTGTGGGCGAGTTCACAAAGTGCCCGAAGCGACCTGTTCGCAGCATGTCGAGCGGTCCTGGCGGGTCGACGGCATGCTTCGGAAAGCCTCACCGACCCCGGCCGCCGCGGGCGATCGCCGATTGCGCCTTCCCCTGTCGTCGCCGCTGCGCGGGGCAGCATTCTCTCCTAGCGACCCTGCGGTTTGCAGGCTTCGGGATGTCCGCCGCAACAATCGTCGGTCAGGAAACTGACGAGGTCGTCGATTCTTTCGATGGCCGCATGACAGCGGACGAAACGCCCTTCCTGCGTGGTATTTACCAGGCCGGCGTGAGTCAGCGTCTTCAGGTGGAAAGACAGCGTCGGCGCGGGAAGTTCGAGCTTGTCTGCGATCAGGCCGACGGTGAGGCCGCCGGGAGCGTTCTGCACCAGCAAGCGGAAGATGGCGAGGCGGCTCTCCTGTGCCAGTGCGGCGAGTGCGGTGACGGCGTCGGTGTTGGTCATCCTTTCAACGATACCGAAATACTGCCGATCCCGCAAAGCATGCACCGCATTTCCTGTCGTCGTCCAAAGCTGCAACGCGGCCAAATGGCAGACATGCCCCGCAATGGTTCATGGAAGTGTTCGTCGGCAGTATGGCCCGGTCTGGCGACAGGTGTCTGGATTCTGCGCTGTGGGCGACGCATCGCATGTCCTGCACGCGGGACGGTGGGAGTATTCAGAACCAGCCTTCGACCTCGCTGCGCGTCGGAACGCCGCCCGCATGCACCACCCGCCCGTCGATCACCACGCCGGGCGTGGAAAGCACGCCATGTTTGATGATCTCCGGCAGGCTATCGACCTTTTCGAGCGTAATCTCGACTCCCTTTTCTTGCGCGACCGCTTTGACGAGAGCCTCCGTTGCGCGACACCGGGCGCAGCCGGTGCCGAGGATCTTGATGTTTTTCATGGACTATTCCTTGCGCAAATGCAGGAAGTTGGGCAAACGTCGACTCGTGGACTGTGCGGGCTGTTCAGGCTGCCCGGGTACTGGGTCGGCAGGGCGTCGGTCCGACGTTTAGCCGGGAAAGCCGGTGCCTCCGTCAGCAGTTCGTTGGCGATGCATGGACAGCACCCGGAACGCCGCCGCGCAGGTACCCATCGCAGCGCAGGTGACAGCTTACAGCAGCCAGTTGAAAACATAACCGACGCACAGGATGCCGAGCGCCACGACGCCAGCAAAGGTCGCGATCAAGGTTGGCTGCAGGGCCTTTCTGAGAATGATCATTTCTGGAGCGGAAAGGGCAATCACCGACATCATGAAGGCGAGAACCGTACCCAGAGCAGCACCCTTGCCGATCAGTGCCTCGACCACCGGAATGATCCCCGCGGCGTTGGTGTACATGGGCACTCCGAGCAGCACGGCGGCGGGGACCGCCCACCATACGTCCCGGCCCATGAACGAGGCCATGAAATCCTCCGCGACATAGCCGTGAATTCCTGCACCAAGGGCGATGCCGATCAGCACGTAGGGCCACACCTTGCCGACGATCTCGCGCACGTGTGCGCCGCCGGCTCGCAGGCGCTGCAGCCAGGAAAGTTGCTCGGCGGTCATTTGCTCTATCGGTTCGGCAAGGAGGTCGCGGACCCATTGCTCGAGATGCCGCTCCATCTTCAGCTTGCCGATGACCAGACCGGCGACGATCGCCACCAGCAGTCCCATGGCCAGGTAAAGGCCGGCAACCTTCCACCCGAACAGGCCGAAGAGCAGCGCCAGCGCGACCTCGTTGACCATCGGCGCCGAGATCAGGAAGGAGAAGGTTACTCCCAGTGGCACTCCGGCTGACAGAAAGCCGATGAACAGGGGGACGGCCGAGCAGGAGCAGAAGGGCGTGACGATTCCCAGGCCGGCCGCCAGCAGATTGCCGAGGCCTTCGCGCTTCCCCGACAGCAGCGCGCGCGTCCGCCCCGGCGAAAAGAAGGTCTGGAGGACACCCATCACGAAGACGATGCCGGTCAGCAGCAGCAACACCTTGGGCGTATCGTAGAAGAAGAAATGAACGGCCTCGCCGAAGTGGGTCTGGCGGGACAGGCCTGCTGCACTCACCAGCGCATCGGCAAAGGCAGTGAGCTGGCTGTAGGCGGCCAGCCAGAGCACGATGCCGAGACCGAGTCCGATCAGCCACTGTCTGAGTTGGGCGCTTGGTTTGGCGATCGTTGACCAGTTCATGGGTTGCTCCCGGTATTCTCGTCGGCGATGCTCAGGTCTTCAAGGCTGCGGGTTCGGGACCGGCGGTGGCGGGAACCAGTGCGTCGTGCGCCGGCAGATCTCGACGAGAAGCAGCATTACCGGCACCTCGATCAGTACCCCGACAACCGTCGCCAGAGCAGCGCCGGAAGACAGTCCGAACAGCATCACCGCCGTCGCGATGGCCACCTCGAAGTGATTGGACGCACCGATGATCGCCGCCGGAGCAGCGTCCCGATACG
Source organism: Accumulibacter sp. (assembly GCF_023806565.1). Taxonomy (GTDB): domain Bacteria; phylum Pseudomonadota; class Gammaproteobacteria; order Burkholderiales; family Rhodocyclaceae; genus Accumulibacter. The sequence goes on along the minus strand of NZ_JAMTDV010000069.1, from coordinate 19,889 downwards.
GCAGCCGCAGCCAGCGCGCCAGACCGTAGCCGAGCGCGAAGATCAGCCCCGTCTGCAGGCACAGCGGTATGGCGATCCAGACGATGGTCAGTGGGTTGGCCACGATCACTTCGCCCTTGAAGGAGAACAGCAACAGCAGCGTGATCAGCAGGGCGACGATGGTGATCGGGGTAAGCAGGTGCAGGAAACGTTGCCTGAACCAGCGCTCACCCTTGCTGCGGACGATCCAGCGCCGCGAGAAGTAGCCGGCAACCAACGGCAGCGCGACGTAAGTGCCGATCGACAGGAGCAGCGCCTGCCACGGTACGGGCAGCCGACCAACGCCGAGCAGAAAACCGCCGAGGATGCCGTACAGGAGCAACATGGTCAGCGAATTGATCGCCACCATGACCAGCGTCAGACCATCGTTGCCGCGCGCCAGGTAGCCCCAGACCAGCACCATGGCGGTGCATGGTGCGACACCAAGCAGGATGCAGCCAGCAAGGTAGCTGAGCCACAGCGGCACCGCGAGCATCTTGACGCCTTCCTGCAGAACGACGACGCCTGCGCCGTGTGTCGCGCCGACGGGAAGGTCTAGCCCGAGCGGCATCCTTACCAGGTCGACCGCAGACTCTCCGATCAGCGTCCGGAACAACACGCCAAGGAAGAGAAAAGCGATGGCATACATGGTGAAGGGCTTCACCACCCAGTTAACGAACAAGGTCAGCAGTACCGGCTTGCCATAGCTTGCGGCCGGCATCACCGAGGCAAAATCGATCTTGACCGTGATCGGGTACATCATGAAAAACAGACAGACGGCAATCGGGATCGACACCACCGGCGCACCGTTCACGTAGATCGCAATGCGATCGAGACTTTGCGCCACGCCCGGGGCCAGCTTGCCGAGCAGGATGCCGCCCAGGATGCAAAGTGCGACCCAGAGAGTCAGGTAGCGTTCGAAAAGGCTGGTCATCCGGCGGGATTCGGGTTCCTGTCCGCCGTCGTCGGCGACCCGGGATGCGTCACTCATGTCGATCGCGATCGGTTGGTGCCGATAAGCCATTCATCGATGCAGACTATCATGATTCCAGGATTATCGAAACATAAAGCGCCACCATTGGTGATCCGGCGTGGACGGTTTTCTGGGTGCAGCGAGGGGGCCGGCTTGTGGCGGCGGCGAATCGATTCCTGCCCAGGGCGCATGGCAGCCCACGAAGTAGCTTTTGCGGATGGTGACGACACGGTTGCCATGGCTCAGGGTCCTCAATGGCAAAAGGCAATGTCTGGATTGACAACTCGCATTGCTCGGCCATTGGCACGACGCTCAGGTCGATCGGTGCAATCTGGACCGGCAGGTAGAGCATCGCCAGGCGACCATCCCGAAACAGTCCCGCGAGCGCGGCCACGGCATTGGTGATTGTCATTTTTCCCGGAGTACCGAGAGGTGTTCGCAATTCAGCACGGGACTAACGGGCGGCATCCACGCTCGCGCCCTGCGCCCCGGGGCTTTGTCGCCCGATCAGGAGGAATTGCGCGTTTGCATCCGTGGACCTCCATGCTTTGCCGACATCGTGCGCCGAGCTGTATTTGTTTCTAAAATTCTAGTAATATGAAACCGTATCGGTTGGCGGGGCACCCGCCGCGTCTAGGTCTCCGGCTTGCTGCGGCCCCGCCGAGACCCCACTTACCTTCTCAGGAGCGAGTAATGACGGTCAAAGTTGGCATCAACGGTTTCGGTCGCATCGGCAGACTGGCGCTGCGCGCGGCGTGGGCGTTTCCCGAGCTGGAGTTCGTGCATATCAATGAGGCGAACGGGCCGGTCGAGTCGGCGGCGCATCTGCTCGAATTCGATTCGGTGCATGGCCGCTGGCGGCACGAGGTCGGGGTGAGCGGCGGCCGTATGGTGATCGATGGCAAGGCGATCGGTTACAGCACCGCCCGGGACGTGGCCGGCGGCCCCTGGCGCGAGGCCGGGGTGGACATCGTTCTCGAGGCCAGCGGCAAGTGGCGCACGGTCGGTGAACTGTCGCCCTATCTGGCCGCCGGCGTGAAGAAAGTGATCGTCGCCGCACCGGTGAAGGACGGCGACGTGCTGAACATCGTCGTGGGGGTGAATGACCAGTTGTACGATCCGGCGCGCGACCACATCGTCACCGCCGCGTCATGCACCACCAACTGCCTGGCGCCAGTCGTCAAGGTGGTGCACGAGGCGATCGGCATCTCGCACGGGATGATCACCACCATCCACAGCTCGACCAACACGCAGAGCGTGCACGATCAGATGCACAAGGATCTGCGCCGCGCGCGCGCTGCGAGCCTGTCGCTGGTGCCGACGACCACCGGCTCGGCGACCGCGATCGCGCTGATCTTCCCCGAGCTGAAAGGCAAGCTCGACGGCCACGCGGTGCGCGTGCCGCTGCTCAACGCCTCGCTGACCGACTGTGTATTCGAGATGCAGCGTCCGACCAGCGTTGAGGAGGTCAATGGGCTGCTCAAGGCGGCGGCCGCGGGCGCCATGAAAGGCATCCTCGGCTATGAAGAGAGGCCGCTGGTCTCGATGGATTACTGCGGCGACCCGCGTTCCTCGATCGTCGATGCCGCCCACACTCTGGTGATCAACGACACCTTGGTCAAGATCTACGCCTGGTATGACAATGAATGGGGTTACGCCAATCGCTACGTCGAACTGGCGCGCAAGCTGGCAGCGTCGCTCTAGGCAGCTTGCGGTGGACGCCGCGTCGATCGCGACCGCTGCTGCGCGGCGATCCTTGCTGCCGGAGGGCAGGCACTCGACTGGAGGAGCAAGATGAGCGATTCGCCCGCCGCCGCGCCTGCCGGCCTGCGCAACTACGTGCTGGTCACCGGCGCCTACTGGGCCGATACGGTGACCGACGGCGCGACGCGCATGCTGGTGCTGTTCCATTTCTACAACCTGGGCTACACGCCCTTCGCCGTCGCCTCGCTGTTCATTTTCTACGAGGTCTTCGGCATCCTGACCAATCTGTTCGGCGGCTACCTCGGCGCCCGCTTCGGGTTGAAGACCACTCTCTTCGCCGGCCTCACGACGCAGATCGTGGCCCTGTCCATGCTTGCCTTCGCGCCGCCGGACTGGCTCGTGGTCGCCTGGGTGATGGTCTCGCAGGCCCTGAGCGGGATCGCCAAGGACATGACCAAGATGAGTTCGAAGAGCGCGGTCAAGCTGATCGTTCCCGAAGGCGCATCGGCGACGCTGTACCGCTGGGTTGCGATCCTGACCGGTTCGAAAAACGCCTTGAAGGGCGTTGGCTTCTTCCTGGGCGGCCTGCTCCTGACGCTGCTCGACTTTCAGACGGTACTTCGGCTGCTCGTCGCATTCGTCGGCGGCACGCTCGTCCTGGCTGCCGTTCTGATGCGAGGTGGTCTCGGCCAGGCCAACCGCAAGGCGAAATTCGGCCAGATGTTCTCGCGCAACGGCGCGGTCAACAAGCTTGCCGCGGCGCGCATCTTCCTCTTCGGCGCGCGTGACGTCTGGTTCGTCGTCGGCCTGCCGGTCTTCCTCGCGAGCGTGCTTGGCTGGAGCTTCTGGCAGTCGGGCGGCTTTCTCGCGCTGTGGGTGATCGGCTATGGCATCGTCCAGGCGGCGACTCCCGGCCTGCTGCGCAGTCGCGTCGAAGGACAGCACGAGCCCGACGGCCGGACGGCGACGATCCTCGCTTTCGTCCTCGCCGCGCTGCCGGCGGGCATCGCCCTGGGGCTGCGCGCAGACCTCGCAGCGAGCGCCGTCGTGGTTGCCGGCCTGATCGTTTTCGGAGCGGTTTTCGCGCTGAACTCGGCGGTGCACTCCTACCTGATCCTGGCCTACACCGACAGCGACAAGGTGGCGATGAATGTCGGTTTCTACTACATGGCCAACGCTGCCGGTCGCCTGGCCGGCACGGTCCTGTCGGGCGCCCTCTACCAGTGGGGAGCGCAAAGCGGCCCGAACGGCGGCCTGATCGCCTGTCTCTGGGCATCGACCGCCTGCGTGCTGGTCGCCGGCCTCCTTTCGCTGCTCCTGCCGCGCCATTCCGGGCCGCGCAGCAAGCCGATCAGACTCGGTGATCTGGGCGATTGAGTTCACGCGAACCGGCGCCGCAGCCGGACATGAAAAAAGGGCAGCGCCGTGGCGCTGCCCTTTTTGCGGCGGGGTGAGCCTGGCTAGAAGCCGGCGCCCTTGATCGACTTCAGGCCCTTGAAGACGGCCTTGCTGCCGAGTTGCTCCTCGATGCGCAGCAACTGGTTGTACTTGCAGATGCGGTCGGTGCGCGACAACGAACCGGTCTTGATCTGGCCGGCGCCGGTGCCGACGGCCAGGTCGGCGATGAAGGCGTCCTCGGTTTCCCCGGAGCGGTGCGAGGAAATCACGCCGTAGCCGGCTTTCTGCGCCATCTTGATGGCGTCCAGCGTTTCGGTGACGGTACCGATCTGGTTCACCTTGATCAGGATCGCATTGGCGGCCTTCATTTCGATGCCCTGCTTGAGGCGGGTCGGATTGGTCACGAAGAAGTCGTCGCCGACGATCTGCACCTTGTCGCCGAGCGCCTTGGTCAGCTTGACATAGCCTTCCCAGTCGCTCTGGTCGAGACCGTCCTCGATCGAAACGATCGGGTACTTGTCGCACCATTCGGTGTACTTGGCGATCATCTCGTCGTCGGTGAACAGCTTTTCCGGATTCGACTTCCAGAACTTGTAGCCCTGGCGGCCGCCTTCGTCGAAGAGTTCGGAAGAGGCACAGTCGAGCGCGATCGCGATCTGCTTGCCCGGCTTGTAACCCGCCGCGGTGATCGCCTGCATGATCACTTCGAGCGACTCGTCGTTGCTCAAGTTTGGCGCAAAACCGCCTTCGTCGCCGACCGCGGTGACGTGGCCGCCCTTCTTGAGAATCCCTTTCAGCGCATGGAAGACTTCGGTGATCCAGCGCAGGCCTTCCGAGTAGCTCGGCGCGCCCACCGGCATGATCATGAATTCCTGGAAGTCGATGAGGTTGTCGGCATGCTTGCCACCGTTGATGATGTTCGCCATCGGCGTCGGCAGGCAGAAATCACGGTTCTTGTGGATCTTGCCGATGTACTTCCAGAGCGGCAGCTTGCTGACGTTGGCGCCCGCCAGCGTGATCGCCATCGACGCACCGAGAATCGCATTGGCGCCGAGATTCGACTTGTTCGGCGTGCCGTCGAGGGCGATCATTGCCTCGTCGAGTTCACGCTGGTTGAGCGGGTTCTTGCCCTTGAGGAGCTTGGCGATCTTGGTGTTGACTGCTTCGACGGCTTTCCGCACACCCTTGCCGAGATACACCTTCTTGTCGCCGTCGCGCAGTTCGCAGGCTTCGAATTCGCCGGTGGATGCGCCGGAGGGAACCGCGGCGCGGGCCATGAAACCGTTATCCAGCGTGAGGTCGACCTCGACCGTCGGGTTGCCGCGCGAGTCGAGGATCTGGCGACCGACGACCTTGGTGATCTTGACGAATTCGGCGCTTTCGACGGCGGCTGCCGGTTCGCTTGCTTCGACTTGCTCGGCCTGCTCGGCCTTTTCGGTTTTCTTGACTTTCTTGCCTTTTGCCATGATGGGGGTGCTCCGTAGGAGTGGTTCGGTGGAAAGCTTGGGGGAAATTCGGCGGGAACGTCGTCCGGGCGATCATACCGAAATCGGACAAAGAGTTGCAATGCTTGCGACGAGGAAATGGCGACCAAGCGATGGGTTCCCCGGACAAGCTGAATTCGACGGTGGAACGCGCATCCACGCCAAGGCACGTAGCGCTGTACATGACCCACGGATCTCCCGGCTGTTCTGCTGTCTTTGCCAGGCGCTGGGATCCCCGCATCCCCGCCACGGCAACGGGCCTTCCGCTGGTACGGCGCTTGGCCGATAATGCCGACACGCGCGGCGAGGGCCGATCGGATGTGCCGGGATTGCCGTGCGCAAGGTCGCAGTTGGCCCACTGGGGGAACGAAACGGCTTGAAATGAGCGACATCTTCATCTGCTACTCGAGCAGCGACCGCGCGCTTGCCGAACAACTCGTGCAGCGACTCCGTTCGGCCGGCTGGTCGGTCTTCCTCGACGTTCAGACGCGCGTCGGCGAACGCTGGCACAAGGCGATCCAGCGGGAAATGGACGCGGCGCGGGCATTCGTCGCCCTCTGGTCGGCGCGCTCGGTCGACAGCGACTACGTACTCGAGGAAGCCGAGTACGGCAAGCGCAAGGGCGTCCTTTTCCCGGCTTTCCTCGAACGCGTCGAGTTCCCGTACGGATTCAGCCGGCTCCACACCGCCGATCTCGTCGGTTGGTCCGGCGAAGCCGATCATCGCGGTCTGGAGCAGCTTGTCTTTGCGCTGCGGCAGCAGCTCGGCGATCGCGCGGCGACCGCGACCCCCGGAGCGGCGACGCCGTCGCCGCCGGTCGTTCGCTCCGCGCCCGTGCTCGCCGCCGGTCAGACCTTTCGCGACCAACTGCGCAGTGGCGGGGAAGGGCCGTTGATGGTGGTGATCCCGGCCGGGCGTTTTCTGATGGGTTCGCCAGCGGACGAGCCAGAGCGATTCGACAGCGAGGGTCCGCAACACGAAGTGCGCATCGCGCAGCCTTTCGCTCTGGGTGTCCATGTCGTGACTTTCGACGATTACGATCGCTACGCCGAGGACAGCGGCAGGGAAAAGCACGCGGACCAGGGCTGGGGCCGCGGGACGCGACCGGTGATCAACGTCTCGTGGGACGACGCGCAGGCGTACTGTCAGTGGCTTGGCGGACAGACGGGAACTGCCTACCGCCTGCCGAGTGAAGCGGAATGGGAGTACGCCTGCCGTGCGGGAACGAGTACGCCATTTCACTTCGGCAGCCAAATGACCACTGACCAGGCCAACTTCGACGGGCGGGCCAGCTACAATGGATCGGCGAAGGGCGAATACCGTCAGAAGACTGTCCCGGTCGGCTCTTTTCCGCCCAACGCCTTTGGCCTCTACGACATGCATGGCAACGTCTGGGAGTGGTGCCGGGATTCCTGGCACGGCGACTATCGCGGTTCACCTGACGACGGTTCGGCTTGGGAAACAGGAAGTTCATCGGACCGCGTGCTGCGCGGTGGATCGTGGTTCAACTTCCCGAGGAACTGTCGCGCGGCGAAGCGCAACGTCTTCGCTCCGGACAACCGTTACGACAACGTCGGTTTCCGGGTGTGTCGTGGTGCCCCCATCGAACCACTGCCCGCTGCGCCGCTGAACACTGCACCGCCGAAGCGCTGAACACTGGGCGCCGCGCAGCGGCGCCGCAAATTTTTTTCCGCTACGGCGTTCACGGGTCCATACTGCGCGCGCAGGCCTCGGCCTGCGGGGCTGCCTGAAACGTGTCCCGCGTGCTGCGCGGTGGATCGTGGAACAACAACCCGAGGAACTGTCGCGCGGCGAAGCGCAACAACAACGCTCCGGACAACCGTAACAACGACGTCGGTTTCCGGGTGTGTCGTGGTGCCCACATCGTGATCACCCCTGACGGTGCCGGAGAGCAGCCCGACGCCTGCCGGAAATGCCGGCCGACCACGGTTTGCCGGACGAGGCCGGGGAGCGATCGATGGCGCAGGCCAGTCCCGTCCGCACGCGTTTCGCGCGTCGGGCGCATAGCAAGACCGGGCGCCACCTGGATTCGCTCCCGTGGCGCCCACCCGGATTCACGGGTTGTTTTGCCGGATCCAGCCGCCGAGCAGGGCGCAGGTGACGCCGACGGCGAGTGGCATTCCATGGCTGGGATTCGTCGTCTATCCGGACTATCGCCTGGTGAAGGCGCGCAAGGTGCGCTATGCAACACACCGGCTAGGAGAGCGATACGCAGCCTACCGGGCGGGGCTGATGCCCTTTACCGAATTCGACGCCGGCGTACGCGGCTGGATAGCGCATGTGCGCCACGCCGATTCCTGGGGATTACGCCGGCACCTGTTGGCGCCATTGCTCCTGAAAGCCGGGGATGTGCCAGGCGGCGGGGGCGGCGGCGCTTGACCGGCTGCGTCCGGCAGGACCATCAGCCGGCAAAAAATTTTTTTGGGCGCCGCGCTGCGGCGCCCAGTGTTCAGTGCGACAGCGTAACAGTGTCCAGCGGCACCGCGGTCAGCGGTTCGATGGGGGCACCACAACACACCCGGAAACCCAAGCCGCCGCTACGGCCGTCCGGAGCGAAGTCGTAGCGCAGCGCCGCGCGACAGTCCCCCGGGGCGCTGAGCCACGACCCACCGCGCAGCACGCGGGACACGTTCTGGTCCAGCCGGGTACTGGAAGGTTGGGCGTGTTCGTTCAGGCACCATTCCCAAACGTTCCCGGCAAGGTCCAGCACCGGCCACGGATCGGGTACTCCGCGCGGATACATGCCCACCGCCGCCGTCCTGCCGATACCGCTTTCGTAACTGTTGGCGCGCATAGGGTTCCACCGGCTGGCCCACGGGTATTCTCTGCCCACGGCCCCGCTCTGCGCAACCCACTGCCATTCCCACTCGGCCGGCAGGCGGACGACCTCGGATCCGGTCAGCGCCAGTCGGGCGCTCAGCCAGCGGCAGAAGGCGACTGCGTCGTACCAGGACACATGGATTGCCGGGTAATTCGCGAATCCCCAGCGCGACTCTCCCGGCTGGTCTTGCTGCCTCAGTCCGTCCCACCAGCGGGGATTGCGATAACCATCGGCCGCGTCGACAAAAACGGAATACTGTTGCCAGGTGACCGGATACCTGGCGATGCGAAAGGGATGAACTGCGAAGGTTTCGTGCTGCTCGCTTTCCAGCGTGGCTTCGCCACCGGGAATGTCGATCCAGACGATGTCGGGCAGACCCTGCCGATCGAGCCCGACCCCGCGCCGCGGATCGCCCATCTGGTTGAGGCGCAGGCCGATTTCCTCGCGGCGGTGATGCGGGGTTTCGTCGAACAGCAATTCGTCGAGCAGGCGCAGCGGTTCGGGGGCGAGGAAGCTCTGCAGCGGTTCGTGCAGTTTGCTCTGAAGGCTGCGCCAGGCGTCGATTCCGCTGTCCGCGAAATCGGGATCGCGCTGCGCGGTCCGGTGCGGATCGAGTGCCAGCAAGGCTTCGAGCGCCGGTTTCTGGCGTTCCCACTTCCAGCGCAGCAGGTAGCTGCGGCGCAGGGCTGCCGGCTGGCCGGACGAATCCTCTTTCTGCCGGGCTTTCAGCCATTCGCCGGCGGCCTGCTCGGCCTGCCGGCGCAATGCCAGTTTGTCGCCGTAGCGGCCGCACCATTCCTGCAGGCGCGGCCAGTGGCTCAACAGCGTCTCGTGCGCGAGTTCAATGTGCCTTTCGTCGGGGTCGGCGAGAAATCCCTGCGCACGCAGCGCGTCGACCAGCACGCTGATCTCGCGATCGGCGCGCAACGCCGCGACTTCGGCGGTGCGGCGGGTCGGCAGTTCTTCGATCACCGTCGCCAGCTCGGCGAACAGGCGTTCGCTGGCGCGAGCCAGCGCCGGGCTGCTTTCGATCAATTCGTCGATCGGTGCGGCGGCGGTTTCGACCACCTGTTTCAGTCCGCCCATCTCGCGGTAACCGGCGGGCGTCAGGCCCTTTTCCGGGTCGCGCCGCTCGAACAATTCCGCCAGCGTCATTGCGAGCAGCGGCAGCGCGCCGGCCATTTCTTTCGCAGCCGGCAGCAGCTCCTCAAGCAGTTCGGATTGCACCCCCACTCCGCATTGCTCGGCCGGGCAGACGATGATCTCGCGCAGGCGGTCGTCTTCGCGGATCGGGTCGAGGCAGACCAGCGAAGTCTCGAACAGTTCGGCGCCAAGCCAGTCCATCAGGCGAGGCATGAACTCGCGGCGCAGCGTCAGCACGAAGTACAGGTTCTCGTTGCAGCGCAGCGCTTCGATCAGCGCCCGGAAACTGGCGGCGACGCTCTCCGCACGCGTCTGGGTAAACAGCTCCTCGAACTGGTCGGCGAAGAGCAGCACCGGCAACGGCAGCTTGCCGAGGCTATCGGCCAGCGCCCTGGCCGGGTCCTTTTCGAGCAGTTGCCGCAGGCGGTCGGCGCGCGGCCTGCCGAGAGGCACGCGCTCCTCGGGCAATCTGCCGTCGAGCGCCGCGGCGAGCTGGCTAAGTGGATCGGCCTGGGGTTTGAAGCGCAGGTACGACAGGCGTGGGTGCCGCTCGCGGAGCGCCGGCTCGACGCCGGCGGCGATCAAGGACGACTTGCCGGTGCCCGATCCGCCGACGAGACTGACGAAGCGCGTTTGCTCGAGCCGCTGGATTACGCGATCGCTGTCCGCCTGCCGGCCGAAGAAGAAGCGGCGTTCCTCGGGCTTGAAAGCGGCGAGGCCGGGGTAGGGGTTGATCAATGGCGGAGCGGGGGGAGGCGAGGTCCCTTGGGGCACATCGGGTACTTCCAGCGGCGGCAGGCGCCGAATCTTTCCGAGCGCGGGCGCCGGTGTTGCGGGCTGATCGGTCAGCAGTCGGTAGAGTGCCTCGTAGTCGTTGTCGAGCCGGAAGTTGCGGTAATCTTTCAGCGGCAGCGGGATATGGCGCTCGTCGCCGCTTGGCGGCAGCACCGGCACGAAGCGCTTGTTGCTGAACTTGTCGTCGTAGAGCGCCTGAGTCATGTGCTGCGACTCCCAGCGAACTCCGCGACCGCTGGCTGGCGGCGCGTTGCCGTCGAAGCGCCGGCGATATTCGTCGGTGCACACCACGAGCACCCAGTCGCCCTGCTCGATCTGCTCGCTCATCCACGGGCGCCAACCTTTTTCGGGCCACGCGGCGTAGCGGTCGATGACGGCCTCCACTCCGTCGTCGCGCAGCCGCCTGGCGAGCGCGAGTACCCAGGCGGAATGTGCGTCGGATTCCTGGGCGTAGCTGATGAAAACGCGCGGCGGGTGGTCGATCATCGGGCGGGGAAGGGCAGGCGGAGAATGCGGGGCGTTGCCCGAATTGTAGAGCCTGACTGCTTGTGCGCGCGGATAAGGGTTTATCCTATGTCGCCTGCTGCTTGCGCGTCCGGCCTTGTGGGAGGGGCGCGCAAGCCTCCCGGCGCGTTGACCGAAACGGCCCGAAATCAGCCGGATCGGCATCTGATCAGTCCATGCACAAACCATTCGCCCTCGTCGTCTTGCTGCTCGGCCTGCCCGCCGCGGCGGCGCTGCCGGAACTGCAGGCGCCGGAAGATGTGCGCGAGCTGCTGCAGCGCTACCTGGATCTGGACGAAGTTGCCGATGCATCGGCAGAGGTGG
>NZ_JAMTDV010000069.1:0-8604 GCF_023806565.1 Accumulibacter sp. | reverse complement strand
CTCGAACGTGGCGACGATGACGCCAAGCTGGCGGCGGACGACGGCTGGGTGAGTGCGCCGGTGCGCATCCAGTTGCGCGAACGCGCGCCCTACCAGGTGACCTTTGGCACCGGCTACAGCACCAACACCGGCGCGCGCGTCGAAGCCATCTACCGGAACAATGATCTCTTCGGTCGTGCCTGGCAATTGCAGACCGGCGTGCGTGCCGAACAGTTGCGGCAGACGGCGTACGCCGACGTCTTCCTGCCGCCGGACGAGGACAAGCATCGCGATGGCGTCGGTACCGTCATCGAGCACTCGGACATCGAGAATCTCGGTATCCGGCGCTTCGCCGTCGGCGCGACGCGCCTGCAGAAGCGCGGCAGCATCGAGCAGCTACTGGGCCTGAACTGGCAGCAGGAAGAACAGTCGCCGCAGGGGGCGCCGACGACGACCACGCGGGCGCTGACCGCGATGGTCGGCTGGACGTGGCGGTACGCCGTCGATCCGCTCGATCCGGCAGAGGGCATCTCGCTGCAGCTGCAACTGGGTGGCGGCAGCAAGGAACTGCTCTCCGACCAGAACTTCTTTCGTACCTATCTGCGCTACAGTCAGGGAATACCGCTCGGTGCCAGCGACGCACTGCTCTTTCGCGGCGAACTGGGTGCGACTCTGGCGCCGTCGTCGCAGGGGATTCCCCAGGACTTTCTCTTCCGCACCGGCGGCAGCAACACCGTACGCGGCTACGCCTACCAGAGTCTCGGCGTCAAGGAAGGTTCGGCCACCGTCGGCGGACGCTACCTGGTGACCATGAGCGGAGAATATACCCACTGGATCAGCCCGACCTGGGGCGCGGCGGTTTTCGTCGATGCGGGAAACGCGGTCGATGACCTGCAGGCGATGAGTCTCGCGGTCGGCTACGGGCTGGGCGCACGTTGGCGGAGCCCGGCCGGGCCGCTCGGCATCGATCTTGCCTACGGCCAGCGCGAAGGGAAACTGCGGCTGGACTTTTCCTTGGCGATCCCGTTTTGAACGGCGGCGGAACCCCATCGATGAGCCAGCCGGAAAACGCCCCTCCGCAGCCGCCAGCGCCGCGCCGGCGACACCAACGCTGGCTGGCCTCGCTGTGCGCGCTTTTCGGGCTGCTCGCCGGGCTTGTCTGGCTGCTCGGCAGCGAAGGCGGCCTGCGGCTAACCTGCCGGATGAGCGAAAGCCTGGCCACCGGCAAACTTGTGCTGAGCGAGCCGGCTGGCGCGCTGACCGGGTCGTTTTCGTTGCGCTCTGTGCACTGGCGGGACGCGACGCTCGATCTGCAGGCGGAGGAGCTGCAGTTCGACTGGCGCCCGGCCGAACTGTTGCGCGGTCGCTTTGTGGTGAGTCGTCTGGCAGCAGCGACCGTGCGCCTTGCCACCGTGACCGGCAGCGAGCCGACGTCGCTGCCGGACAGTCTGCGCCTGCCGCTGCCCGTCGACGTCGAGCGACTGCAGATCGGGAGGATCGAGGTCGGCGACCACGCCCATCCCGAAGGCAAGGCGCAATCCGTGGCCGAGGCGGTCAGCGCGCAATGGACCAGCGATGGCTTGCTGCATCGCCTAAGCGAGGCGCGGGCGCGCGTCGCCGGTCTGGTTCTTGTCGGCGAGGCCTCGCTGGCCGCCGAGAAGCCGTTCGCCCTTGCTGCCAAGCTGGGCATTGAAGGCGAAGCGGGCGGTCGCGCTGTCGCTTTCGATCTGGCGGCCCAAGGTCGCCTCGAAGAATTCCTGCTCGAGGGCAGTGCGCGAGCGCTCGCGGCGCCAGCCGGCGAGGGTTTTGCCGGGGAACTGTCGGCGCGCGTCACGCCGTTTGCCGCGCAGCCTTTCGTCGATGCGGTGATCCGGCTTTCGTCGATCGATCCGGCAGCGTGGATCGACGGCGCCCCACAGGCAGCGCTCGACCTGCGCGCCGAGTTGCGGCCGCTGGGCGATCCCTCTGCCGGCCTGGGGGGGCGTCTGACGGTGCGCAATCATCGTGCGGGATCGGCGGACCGGCAGCGGCTGCCGGTCGATTCGCTGCAGACCGGCCTGCGCTTCCGCGAGGGCGAACTGGACCTCGACGATCTGGAAATTCGCCTGGCGGGCGGTGGGCGTCTGCGGGGCAGCGGCAAGCTGCGCGACGCCGAACTGGCCCTGCGTCTGGCGGTGAGTTCGCTCGATGCGAGCGCGCTGTACGGCGGCCTGCACCGCACGCAGCTCGCGGGTTCGCTGCGCGCGCACGTCGGCCTGCACCGGCAGCGGGTCGAGGGCGAGCTGCGCGACGCCCATTTCGCGATCGATGGCAGGATCGCCATCGATCCGGAAGAACTCGTGGTCGAGGCACTGCGGCTGGCTGCCGACGACGCGCAGCTGGTTGCCAGCGGCAAGGTGGCACTGGTCGATGGGCGCCGGTTCGCCCTGCAGGGCAGCCTCAGGAATTTCGATCCGAGCCGTTTTGCCAGGCTGCCGGCAGCGCGTCTCGACGCCGACTTCGAGGCGCAGGGTAGCCGCGCTCCGCAGTTTGCGCTCGCCCTGCGCTTCCACCTGCACCACAGTCGCCTGGGAAGCGAAGCGCTGACCGGTAACGGCGAAATCGATCTGGCCGGGCAACGGCTGCGCAAGGCCGATGTCGACCTGCTGGCGGCTGGCAACCGCTTTTCGGCGAAAGGCGCTTTCGGGGCGGTCGGCGATCAGTTGACGGTGGCGATCACCGCACCCCGGCTCGACCCGCTGGGTGTCGCCGGCGACGTCAATGGCCGCATCGTCGTCGGCGGCAATTTCCGGTCGCCGGAGGTGTCGGCCGACCTGCAATCGACGCGTCTGGCGTCTCCTCGCTTCGGACAGTTGCGCGGGCTGGCGCTCGCTGCCCGGCTCGGCGATGGCAGCCGGGGCGTCGTGTCGGTGAAGCTGCGACTGGCCGGGTTCGACCTGCCGTCCGGAGAAAGCGCCCTGCGCGAGCTGACGATCGACGCCGACGGCGTGCGCAGCCAGCACCGTCTTCGCGCCCAGCTCAGCCTGCCGGCGGCGGGCCGTGCACGCGAGCTGCGCCTGCTGCTCGACGGTGGCCTGACCGAGCACGCCGGCGGCCCGGCCTGGACCGGAACGCTCGGCGAGTTCACACTGGCGTCGCTGGTGGATCCGCAAAGGTCCTTCGTGCGTCTCGCCGGCGCGCTGCCGCTGCAGTTGGCGGTGGGCAGCCTGAGCGCCGGACCGGGCGAGTTTGCCGGCAGCGGCTGGTCGTTGCGGCTGGAGCGTCTGCGCTACGAGCAACAGCGCTGGCAGAGCGCCGGCAGTCTGCGCGGCCTGCCGGTGGTCGCGACGCTGGCCGAACTGCCGGGCTGGATCGATGCGAGTGCGCTGAAGGGCGACGGCGAATCGCTGCGCATCAACGGCGACTGGGAAATTGGTGGTGGCGGCCTCGCCGGCGGTCCTTCGACAGCCTCGCGGACTGCGATCCCGACCGGTCGCGTGAGCTTCTCGCGCGATCGTGGCGACCTGACCATCGGCGCCGTCGCGCTCGGTCTGGAGGAGGGCGGCCTGCACCTGCTGGCCAGGGATGGCCGCCTCGAAGGCCAGCTCAGGCTGCGCGGCAAGCGGCTGGGCGAGCTTGCCGGCGACTTCCGCGCGACGGCTTCCGCCGACTCTCTGCTCAACCGGCAGGCACCGTGGCACGGCGAATTGCGGCTGCACGTCCCCGATCTGGCCTGGGCCGGCCCCTTGTTCGGCGACGGCTGGCAGCTTGGCGGTGGTCTGTCGGGCTCGCTGCTGCTCGACGGCACGCCGGCGCTGCCGCGCCTCACCGGCGAGTGGCGCGGCAGCGGCCTGGCGGTGCGCGCGCTGGACCAGGGCATGCGCCTCGAGCGTGGCCGGCTGCTGCTGCAGTTGCGCAGCGAGGCTGCCGGCGACGTTCGCCTGAACCTTCGGGAGATGGTGTTCGAGAGCGAGCTGCAGCCGCTGCCGCGAACCCTGCAACTCGATGCGGGAATCGACGCCGCCGCGCTGACCGCAAGAGCCGGCCGGATCGAGGTGAGCGGCGAACTGCGCGCGGGAAACGTCGATGGCGTGCTGCGCGTGCACGCCGATCGCCTCGGCGTGCTGCAACGTGCGGACCAGTGGGTGCTGGTCTCCGGCGACGCCGAACTGAAGCTCGGCGAACGCGTGCTCGACGTCCTCGGGCGCCTGCAGATCGACGCCGGCTACTGGGAGCTGGCACGGAGCGGCACGCCGCAACTGTCGGACGACGTGATCATCAAGCGCGCCGGCCAGGCGAAGCCTTCGGTGCCAGCGCGGCTGTTGTCGCTGGACCTCGAAGCGGATCTCGGCAGCCACTTCCATTTTCGCGGTGCCGGTGTCGAAAGCCGCCTGGTCGGCGCCGTCAGGGTCCGCTCCAATGGCAGCGGCCTGCCGCGCGCGACCGGTTCGATCCGCACCCGCGACGGGCGTTTCGACGCCTATGGCCAGAAGCTCGAAATCGAGCGCGGAATTCTGAATTTCCAGGGCCTGCTCGACAATCCCGGCCTCAATGTCCGCGCCATCCGCCCCAACCTGCCGGTCGAGGCGGGAGTCGAGGTGACCGGAACGGCAAAGCGGCCGATCGTGCGGCTGGTTTCCGATCCCGAGGTGCCGGACGCCGAGAAGCTCTCGTGGCTGGTGCTCGGACACGCGCCCGATCAGCAGCGGGGCCACGACTCGGGCGTGCTGCTGGCGGCCGCGCAGACGATCCTCGGCGGCCAGGATGGCGGGCCGCTGAAGGCCATCCAGCGCAGCCTGGGAATCGACGACTTCGGCGTCAGCAGCGGCACGCTCGGTGGTTCCGGTCAGTGGCAGAGCAGCCGCATCGCCAGTGCCACGGGCTTCGGCCCCAGCGATACGACGACCGGTCAGATTGTCAGCGTCGGCAAGCGCTTGTCGTCGAACATGCTGTTGAGTTACGAGCAGTCGCTGACCGCCGCCGGCAGCATCGTCAAGCTGACGGTCAACCTCAGCCGGAATTTTTCCCTGGTGGGCTGGGCCGGATCGGAAACCGGCATGGATCTGCTCTGGAACTACCGCTTCGGGCGTTAGCCGTCGCTGTCTTCATTGCGCCCCGAGCCTGTCGCTGCCCGTCGCAGCCGGTCGGCCACTGCCGCCCAAGCCGGCGTTGCCGGCGGATCCTCGACGACGATCAGCTCGGCGGCCGCCTGGTCGAGTTCGCGCAGGGCCGCGTACAGCGCCTGTGCGTAGGCGTGCGGATCGGTCGGCAGGCGACGCAGCACCGGTGCTGCGCCGTCCTTCGGCAGCGGGCCATGGCAGAGCACGGCGCAGCGGTGGCCGGCGTGCTGCAGGGCGTCGAGCACTCCGCCGAGGCGCGTCGTCGATACCAGGCGAAGCGGCGTGGTCGGGGCATAGTGTGCCGCCAGCGAACCCGGGACGCGCGGCGTCGCGTCGGCGTGCTGGCGGCCGGCAACCTCCGGCAGGAACCCGATGACCGTCGCGATCTGTTCGGGCGTCACCCGGCCCGGGCGCAACAGACGCGGCGGCAGCGCGTCGCCCGCGGTCAGGTCGAGAATCGTCGATTCGATGCCGATGTCGCAGCGACCGCCGTCGAGGATCAGTCTGACCGCGTCGCCGAGTTCTTCGCGCACGTGCGCCGCTTCGGTCGGGCTGATGCGGCCGAAGCGGTTGGCCGATGGCGCCGCGATACCGCACATTGCGCCCAGGCCGCCGCCGGCACGCGCATAGGCGCGCAGCAAGTCGAGCGCCAGCGGGTGCGCCGGCACGCGCAAGCCGACGCTGTTCTGACCACCGGTGACAACGCTCGGCACGGCCGCGGCGCGTTTGAGGATCAAGGTCAGCGGCCCCGGCCAGAAAGCCTCGGCAAGTTCCCAGGCAAACTGCGGAATGTCGCTCGCCCAACGATCGAGATAGCCGTCGGCCGGCAGATGCACGATCAGCGGGTGATCCGCCGGTCTGCCCTTGGCGGCGAAAATGCGCGCTACCGCAACCGGATTGGCCGCGTCGGCACCCAGACCATAGACGGTTTCGGTGGGAAAGGCGACCAGTTCGCCGGCTTGCAGCAGCGCCACGGCCCGATCGATTTGGCCCGCTTCAGGCAGCATCGACGATCCCGATTGCGGTGCGTGCAGCCAGCGCCAGTTCCCGGGCACGCAGAGGATCGTTGTCGAGGACCGTAAAATGTCCCATCTTGCGACCGGGCCGGGCGTGATGCTTGCCGTAGAGATGCAGCTTGAGCGAGGGAAAGGCGTGCAGGCTGGCCCAGTCGGGCTCACGGTAGCGATGGCCGGTCGCGCTGGCCTCATACCAGAGGTCGCCGAGCAGGTTGACCATCGCTGCCGCCGAGTGCGCACGCGCGTCGCCGAGCGGCAGGCCGCAGAGCGTGCGCACCTGCTGTTCGTACTGGCTGGTGAGGCAGGCGTCGATCGTGTAGTGACCGCTGTTATGCGGGCGCGGCGCCATCTCGTTGATCACCAGTCGACTGCGCACGACGAAGAACTCGACGGCAAGGGTGCCGACGTAGTCCAGTCCCTCGGCAATCCTGGCCGCAAGGTGCGCCGCCTCGGCATGCAGCTCGCACGATGCGCGCGCCGGTACCAGGGAAACGTCGAGGATTCCCTTGCGGTGACTGTTTTCGGCGATCGGAAAGCTGCGCACATTTCCCTCGTCGTCGCGCGCCAGGACCGCCGATACTTCGCAGTCGAGATCGAGTTTGCGTTCGAGCACGCAGATCTCCCCCCTGAACTGCTGGTAAGCGGCAATCGCCTGCTCGCGACTGCTTACCACTGCTTGTCCCTTGCCGTCGTAGCCGAAGCGGGCGACTTTCAGGATTCCCGGGAAGAGGGCGTCGCCGGCGTCGCGCAGGTCGTGTTCGCCGTGTACGGCGGCAAAATCGGCGTGCGGCAGACCGTGGTCGCGCAGGAAGGTCTTTTCCGCGATCCGGTTCTGGCAGACGCTGACCGCCTTCGCCGAGGGACGGACGATCACGAACTTGTCGAGATAGTCGAGGGTTCCCGCCGGGACGTTCTCGAACTCGGTGCTGACTGCCACGCAGCCCCGTGCCAGTTCGTCGAGCGCGGCGTAATCGTCGTAGGCGGCGAGCAGGTGGCGATCGGCGATGCGCGCGGCCGGGCTGTGCGGGTCGGGGTCGAGCACCCAGACGGAGTAGCCCATTTCGTGCGCGGCGCCGACGAAGAAGCGGCCGAGCTGGCCGCCGCCGAGCATGCCGAGCGTCGCCGGCGGCAGAACCATGCCGCGGCGGTCCGGATGACTGCTCACACCTCGGGCAGCTTCATGGCCATCACCTTCTCGGCCTGCGTCCGGCGAAAATCGTCGAGGCGCTGGGCCAGTTCGACGTCGCCGGTGGCCAGCATGGCGACGGCAAACAGCGCCGCGTTCGCGGCGCCGGCTTCACCGATCGCGAAAGTGGCGACCGGAATCCCTTTCGGCATCTGCACGATCGAAAGCAGCGAATCCTGCCCGGACAGTGCCTTCGACTGCACCGGCACGCCGAGCACCGGAACGGTTGTCTTGGCGGCCAGCATTCCCGGCAGATGGGCGGCGCCACCGGCGCCGGCGATGATCGCTTGCAGACCGCGCCCGGCAGCGGCGGCTGCGTATTCGAAAAGCAGGTCGGGCGTGCGATGCGCGGATACGACGCGCGCCTCGAATGGCACGCCGAATTCCTTGAGCATCACCGCAGCCGCCTGCATCGTCGGCCAGTCGGAATCGGAACCCATGACGACGCCGACCAGGGGATGCCGAGGCGCCATCAGCGAGCCTCTCTTTCCGCCGCTTCGAGCGTGTTGGCGAGCAGCATGGTGATGGTCATCGGCCCGACACCGCCGGGAACCGGCGTGATCGCCGAGGCGACTTCGCTGACCGCGGCAAAATCGACATCACCGCAGAGTTTGCCATCGGGCAGACGGTTGATGCCGACGTCGATCACCACCGCTCCCGGCTTGACCATGTCGGCCGTGACGAAACGCGCCTTGCCGAGCGCGGCGACGAGGATGTCGGCACGGCGCGTGTGGAAGGCGAGGTCGCGCGTCTGCGAATGGCAGATTGTGACCGTCGCGCTCGCCTGCATGAGCAGCATGGCCATCGGTTTGCCGACGATGTTCGAGCGCCCGAGCACCACCGCCTCCTTGCCGCGCAGATCGATTCCGGCGTCCGCGAAGAACTTCATCACACCGTAGGGAGTGCAGGGAATGAACCGCGGGTGGCCCTGCATCAGCGCACCGACGTTCTCGGCGTGGAAACCATCAACGTCCTTCTCGGGTGCGATCGCCTTGAGCACGGCGTCGCTGTCGAAATGCCGGGGAAGCGGCAACTGCACCAGGATGCCGTGGATTTTCGGATCCGCGTTGAGTTCGGCGATCCTGTCGAAAACGAGTTGCGGCTCGACATCGGGCGGGTAGGTGATCTTCTCCGAGTGGAAACCGGCTTGCGCACAGGCGTTTACCTTGTTTCGCACATAGACCTGCGAAGCGGCGTCTTCGCCGACCAGAATCACCGCCAGCCCGGGCCGGGTGCCGCGGGCGGCCAGCGCTTCGGCGCGCGTCTTGAAATCGGCGCGCAGCTTTTGCGCCAGCGCGTTGCCGTCGAGGATGGTTGCCGTCAT
>NZ_JAMTDV010000068.1 GCF_023806565.1 Accumulibacter sp. | reverse complement strand
ACAGTTGGGGTGTCTTGCCACAAAGCAGCCACTGGCATCCCGGGCCGAAGGTTGAGCCGGAACTCGCGATCGTGGATCCGAATTCACCCTGCCGTCCATTACCCGAGAGGACAGTGATAAAGGGTGCAGCCCTTGGACAGGGGATGTGGAGAAGGGTCTTGCGCTCGGTGGCTCGTTGAAATGACATGCCGCCCGCAGGCGGCATGACCAAAACGAATCCGGATTCCCGGCCCTGCGATCGGGGCCGGGGTCCGCAGCTCAGTCGGGGCTCAGAACTCGAAATCCTCTTCGTAGAACTCCATTTCGCCGCGTGCGGCGGCGGCCCTGGTCTGTTCGCCCTTGCGCAGTTCAACACGGCGAATCTTGCCGGAAATCGTCTTCGGCAGTTCGCCGAATTCGAGACGCCGAATCCGCTTGTACGGCGAGAGTCGGCTGCGCAGGAAGACGAAGATGTCGCGTGCCAGTTCGCGGCTGGGCTCATAACCGACGCGCAGGGTGAGGAAGGCTTTCGGCACGGCCAGTCGCAAGGGGTCGGGACTCGGCACGACGGCGGCTTCGGCGACCGCTTCGTGCTCGATCAGGACGCTCTCCAGTTCGAACGGGCTGATGCGATAGTCGGAAGCCTTGAACACGTCGTCGGCACGGCCGACATAGGTGATGTAGCCATCGGCATCGATCGCGGCGGTGTCGCCCGTGTGGTAGAAGCCGTCGCGCATCACTTCGGCGGTCTTCTCCGGATCGTCGTCATAGGCAATCATCAGGCCGAGCGGGCGCGGTGAGAGCGTCAGGCAGATCTCGCCTTCTTCGGAGACGTGCCCGTCCATATCGACCAGGCGTACCTGATAGCCGGGCATTGGCCGCCCCATCGACCCGAGTTTGACCACCTGACCGGGCGAGTTGCCGATCTGCGCGGTCGTTTCCGTCTGACCGAATCCGTCGCGCAGCGTGATTCCCCAGGCGTCCCGGACCTGATCGATGACTTCGGGGTTGAGCGGTTCGCCGGCTCCGATCAGCTCGCGCACCTTGACCGGGTACTTGCCCAGGTCTTCCTGGATCAGCATCCGCCAGACCGTCGGCGGCGCGCAGAGCGTGGTCACCGCACAGCGGACCAGCGTTTCGAGGATTGCCGAAGCGGTGAATCGGGCGTAGTTGAAGATGAAGATCGTCGCGCCGGCGTTCCAGGGCGCGAAGAAGCAGCTCCAGGCATGCTTCGCCCAGCCCGCCGAGCTGATGTTCCAATGCACGTCGCCCGGCTTCAGGCCGAGCCAGTACATGGTCGACAGATGGCCGACCGGATAGCTCTGCTGGCTGTGCAGCACCAGTTTCGGCTTCGAAGTGGTGCCGGAGGTGAAGTACAGCAGTTGCGGATCGGTCGCCTTGGTCGGGCCGTCGGGTGCGAACTCGCTCGACCCGGCGTACGCCTGCTCGAGCTGCTGCCAGCCTGCGACGGCGCCGCCGACGGTGATCCGCGTGTAGCTGCCGGGAATCGTGCTGAACTTGTCCGCGTGCACATGACCGATGATTACATGGCGGATTTGCCCACGATCGATGCGGTCGCGCAGATCGTCGGGAGCGAGCAGGGTGGTGGCTGGCGACAGTACCGCACCGAGCTTGATCGACGCCAGCATGGTGTCCCACAGCGGCACCTCGTTGCCGAGCATCATCAGGATCCGGTCGCCACGCCGGACGCCTTGCGCGCGCAGCCAGTTGGCGACCTGGTTCGAGCGCTTCGACATATCGGAGTACGACATCTTCTGCTCCGAGCCGTCCTCGTTGACCACCCACAGCGCCGGGCGGTCGTTGCCCGCCGCCATCACATCGAAATAATCCAGCGCCCAGTTGAATTCATCGAGCTGCGGCCACTGAAAATCGCGATAGGCGGTCTCGTAGTCGGTGCGGTGGGCCAGCAGGAAATCGCGAGCCTGAACGAAGGCCGAATAAGACATGTTTGCTCCTCTCTTGTTGATGAAACCACTCGACAGCCGATCGACGCAGCCTCACGCAACCAGGCAGGGTGCCTGGCAACCGGCGTTCTCCCCGTTCTTGTGCAGGTACGGAGCGCGGCTTCTGGCGGCAGCGACCAGCGCCGCCTTCTCCGCTTTCTTCTTCACACCTGCCCATCTTTGCAGCCGGTATTGTAAGGGACTTGCCATGCCTGGGGGCGTCGTCGGCACGAACTTGGTGCGTGTGGCGGTTGCGCGGACGATCGATCGTCGGCAGGCAGCAGGCGGCTGCTAGAATGGCGTCCATGAAGGTCCATGGCAAGCCAACGCGGACAATCTGGCCAGTGGGCGGCGCGCGCGCCGTCGAGATCATCGACCAGACCGCACTGCCGCACGCGTATCGTGTCGTGCGCCTGAGCAGTCTCGACGACACCGTGCGTGCGATCTGCAGCATGCAGGTGCGCGGGGCGCCGCTGATCGGTGTCACGGCGGCGTACGGGCTGGCTCTGGCGCTTGCCCGGAGCGCCGACGACGCTCTGCTGCAAGACGCGGTACGCGCCCTGGCTGCGACCCGGCCAACGGCGGTCAACCTGCATTGGGCGCTGCTGCGCATGCAGGCCTGTCTGCGCCCACTGCCGCCGTCGGCACGTGCCGATGCCGCGTGGCACGAAGCCGGGCGGATTGCCGAAGAGGACGCCGAACAGTGTCGCCGGATTGGCGAGAACGGTCTGCAGGTGCTGCTCGCCGCTGCCCGCGATCGCTCCCGGCTCGACCTGATGACCCACTGCAACGCCGGCTGGCTGGCGACCGTGGACCACGGCACGGCGCTGGCACCGGTGTATGCGGCGGTCGACCAGGGAATCGGTGTGCATGTCTGGGTGTCCGAAACGCGTCCGCGCAACCAGGGGTTGCTTACCGCCTGGGAGCTTCGCCAGCACGGCGTGCCGCACACCCTGATCGCCGACAACGCCGCCGGACTGTTGCTGGCACGTGGCGGCATCGACGCCGTGCTCGTCGGTGCCGATCGCATGGCGGCCAACGGCGACGTCGCCAACAAGATCGGCACCTACCTCAAGGCGCTGGCGGCGCGGGCGGCGGCGATCCCTTTCTATGTCGCCGCGCCGCGTTCGACGATCGATTTCGCCTGCCCGAACGGTGCGGCGATCCCGATCGAGGAGCGTGCGGCGGACGAACTGCGCCTGGTATACGGCCGCGATGCGAGCAGCGTTGCCGCTCAGCTCCGGCAACTGCCGGCCGACGAGGCGGTTGCCAACCCGGCTTTCGACGTGACTCCGGCGAGCCTGGTCAGCGCGCTGATCACCGAGCGCGGCAGCTGCGCGGCGAGCACCGCCGGATTGCGATCGCTCTATCCGGAGGAGGAATATGACTGAGTTGCGCCAACAGTTGATCGACAGCGCCCGCCGAATGAGCGTGCTCGGACTGAACCGCGGCACTGCCGGCAATGTCAGCGTGCGCGCGGGCGACGAGAGCGACGAGGCTTGCTCCGCTTTCCTGATCACGCCAACCGGCATGGCCTACGACACGCTCGAACCGGAAGACATCGTGCGCATGCGTCTTGACGGAACTTGCACCGGGCGCCGCAAGCCGTCGTCGGAATGGCGTTTTCATCGCGATCTGTACGTGGCCCGTGCGGATGCCGGCGCGATCCTGCATGCCCATTCGCCGTTCGCCACCAGTCTTGCCTGCCTGCGCCGCGACATTCCACCGTTCCACTACATGATCGCGCGCTTCGGCGGGGATCGGGTGCGTTGCGCCGGCTACGCCACCTTCGGCACACAGGCCTTGTCGGACCGCATCCTGCGGGCGATCGACAAGCGTCGTGCCTGCCTGCTCGCCAATCACGGCATGCTGGTGGTCGGCGAAGATCTGTCGCAGGCGCTCGATCTCGCGGTCGAACTCGAGGCGCTTTGCGAACAATACTGGCGTGCCTGTCAGCTCGGCCAGCCGGTGCTGCTCGATGCAACCGAGATGGCTGCGGTACTCGAAAAATTCGCCGGCTACGGGCAGCAGG
>NZ_JAMTDV010000067.1 GCF_023806565.1 Accumulibacter sp. | reverse complement strand
GCGAAGTCGCGGCAAAAGGATCAAGCCAAGGCCAAACCGAAACAGCGCCATAAACTTTACATAATACAAATTATGCGTAGTTATCCTTGCCTTGGCGTGGCGTGGCTCATGCAACATTGCTACAGCGCATGGTCTACGCACGCGAGCCCAAGGAACCGGATTCGGCCACGGCTCCTGAACATGCTAGCCAGGCGCTGACTGGCCCGGCGTCGCTCAACGATCGAGTGCGCCCATCATGCTGGCCGGGTAGCGTTCTCCGGCCGCGACGTCGAGCGGGCAGGCGGCATCCAGCGTCGCCAGTTGTTCCTGGGTCAGGCGGACTGCAAGTGCACCGAGATTCTCTTCGAGGTACTTGCGGTGCTTCGTGCCGGGAATCGGGATGACGTCGTCGCCCTGCGCCAGCACCCACGCGAGAGCAAGCTGGCCCGGCGTGCAGCCGATTTCGGCGGCAATGTTTCCCACTGTCTCGACGAGGCGAAGGTTCCTGGCAAAGTTCTCACCCTGAAAGCGCGGGCTCGAGCGGCGATAATCGTCGGCGGCAAAGTCCTCCGGACGTTTGATGGCGCCGGTCAGAAATCCCCGCCCCAGCGGACTGTAGGGAACGAAGCCGATCCCCAGGCGGCGGCAGGCAGCGAGCACGCCCGTTTCCGGGTCGCGTGTCCATAAGGAATATTCGCTCTGCAGCGCGCTTACGGGATGCACCTTGTGTGCGCGCTCGAGTGTCGCCACCGAGGCTTCGGAAAGTCCGATGTAGCGCACCTTGCCCTCGCGCACCAGATCGGCGAGCGCACCGACGGTGTCCTCGATCGGCACCTTGTGGTCGACCCGATGCTGGTAGTACAGATCGATGGTCGTCACCCCGAGCCGCCGCAGGCTGCCCTCGATGGCTTGGCGGACGTACTCGGGTCGACTGTCAAAGCCGCGTACCGACGGATCGCGCGGATCGCGCAGGATTCCGAACTTGGTGGCCAGGAAAACTTCGCTGCGGCGCTCGCGGATCGCGCGCCCGACCAGTTCTTCGTTGGTATGTGGCCCGTAGATGTCGGACGTGTCGAGAAAGTTGATTCCGAGGTCGAGCGCGCGATGGATCGTTGCCACCGATTCCGCATCGTCCCGGTTTCCGTAGAATTCGCTCATGCCCATGCAGCCTAGGCCCAGCGCCGATACCATGGGACCGCCGTGCCCCAGTTGTCGCATTTCCATTGATTTCTCCAGTTTCGACAAGATCCGGTGTCAGGCCAGCGGAGCGATCAGCACCACTGCCTCGGCAGCGATGCCTTCGCCGCGACCGACGAAACCCAGGCGCTCCGCGGTCTTCGCCTTGACGTTTACGCAGTCCGCCGTGACCTGCAGATCGCTGGCGATGTTGGCCACCATCTGCGGCAGATGCGGAGCCATTCGCGGCTGCTGCGCGATGATCGTCGCGTCGACGTTGCCGACCCGCCAGCCATTCTGTGCCAGCAGCGCCACCGTCGCGCGCAGCAGCACCCGGCTGTCGGCACCCCGGAAGCGCGCATCGGAGTCGGGAAAGTGCCGACCGATGTCGCCGAGCGCGGCGGCGCCGAGCAGCGCGTCGGTGATCGCGTGCAGCAGCGCGTCGGCATCCGAATGACCGAGCAGACCGTGAGGATGCGGGATGTCGACGCCGCCGAGGATCAGCCGGCGTCCGGGAACCAGCGCGTGCACGTCGCATCCCTGGCCGACGCGGATCATTTGCCGGCCCTCGCCCGCAGGATCAGTTCCGCCAAACGCAGGTCGGCCGGATAGGTGACCTTGAGGTTGCTGGCGTCGGCCTGCACCAGCTTCGGGTGAAAGCCGGCGGCCTCGACCGCGGAGGCTTCGTCGGTTCCGCCAGGATGCTCTGCGAGGGCATTGGCCAGCAGGCCGTAGCGGAACATCTGTGGCGTCTGCGCCTGCCAGAGACCGTCACGCGGCTCGGTACAGGCGATGCGCTGCGACTCGTCGGCACGTTTCAAGGTGTCCGCCACCGGCAGGGCGAGGATGCCGCCGACCGGATCGTCGGCCAGCTGGTCACACAGGGCGGTCAACATCGCCTGCGACAGGCAGGGACGTGCCGCGTCATGGACGAGCAGCCAGTCGTCGTCGTGCACCGCGGTCGCCGCTGCCCGCAAGCCGTTGGCCACGCTCCCGGAACGCGTCGGCCCGCCGCAGAAAGCGGTTTCGAGCTTGTAGCCGAGACTTGTCCAATCATGTTGCCGCCACCATCTATCATTAAGAGCAAGGACCACCCAGACACGTTCGATACGCTCGTGGCGGCAAAGAGCGGCGAGGCTGTGATAGAGCAGCGGCCGCCCGGCAAGCATCCGATATTGTTTGGGCGTTTCGCTGGCGAAGCGCGATCCGGTTCCGGCCGCGGGAACGATTGCGTAGTAGCTTGGCATGGCGTAATTTTAACCAAACGAGGAAGAGCCATCAGGGAAAGCAACCACGGTGTTCCGGCCGGCAGTCGAAGTTCCGCGACCCACCCTGTCGCGGCGCGCCGGCCGCAGCTCCGTTCCGCGGGGATCAAGCAAGTGACACACTCGACACAGCAGGTTCGTCCGGCAGCCGTCGCCGGCATGTTCTATCCCGGGTCGTCGTCGGATCTCGAACGCGACCTGCAGCAAATGCTGCGCCTTGCGCCGGCGACACTCGCGTCGCCGGTCAAGGCGATCATCGCCCCGCACGCAGGCTACATCTATTCCGGCCCGATCGCTGCCAGTGTCTATGCGCCGCTGGCAGCGCTGCGCGAGCGCATCCGACGAGTCATCCTGCTGGGTCCGACGCACCGGGTCGCGGTGAACGGATTGGCCCTGCCCTCCGCACACGCTTTTGCCACCCCCCTGGGCGTCGTCCCGCTGGACTTGGAGGCGATCGCCGCCATCGAGCCACTGCCGCAGGTGCTGATCAGCGACGCCGCGCATGCCCTCGAACACTCGCTGGAAGTGCAACTGCCGTTCCTGCAGACCGTGCTCGGCGAGTTCACCCTGGTGCCGCTGGCCGTCGGCCGTGCTTCGGCAGCGCAGGTGGCCGAAGTGCTCGAATGCCTGTGGGGCGGTGACGAGACACTGATCGTCGTCAGCTCCGACCTGTCGCACTACCTGCCGTACACACTCGCTCGCGAAACCGACAGCAATACGGCTCGCCACATCGTCGCCCTCGACCCGCACATCGACCATCAACAGGCGTGCGGCGCGACACCGGTCAACGGCCTGCTCCTGGCCGCACGTCGACACGGTCTGCAGGCTGCACTGATCGATCTGCGCAATTCCGGCGACACCGCCGGTAACCGCTCGCAAGTCGTCGGTTATGGCGCTTTCGCCTTCCATGCGGAGCCCGACCATGCCCACTGACACGCTCGGCGATGCCTTGTTGCTCATTGCGCGCAACGCGATTGGCGAGCGCTTCGGCTGCACGCCGCAGATGGTCACGCAACTCCCTGAACTTGCCGAACCGGCGGCGACCTTCGTCACCCTGACACAGGACGGTCGCCTGCGTGGCTGCATCGGCAGCCTCGAGGCGCAGCGGCCGCTTGCCCGGGACGTCGCCGAAAACGCAGTGGCCGCAGCCTTCGAGGACCGGCGCTTCTCGCCGCTGAGCAAGGAGGAGCTGGCACGCACCCGCGTCGAGGTTTCGCTGCTGACGCCTCCCGAACCCTTCCCGGTCGCCGACGAGAGGGATGCCCTGGCGCGCCTGCGGCCGGGCATCGATGGTCTCGTTCTGAGCTATGGCAGGCGGCGCGCGACGTTTCTGCCGCAGGTCTGGGAATCGCTGCCCGATCCGCGCCAGTTCCTGGCGCAACTCAAGCTCAAGGCCGGTTTGCCCGCGGATTTCTGGCACGAGCAACTCGTCCTGGCGCGCTATGGAGTACGCAAATGGAAAGAGAGTTAGAACATTCGCCGAAAACCCCGGAGTCCGCCCATCCCGGTCGCTGGTGGCATCGCATCGAGAACGAGCGGATCCAGTGCGATCTCTGCCCGCGCGACTGCAAGCTGCACGACGGTCAGCGCGGTGCCTGTTTCGTCCGTCAGAACCTCGGCGGGGAAATGCTGCTCACCACCTACGGCCGGTCGTCCGGCTTCTGCATCGATCCGATCGAGAAGAAACCGCTCAATCACTTCTATCCGGGCTCGTCGATCCTTTCCTTCGGCACCGCTGGCTGCAACCTCGCGTGCAAGTTCTGCCAGAACTGGGACATATCGAAGTCGAAGGACATGGATCGTCTGCTCGATGCCGCGACCCCGGACGGCATTGCCGCCGCCGCTGCCGCCTATGGCGCGCAGTCGGTGGCCTTTACCTACAACGATCCGGTCATCTTCGCCGAGTATGCGATCGACACCGCGATTGCCTGTCATGAGCGTGGTGTCAGGACGGTCGCCGTCACCGCCGGTTATATCCATCCCGAGCCGGCGCGCGAGTTCTTTGCGGTGCTGGACGCTGCCAACGTCGACCTGAAAGCCTTTACCGACGATTTCTATTTCAGGCTCTGCGGCGGCCATCTGCAGCCCGTTCTCGACATCCTCGCCTACATCCATCACGAAACGAAATGCTGGCTGGAGATCACGACCCTGCTGATTCCGGGAAAGAACGATTCTTCCGGTGAGATCCGGGCCTTGTGCGAATGGGTGGCGAAGAAACTCGGGCCGGAGGTGCCACTTCACTTCACTGCCTTCCACCCGGACTGGAAGATGGACGATCTTCCGCCCACTCCAGCGGCAACACTGACCCAGGCGCGGCGTATCGCGATCGACGCCGGCCTGCACTACGTCTATACGGGAAACGTGCATGACACCGAGGGAGGCACCACCTTCTGTCCGGGCTGCCAGGCCGCGCTGATCGAGCGCGACTGGTACGACATCCGGCATTACGATCTCTCGGGCGATGGTCTCTGCCCGTACTGCGGAACGCGGATTGCAGGGCACTTCGCCCGCTTTGGCAAGCCTTTCGGGCCGCGCCGCGTACCCGTGCGGCTGGAGCGTCATTGAACGAAGCGATCCATTTCCCGGGAGATACGCAGGTTTCGATCGGCACCGGCCACGGTGCGGTGCAAGGCTGGCTGAGCCTGCCGGCGCAAATTTCGGCGCTGGTCATGCTGACCCATGCCGGCCACCATCCCGAGGCGCGCGACGACGCGCTGGCCGTGGTGCTGCAGCACGCCGGCATCGGCACGCTGACGCTCGACCTGCTGACCTATGGCGAAGAACGCTTCGCCGACATGCAGCGCAACGTCTCGCTGCTCACCCGGCGGCTGCTCGCCGGACTGGCGCTGATCAAACGCTGGATGCTCCTGGGCGAGATGCCGACGCTGCCGATCGGCCTCTGTGCTGCCGACGACTGTTCGCCGGCGGTGCTGCGCGTCGCTGCCCAGCGCGACCGGGATATCTTCGCGGTGGTTTGCCGCGGTGGCCTGATCGACCGGGCCGGCATGGTCTACCTGCGCGCGCTCGCTTCGCCCTTGCTGCTGTTCGCCGGCGACGACGAGCAGACGACCGCCAGCAATCGCCGAGCCCTGCGCGAACTGAGTTGCCGGCAGGAACTCAAGCGTCTACCGACGGGTACCGAAGCATCGGATTTGTCCGATTCGGCGGTCGCTTTCGAGTTCGTCGCCCGCGAGACGGCTCACTGGTTCGTGCAGCACCGGCCGAAAGTCATCGCGACGAGCTGACTGCCGGCGCGACCGGAGTCCGGTCGCCTACCCGAAACCGGAAAAATGGTTTATATTGCGCTGCAGCAGACGCCATGGGGGAGAGAGCCACGGATCGCCGCGGTGCCCAGCGTCGCCGGCCGTCGTGACCCGTGTCCGCGGCAGTCGCCCGGATGCCCATCACCGCAAGGCTGCTCCGGTCCTCGCCGGTCCAGCTCCGGAACAACCGAATTCATACCTATCGCCAGCGCCGCGCTGGCAGCCAACACCAGGAACACTCCATGAAACAAACCCATCCATCGCTGTTGAGCAGAATCTCCCTTGCCTTCGGCACATTTTTCTCGATTCTTGCGGACGGCCAGTTTGCTGCGCGCGTCCAGGCCCTGCGTTCTGGGGAGCCGCGCAGCGAGCCATCGGCACCGGCTGCTGCCAGGCCCGCTGCCGTGCCACTCACGGAAGCGGAGCCCGACGGCGCGCTGCAACTCCTTGGTCTCCTGCAGCGTGAAGCACGCTTCATCGACTTCGTCGAGGAAGACGTCGCCGCCTATGCCGACGTCGACGTCGGCGCTGCCGCCCGCGTGGTGCACGAAGGCTGCCGCAAGGTGCTGCGGGAGAACTTCACGATCGGCGCCGTGCGCGACGAGGCCGAGGGCAGCCGGGTCACCCTGCCGGCCGGCTTCGATGCCGCAGCGGTTCGCGTCACCGGCAACGTCGTCGGTCAGCCACCGTTCACCGGGAGCATCACGCATCGCGGCTGGCGCGTGCGCGAAACGCGGCTGCCCAAGCTCGCTGCCGGTCACGACCTGCGCATCATTGCTCCCGCGGAGGTGGAACTGTGAGCGAGCCAAGATTCTCGATCGGCATCGACCTCGGCACCACCCATTGCGCCCTTTCCTACGTCGATATCGGCGCCTGCGACGGTGAACAGGTCGTTCAGGAGGTACTGCAGATCCCGCAGCTCACCGCCCCAGGTTCGGTCGAATCACTCGGCCTGCTGCCCTCATTTCTCTACCTGCCGCATGCAAGCGAACTCGCGGCCGGCGATCTCCACCTGCCGTGGACTGCAGAGCAGGACTACGCGGTGGGCGAGATGGCCCGCAGCCGCGGCGCGGCGACGCCGATCCGTCTGGTGTCCAGCGCCAAGAGCTGGCTCTGCCACGCCGGCGTCGATCGACGCGCGGCGATCCTGCCGAACGACGCTCCGCTCGAAGTGACACGCCTCTCGCCGCTCGAAGCCTCCTTGCGCTATCTCGGCCATTTGCGCGCCGCCTGGGATCATGCGTACCCCGACGCCCCTTTCGTCGATCAGGAAATCGTAGTCACCATTCCCGCCTCCTTCGATCCGGCGGCACGCGAACTGACGGCCGAGGCTGTACGCGCTGCCGGTGGCGAGCACATCATCCTGCTCGAAGAGCCGCAGGCCGCGCTCTATAGCTGGATCCAGAAGAGCGGCGGCGCCTGGCGCAAACAGGTGCGGCCGGGCGACATCATCCTGGTGGTCGACGTCGGCGGAGGCACCAGCGACTTTTCGCTGATCGCCGTGCTCGAACGCGAAGGCAAGCTCGAACTGCATCGCGTCGCGGTTGGCGAGCACATCCTGCTCGGTGGCGACAACATGGACCTTGCATTGGCCTATGCAGTTGCCGGCAAGCTGGCGAGTCAGGGCGCCAAGCTCGACGCCTGGCAGTTGCGCGCGCTGACGCACGCCTGCCGCTCGGCCAAGGAAGCTCTTCTCGGCGATCCCGAATTGGCCGCGGTGCCGCTGGTGATCGCCAGCCGCGGCGCGAAGCTGATCGGTGGGTCGATCCGCAGCGAACTGACCCGAACCGAACTTGCGACCACCTTGCTCGAAGGTTTCTTTCCGCCAGCGGCAATCGCCGATCGTCCACAGGGACGCGGGCGCGCCGGCCTGACGCAGCTCGGCCTGCCCTACGCGCAGGACGCGGCAGTCACCCGCCACCTCGCCGCTTTCCTCGCTAGGCAAGTGGCCGCAACTGCCGATCTGGAGGGGTTCAGTGGCAGGCTGCCGGACGGCGCGACCTTCCTGCATCCCACCGCCGTGCTCTTCAACGGCGGTGTCTTCAAGTCCGATCTGCTCGCCGAGCGTACGCTGGCGACGGTCAACTCCTGGCTGGCCGCGGAGTCCGCCCCCGCCGCGCGTCTGCTCGAAGGTGCCGACCTCGACCTCGCGGTCGCCCGCGGCGCCGCTTATTACGGCTACGTTCGGCGTGGCCAGGGAGTGCGCATCCGTGGCGGCACGGCGCGCGCGTACTACGTCGCCGTCGAATCGGTGATGCCCGCCGTGCCCGGCGTACAGCCTCCGGTGCAGGCGCTGTGCCTGGCACCATTCGGCATGGAGGAAGGCAGCGAGGCGGCACTGCCGGCGCAGGAATTCGGCCTGGTCGTCGGCGAACAGGTTCGTTTCCGCTTCTTCGGTTCGTCGGTTCGTCGTCAGGATCAGGTCGGTACGCTGCTCGAGGACTGGGAACCCGACGAACTCCAGGAACTCGACGAGATTCAGACGACGCTGCCGAGCGATGGCCGCCCCGCCGGAGAAGTCGTACGCGTCCGCCTGCATGCACGCGTTACCGAAGCCGGTACGCTCGAACTCGAAGCGCTGCCGCATGACGGCCCGCAACGCTGGAAAGTCGAGTTCGACGTGCGCGCCGGCGCCGACGACTGAGCGCCAGCGCAGCCGGCAAAGCGAGTGGCCCCGGGTGCGGTCGGGGCCCGCGGCGCGAACCCATGGTCTCGATGACGGCACCAGTGGCACCTTTTCGTGGTCAATTGGATTGACCACTGCCGATCGGGGCACATATACTCATCCGTTGGCGTTGACGTTCCTTTCCGCAAACCCGCCGGAAAAGAGCCGGACAGTCGGTCAACGTCGGACACTTTGCGCCCGGGTAAGCTGTCATAGCTCGCATCCCCGGACACAAATTTGCGAATCCACTGGAGAGGCCGACCATGAATCGAACCGCAGAACTCATGCTTCCGAACGATGTGCAGCCGGAGACCGTGCCGACCGAGGCGCCCGACGCTCCGACGCCGCAAATCCCCGTCATCAAGCCGGAAATGGCTCAGTTACTGGAGTTGACGCAAGCCGGCGGCTCCACTACGACGGCGAAAGAGATCAATGCCCAGCTCGACCGCGTGCTGCGCGACTATGACGAACTGACGGCACTCTACGCCGCAAACAATCGCCGTATCGACGGCGAGCTGGCCGAACTGCGCCAGTCCGGCGGCGAGATTTCGAGCAGGGTGCATCAGCTCGGCGCCGATTTGCAGAGACAGGAGCAGTCGCTGGCTGAACGTTCCGCCGCGAACGAGGAGCGGATTGCTGTCGTTCGCGGTGAAGCACGCTCCTGGCTGGCTGACTCCGAACAGCGCTGGGATGCTCGTCTGGCGAGCGAAAATGCTCGCGTCGATGCCGAGCTGAACCGGCTGGACGGCGGGATCGGCGCGCTCGAGGGTCTTTTCCGGACGCAGGAGCAGATCCTCGCCGAGCAGCGCGCTCGCCTGGATCAGTTCGACATTACCTGTGAACTGCTCGATACCGCGACGCGTGGCAACAAGAGCCGCATCGAAGCGGTACGCGAGCAGGTGGAAAGGCAGCACGCGATCGTCGAGGCGCGGATCGACGGACTGAGTGCCTTGCAGCGCGAGCACTATGCGGAGTTCAAGAGCCTGCAGGGACTCGTCGGCGTGCTGCGCTCGGAAACAGAGCGTCTCGATGCCGAAATCTGCAGGCTTGCCGGCGCGCTGGAGGAACATCAGGAGGATACCC
This sequence comes from Accumulibacter sp., assembly GCF_023806565.1. GTDB lineage: Bacteria > Pseudomonadota > Gammaproteobacteria > Burkholderiales > Rhodocyclaceae > Accumulibacter. Next base: position 15,780 of record NZ_JAMTDV010000067.1, on the reverse strand, counting down.
GCGACCGCTTCAAGTGGACTCATCTCGCGATCGCCGGCCTGTTCGTGCTGACCGTAATGGGCTTCGCTCTGGTCAAGTGGGTGCCGGCTTTTGCGCCGGCGAGCACGACGTCGGCGCTGGCACAGAACGAGGCGCGGATCGGCGAAGTCGGCAGCCAGGTAGCTGCCCTCTCGGAAAGACAAGCAGCGCTGCAGGACACCGTGGCAGCGCAGCAGACCAGCATCGATCAGGTCTCGGGCAAGGTTTCCGGCCTAGAGAAGAGTCTCGGCGACCTGCGCGCCGCGGTGCGCAAACTGCGCCTGCAAAATGCCGGTGCGGGAGTATTGCACGACAGCCAATGGTTGCTGCGGCAGAACCCCAAGGCCTATACCGTGCAGTTGGTAAGTTCTCCAAGCCAGGCTGACATGGCGCGATTCATCAACCGCAATATCGAGCAACTGGCGCTCGATTCTCTGGCCTTTTCGGTCACCGAGCGCGACCAGGGGGAGAGCTACAACCTCTTCTTCGGAGTGTTCAATACGGTTGGTGAGGCACGCGCAGCCATCGCAGCGCTGCCGGCGGAACTGCGCGCCAACCGGCCATGGGTACGCCGACTCCAGTCGGTACAGGATTCGCTGCGCTAACGGGGCGAATGTTTTCCGGGGGCGGCCGCTGGCCGCCCTTTTCGTTCCTGGGATAGGCAATTACCCCGCGCGGGGGCCGTGCAAGCTGCAAGCAGCCGAAGTCAGACGCGTGCAGACAGACCGGAACGAAAAAAACCCGGCGCGGATTCCCGCGCCGGGTGTTACGCGAGGAAGGGTGCTTCAGGCGTCAGCCTATCCCCGCGCCAAGTGTCGATTGCGCTCACTGCTTGCGGCGACGCGATGCGGCAAAACCCACCAGACCAGCCCCGAGCAGGGCGAGAGTCTCGGGCTCGGGAGCAGGATTGTTCGAGAAAGGCAGGTCGATCTCGAGCACCGCCGGAGCGCCGCAGCACTCTCCGTACACGAGCTGGAATGCGAAAGTTCCGCTCGGACCACCGTAAGTGACATTGGTGACGGTCGGAGCGGTTGGCCCGGGCGCATTGATCACGATCTGCCCGCCGATCGTCAAGGTGAGGCCGTCGTCATGGGCAGCACTGAACGTCTGCCCGTTGGTCACGGTCACGAAACCGGTGAACTCCATGAAAGTACCCACACCAGACGAATCGAGAAACGATGCCAATGTTCCCGCGGTGTTCTCGGAGACATTGAAAGCACCGCCGCTTGCCAGGAATTGGCTGACGGTGTAATCCCCCGCTCTGGAGTCGAAATTCAGCGGCGAGTTGACGTCGAACACGACGTCGGCGGTCCTGCCCGGAACATTCAAGGGAACGGCATTCTGCGAAATCGCTTCGCTCACATGCCAGTAGCGACCGCTGATCACGTTGGCGTCGGCCGCACCGGCAAAGCTCAGCGCGACGAGAGCGCCAATCGACAATTTCTTGAGGTTTTGCATGTTCTTTCTCCTAAGTTGGCTGTGGCGATCCCGTAGCGAATTTGAACCAGTCCGATCGATTTAAGCAAAATTCGTGCTAAACAAGTTTTTCTGACGTTAAATGATCTAGTTAGCCTCCGTTCGCCGCGATTTTCGCGGCGCCAGTGTAAAAAAATCCGACAGAAATCTTGGCTTCGGTCACGGAGACTGCCGGTCGAAGAGTACGATCTGGTGTGAAGCCCATCGAATCATCGTCCGATCCTCCCTCTCCGTGCACCGCGCCGGCGGGAACTCTCTCCAGCGATGGGGGTGCCGTGCTATATTCTGCCCGGCTCATCGAGCAAGCCCGCGGTGGCGTTCTTGGAGTGCCGGCTGCATCCGGCGGTCAGAGACTCCAGTCACTCCCATGCGCACACTGCGCCCGCTGGCGGAACCCGGTCGGGCATCGCCACCGCGCCAGGCGACGGCGCTTCGATCCGTGACCTGCCGTCCCGGTCGACGACATCTGCAGCGCAAGAAAATGAAAAAGCAATACATCGTCGGAATCGACCTGGGGACCAGCAATACCGTGGTTGCGTACGCCGCTCCCGGCAGGCAGGAGGTCGCGCTGTTCGCGATCGAGCAACTGGTCGGCCCGGGGCAGGTTGCAGCGCGGCCGCTGTTGCCCTCGGTCCGTTATCATCCGGCCAGCGGGGAAATCAGTCCGGGTGACCGGCAACTGCCTTGGTCGGTGAGCGATGGGGAAACTTCGCCGATCACCGGTCATCTGGCGCTCGACCTCGGCGCGCAGGTTCCCGGTCGCCTGGTGGCAAGTGCCAAGAGCTGGCTGTCGCATGCCTCGGTCGACCGCATGGCACCGATTCTGCCTTGGGGAGCAGACGAGGACGTGAGCAGGGTCTCGCCGGTCGCCGCCAGTGCGAGCTACCTTGCGCACGTGCGGGCCGCCTGGTTGCACCATTTCCCGAAGGCACCGCTGGAAGAGCAGCAGGTGATTCTCACGGTTCCCGCCTCCTTCGACGAAGGCGCCCGCGCGCTCACGCTCGAAGCGGCGCGACAGGCTGGACTGCCCGGCTTGCGCCTGCTCGAGGAGCCGCAGGCGGCGGTTTACGACTGGCTCTTTCGCCATCGGCAGGAACTCGCCAAGGAACTCGCGGAGACGCGGCTGCTGTTGGTCTGCGACGTCGGCGGTGGCACCACCGATATGACGCTGATTCAGGTGGCGATCGAGGACGGCGAGCCGGTACTCACCCGCATCGGTGTCGGCGACCACCTGATGCTCGGCGGCGACAATATGGATCTGGCGCTCGCGCACCTTGTCGAAGCGCGTTTCCCCGCCGGCGAAGGGCGGCTTTCGGCTGCCCGCTTTGCGCAGCTTACCGCGCGCTGCCGCGTCGCCAAGGAACAGTTGCTGGCCGACGGCGCACCGCCATCGGTGTTGCTGACGCTGCTCGGAGGAGGCTCGCGGCTGATCGGCGGTGCGCGCACGGTCGAGCTGAAACGTGACGAGGTCCGGGAGATCCTCGTCGACGGCTTCTTTCCGCGCGTCGGGGCCGACGAGCCGCTGCAGCAGCGGCGTACGGCCATTGTCGAATTCGGTCTGCCCTACCCGGCCGACCCGGCAGTCACCCGGCACGTCGCAGCCTTCCTCCGGCGGCACGCGCAGGCGGCGCGCACGGCGCTGGCGGGTGCGGAAGACAGCCCCCCTGCCCTCGCGATCCCCGACACATTGCTCTGCAACGGCGGCGTCTTTCGCGCCGCAGCGCTTGCCGATCGCCTGCAGGAAACGCTCGGCGACTGGCGCGGGGCGTCGCCCCGCGTCCTCCACAATGACAATCCCGACGTCGCCGTGGCGCGCGGCGCTGTCGCCTACGCGCTCGTCCGCCAGGGGCATGGGCGGCGGATCGGCGGTGGGTCGGCGCGCAGTTACTTCCTGGTTCTCGACGAACCGGGCCAGATGCGACGCGGTATCTGCCTCCTGCCGCGCGGCAGCGAGGAAGGTCACGAGATCCGCCTGCCCGAGCGCGTCTTCAGTTTGCGGCTCGACCAGCCGGTACGCTTTCACCTGGCTTCCTCGGTGGCCGACACCGCCTATCTGCCTGGCGAGATCAGCAGGCTCGACGACGAGGAGTTCGTTCGCCTGCCACCGCTCGCCACCGTCGTGCAGGGAGTTGCGGGCAGCGGGCAGCGTGAAGTGCGCGTGCAACTGACGACATCGATGACCGAAGTCGGCACGCTCGAGATTCACTGCGTCGCGGTGGAGGACGCAGCGCGCCGCTGGCTGCTCGAATTCCAGTTGCGCGCCGAGACCGGCGGCGCGACCGATTCGCCGGCGACACTGCCGGCACGCTTCAGCGACGCCATCCAGTCTCTCGAACGCGTCTTCGGTGCCAGCGCGCAGCCGGTAGACAGCAAGGAGGTACGGCGTCTGCGCGGCCACCTGGAACATCTGCTGGGCCGACGCGAGGACTGGGAGATGCCGCTGCTGCGTGCCCTGTTCGACGTGCTGATGCAGCGCGCCCGCCGTCGGCGCCGCTCGGCCGAACACGAAAGGCTGTGGCTGAACCTTGCCGGTTACTGTCTGCGCCCCGGACTTGGTGACGCCCTCGACGACTGGCGGATCGAACAGCTGTGCGAACTGTTGCCGCAGGGAATCCAGTACGGCAACGAAAGCCAGAACTGGTCCGAGTGGTGGACGCTGTGGCGCCGCGCCGCCGGCGGCCTGCCGGCAAGTGCCCAGGAGCAGATGCTGGACGAGTTGCATCCGTGGCTGCGCTCCGATCCGGCGAGAACTCGCAGCCGTCAGGCGCTGGCGGTGGCCGGCAGCCACGACGACATGCTGCGTCTCGTGGCGTCGCTCGAGAGACTGCCGATCGCACGCAAGGTCGAAATCGGCGAATGGCTCCTGGCCCGCCTGCGCAGAGCCGCCGAAAAGCCCCTCGGCTGGTGGGCGATCGGCCGCATCGGGGCGCGGCAGTCGCTCTACGGCAGCGCCCACCAGGTGCTGCCGCCGGAGCTAGCGTGTCGCTGGCTCGAAGCCCTCCTGGCGCTGGATTGGAAGAAGGTCGAGTCGGCCGCCTTTGCCGCAACGCAGATCGCCCGCCTGACCGGCGATCGCTCGCGTGATCTGCCGGAAGCCAGCCGCGAAGCGGTGCTGGCGCGTCTGGGCGCGATCAACGCCAGTGCCAACTGGATCAACCAGGTGAGGAACGTCGTCGAACTCGACAAGGCCGACGAGCGCCGCGCCTTCGGCGAGTCGCTACCGGCCGGGCTGCGACTGATGTCGACGGGTAGAAATTCCTAGCCAGGCCCCGCTGGCGTTCATTCGGCGCGGGCGGGTAGCGAGCGTTCCGCAATATCGCCTGCCATCGTTTTCCCGGCCACGACACGTCGGCGACCGTTTCGGAGGCGCTTTGGCACGCAGTTCAGCGAGCGCTTCGTACAGGTGCTGGAGGTCGCCCGGGAGCATCCGCTTTCCAAGTTTGGGACCATCCATCCGTTACCACCCAGTTCCGCCTTCTTTCGAGCACTTGTCGTGCAAAAGCTGCAAATCCACAACGGAGTACTATACTTTACGCAGATGGCGGCGATTCGTGAACTGAGCGGGAGCATCGCCACCATCGCGTGCAACACGTGTACCCATTGCCGATTTGCACCAATAGCAGGCTTGCGAGGTGGGGGTTTGCTTTGACCGCGGGAAGAGCCGTCGTCGCATCCGCAAATATATGTATTTCAGGAGGCTCCATGCATAATTCCATGAAACCATTGCGAGTTCTGGCACTCGCGTCGCTGGCGACGTTCCCAGCAATCTCTTCGGCATCGATCATCGGCTTTCTGGGCAACTTCGATGTCATCAACGATACGGGCCAAACGGCCCATGGTTTCGAGATCGATCTCGAAGGTATTCATCAGAGCGACATTAGCGATGTATTTGGGGGGCCGGGGCGGTCGTTTCCCAGTGGCCGCGGCTTCAACCCGGCGACCAGCGTCGAGCGCTATGGTGCCCCGTCGATCACCGAGTATTCCAACGCAAGCGGCTTCGGTACGAAGGTAACGTATTTCGGCATAAATTCCGGAGGCAGCTGGGATTACGGCACGCCCGCGGTGCCAGTGGGCAAGTTCGCCACTCCCGGTGACAATTGTTGGTCGGGTGGTGGCCTGGGATATAACGCCAACACGCCTTGTGATCACTTTGGCGTTGGTACCCGCGCTACCCCAAGCAAGACAACGTACAGTTGGCTTTTCGATTCGCCGGTGAGCCCCGGTACGCTGACCAATACCAACGGCCAAGTGAGTTTGCCAGCTCCCGTCTGGGCCATTGCGCCAGCTCTTCCGCCTCCTCCCGGTCAGCAGCCCGCACCCCCGGTCGTCGTCGCCAAGGTGCAGGCGCCAGCCCCAATTCTCGATCCTGTCGATCCGCAGTTTGGTGAAGCGCTCTGGGTCAAGGTCATGACTACGGAACTCGATCAGGATGTTGCCCTGGAGGACCTTGTCGGTGGCAGCCCGATCATCCGCAAGGCCGTCACCGAAACCGAGTGGCAGCTCCTGCAAACCGATCCAGGAAATCCCGATGCCGGCAAGCTGGAGAGCGGGTACGGTGCTCCGGTCGGCGCCAACGCACAGTCGATCATCCGTCGGTATGAGTTTTACAAGTACGCTGGCGACTACGACCCCGTCGACCACCAGGCTTTGTTTACGGTCAACTCGCAGGACGTTGGCGGATCCGATTCCAACCCGGGAGACAAGAACGCGTTGGTTGGCGCCTATGTCGGTGCGCAGAATGCGGCGGCGCTGCTCGATGTTCCGGGTGCTCCTCCGGCGGCAGCGCCGGAACCCGCTACCCTAGTGCTGCTGTTGTCCGGTATGGGGCTGATTGCTGCACGCCGACGATATCCTGTGTCGCCCTAACGGGCACGACGGTTCCAGACAGGCGCAGTGAGGAAAGATCAGGTCCGGCCCGAACCGGGTGGGAGCGGCTTGCGCGGAGCGCTGTTCTCGATCGCCGGCATCTGCAGATCGCCGCGCCGTTCGAAGGGTATCGTGCCCATGCCGGACAGGTTGAGACGGCCGACGATGCGGTACTCGACCCGCTCGCGACCGCCCTGCTGCAATTCGCGCAGTTGTTTCAGTGCACTGCCCAGCGTGCTGGTGGCCATCACATCGAGCATCGCCTCGCCAAAACGCGGGACGGTGACCCCCCGATCGGACAGGCCGGTGATGAACGACTGACCATTGAGTTCGATTTCGAAACTCAGGCCGTTGATCCGCAATTCGACGTCGTTGGGATTCTGGATGCGCAGCTTGAGCGCAAAGCGCTGCTCGAAAAGACCCATCTGCACCAGATTCAAGCCGGCGACGCTGACTTCGGGCTTCTGCGAAATTCCCACGAGTCCGGCGCAGGCGCTGAGCAGGGCAATGGCCGCGATGGCCAGACTTCGCTTCATGTTGCCCGTTCGCCGGCCTCGAGAACGCGCAGCAGTGCCGCGGTATCGGCACTTCCCCAACCCATCGCCATCAAGGCGTTGAGCTGCTGGCAGACCTGCGCGGAAACCGGCATCGGCAGCCCGAGACGATGCGCTTCGCCGAGCACGACCGCATAATCCTTGTGATGGAGCCGCGCCTCGACGCCGGCGGCAAAGTCGCGCTCGACCATCCGTCCGCCCATCACTTCCAGCACGCGACTGGCGGCCGAACCGCCGGCCAGTGCCAGCCGCACTCGCGCCGGATCGACACCGGCAGCACCGCTCAGGTGCAGTGCCTCGGCGATCGCCTGAATCGCCGCGACCATCACCATCTGATTGCACGCTTTGGCCACCTGCCCGGCGCCGTGCTCGCCGACATGGACGATTCTCGTGCCAAGCAGTTCGAACAGCGGACGCACGCGCTCGAGCGCTGCCGCCTCTCCGCCGACCATGATCGCCAGGGTCGCCGCCATCGCTCCCTGTTGGCCGCCGGAAACCGGGGCATCGAGCATCTCGATGCCGTGCCGCGCAAGGCGCTGCGCCAGCGAACGGGCGGTTTCGGGAGCAATGGTGCTCATGTCGACGAGGATCGAGCCGGGCGCGAACCCGGCCAGCAGGCCATCGCCGGCAAACGTCAGTTGCTCGACGTCGGCGCCGCCGGTAACCATGGTAAATACCACCTCGGCGCGGCGAGCGACCTCCGCCGCGCTGCTGCAGTCGATCGCGCCGGCTGCGAGCAGTGGCCTGGTCGTTCCGCTCTGACGTGCCCACACTGCCAGCTGGTGCCCGGCGCGCAACAGGTGCAGCGCCATCGGCCGCCCCATCGTGCCGAGGCCGATGAAACCGAGGCGCATCAGGCGTCGCTGCCTGACAGGCGTTCGAGCAGCTTGAGAATGGCGATGGAATCCTCCTCACCGAGTCCGCAGCCGACCATCGCGTTGTACATCTGTGCCGTCGCTGCCGATACCGGCAGGCAGAGGCCGAGTTCGTGCGCACTCTGCAGGACGATGTTCATGTCCTTCTGATGCATCCACGACTTGAAACCGGGCTTGAAATTGCGGTCGAGCATGCGCTGACCGTGATTCTCGAGAATCTTCGAATAGGCGAAGCCGCCGAGCAGCGCTTCGCGCACCCTGGCCGGGTCGACTCCGCTTCTGGCGGCGAAGTTGAGCGCTTCGGCGACGGTCAGCACGCCGACCCCGGTGACGATCTGGTTGGCCGCCTTGGCCACCTGCCCGGCACCCGAGTCACCGACATGCACGATGTTCTTGCCCATGCAGGCGAAGGCCGGACCGGCCTTGGCGAAAGCTGCCGCGCTGCCGCCGACCATGATCGACAGGGTTCCGGCGATGGCGCCTACTTCGCCGCCGGAAACGGGCGCATCGAGAAATTCGATGCCGTGGGCGAGCAGACGCGCGGCGATGTCGCGTGCCGCCGCTGGACGGATGGTGCTCATGTCGACGGCGACGAGGTCGGCCCGGCCGGCACTGGCCACCCCTTGTTCGCCAAGCATCACCTGCTCGACGTCGGGAGCGTCGGCGACCATCGAGATCACCAGATCGGCGACGCCGGCCAGCGCGGCCGGACTGTCGGCGCCGGAGGCGCCGGCGTCGAGCAAGGGCTGCATTGACGCCGCACGGCGGGCCCAGACGGTCAGTTGATGTCCTCCCCGTAGCAGGTTGAGCGCCATCGGGCGCCCCATGATGCCGAGACCGATGAATCCGATTTTCATTGATGCTCCTTGCGTGCTCGCGAGACGATTCGACGGCAGAGTGTAGCAAGAATCAGAAGACGGTGACGACGACCCGCCGCCGATGCGGTATCGTCCGGTGCTCCCAGAGATAGATTCCCTGCCAGGTGCCGAGACGCATCTCGCCGTTGGCGATCGGCACAGTCACCGAGGCGCCGGCGAGAATGTTGCGGCCATGTGCCGCCATGTCATCATCGCCCTCGTCGTCGTGTCGATACGCCGGGTCACCGTCGGGCGCCCAACGGGCGGCCAGCGTTTCGAGATCGTGACGGACTGAAGGATCTGCGTTCTCGGTCAATACGACCGAACAACTGGTGTGCTGGACGAAGACATGGACGACGCCGACCGCAACTCCCGCAGCACGCACGATTCGCGCCACCTCGTCGGTGATTTCGACGGTACCGCGCCCACGGCAAGCAACGTCCAGCATTTGTTGATAAGCCACTTCGTGCTCCCTGTCCCGTTCGTCTAGAAGGCCGAACCAGGTGTCTGAAGGAATTCGAGCTCGGCGGCCGTCGACGGTCGGCCGAGGATGGCATTGCGGTGTGGGTACCGCCCAAAGCGTTCGATGATCGCACGATGTCGCCGCGCGAAGTCGAGGTTTTCCTCCATCCCCGGTGCAGCGAACAGGCGGACCGAGAGCGCCTGCATCAGCAACGATTCGCTGTGCATGAATGGCAGGTAGAGGAAAGCACGGCGCGTCGCCACAAGCTCCCTGTCGAGCCCGGCCGCCACCGCTTCCTGTGCAAGCACCAGCGCCATTCCGTCGCCCGCGAAGGCAGCCGGGAGACTGCGATGGATGTTGCGCGAAAACTGGTCGAGCACGATGATTTCGGCGAGCCGGCCATCGGCACTTACGCGCCATGCGTACAGCTCGCCCCGCATTGCGGCGGCATGCAGCGGGCCGAAACGAGCCTCGACCCGTCGATCGAATTCGTCCGACTTCACCCACCATTGCGCCCGGCTCGTCTCGTCGAACCAGAAGCGCAGCACGTCGGCAGCCGTCAGGGCAAGGTCTGCAACGGGTATGCTCGGAATGGCCGGCATCGGTCGTTCCTCCTCATCAGGTTTCGCTGTCCCGGGCGCGCAGCAGTCTGACCATTCCCTGCCGCATCTTGCTTTCGATACGGGGTTCCTGCGAGGCGCGCGTCGGCTTCGTCGCCCGCCGCGGCGGCGGGAAGCAGGCGACCAGCCCAATCGTCTAGGCTTTCGACGAGCACGGTGGCCCAGCCGCTACTCTTCACCATCCGGCGGCGTGCCGACGCCGAGCTCGCGCCATCCCTCCTCACCCAGCTTGCGCAATGTCTCGATGTTGCGCTCGTAGATCGCCGCCGCGTCCGGAAAAGCGGCGACTGCGCGGTCGAGGCTCGCCTCGCGCAGCAGGTGCAGGATCGGAAAAGGCGAACGGTTCGTGTAGTTGGTAATGTCCTCCTGATCGGTGTCGACGAAGACATAATCGGGGTGAAAACTGGCGACCTGGAGAACGCCGCGCAAGCGTTGCGTACGCAGCAGGACATCGACGAGACCGAGAAAGTTGTTGAAATCGTCGAAGACAGCGAGCGCGTATGGATGGATCAGCAGGGTCGTTTCGACCTCTTCCGGCGGCACCGCAAGCAGTGCCTGCAATTCGCGCTCGAGGTCGGCGAGCAGATCTTCCTCGTCGCGCGCATCGCTGACCACGTAACGCACCAGTCCCCTGGCCACGACCCCCTTGGCGAAAGGGCAAAAGTTGAGGCCGATCACGGCGCGCTCCAGCCAGCGACGAGTCGCAGCGATTACCTCTTCCTTGCTCGGTACGTTGTTGGTACGCATCCTTCGACGGCGGCAAGCCGTTCCGTTACGACGTCCACCAGTTTATCGATTCGTTGCGGACGAGGCAAAGCGCCTCAACGTCGCCACATCGCCGGAAGGGGACATTACAATGCAGCGCTGTCGTGTTGGAGTGGGCCATGGAGACCATTGCTGCTGCCGTGATCGGCGCCGGTGTCGTTGGTTTGGCGTGCGCACGAGCGCTCGCGCTGCGCGGAATCGAGACGGTGATTCTCGAACGCAACGACGCATTCGGCGGCGAAACCAGTGCGCGCAACAGCGAGGTGATCCACGCCGGCCTCTACTACCCGCCGGCTTCGTTGAAGGCTGCCCTGTGCGTCGCGGGGCGCCGGCAGCTCTACGATTTCTGCGCGACGCACGGCGTCAGCCACCGGCGTTGCGGCAAGTTGGTCGTTGGCACTTCGGCCGCCCAGGAGGATCGACTGCTGGCGCTGCAGCAGCAGGGCCAACTCAACGGCGTCGAGGACCTGCGCATGCTGAGCGGGCCCGAGGCACGCGCACTGGAGCCCGAACTGCAGTGTACCGCCGCCCTGCTCTCTCCCTCGACCGGGATCATCGACAGCCATGGCCTGATGCTGGCGCTGCTCGGCGACGCCGAAGGCGCCGGCGCGTCGCTGGTCCTGCACTGCCCGCTGCGCGGTGGATCGATCGAACGCACGGGCATCATCCTCGAAAGCGGCGGCAGCGAGAGCCTGCGCTTCCGGGCGAACATGGTGATCAACGCCGCCGGCCTCTGGGCACCCGAGGTCGCCGCCGCGCTCGCCGGATTTCCGCAGTCTCTGCTGCCGATCAACCGCCACGCCAAGGGAAACTATTATGCCTTGACCGGCCGCTCTCCCTTTTCACGGCTGGTCTATCCGCTGCCCGAGCCGGGCGGCCTGGGGGTGCACCTGACGCTCGACCTCGCTGGGCAGGCCCGCTTCGGCCCCGACGTCGAATGGTTGCCGGATCCCGTTCGCGGCAAGCCGATCGGTCAGCTCGACTACCGCGTAGATCCCGCGCGCGCCGACTCGTTCTACAGCGAAATTCGCCGTTACTGGCCGGGCTTGCCGGACAGTGCGCTGGTCCCCGCTTACGCAGGCATCCGGCCGAAGGTGAGCGGGCGCGACGAGCCTGCAGCCGATTTCCTGATCCAGGGGCCGGCAGAGCATGGCATCCCCGGCCTGGTCAACCTTTTCGGGATCGAGTCGCCAGGTCTGACCGCAAGCCTTGCGATCGCCGACCAAGTCGCGGAGACCCTGCAGCGCGGCTGAGAAATGCGTGCCGTCCTCGACACCAATATCGTTCTCGATCTCCTGTATTTTGCGGACGCGCGGACGCGAGCCCTGCGCAGGGCGATCGACGATGGATCGCTCTGCTGCTTCACCGACCGGCATTGCCTTTCCGAGCTCGAGCGGGTCAGCGGCTACCCGCGCTTCGCACTCGATGGTGTGGCGCGGCAGGCGCTGCTGGCTGGCTACTGCAACTTCGTCACGCTCTGTCCGGCCGGCGACGGCGAGGATTGTCGCCTGCCTCGCTGCCGCGATGCCGACGATCAGAAGTTTCTCGCCCTGGCGCAGCGCTGTCGGGCCGACCTGCTGATTACCCGCGACCGACAGTTGCTGGCACTGGCCAGCCGTCGCCGCGTCTCCCTTCCGTGTGCGATCGTCACGGCCGAGGCAGCGGCCGTACGGATCACCAGCCGATGAAAGACGGAGCGACACGGCCCCTGCGCGATCCTGGCCGTCGAGCCTTATACTGCAGGATATGCTTCGCCACGCGCTGATATTCGTGCATTTTTGCAGCGCCGTCGTCTGGGTCGGCGGCATGTTCTTCGCCTATTTCTGCCTTCGCCCCGCCGCCGGCAGGCTGCTCGAACCCGCACAGCGCCTGCCTCTCTGGCGGGCAACACTGGACCGGTTCTTCCTGTTCACCGCAGTTGCCGTCGTCTTCGTATTGGTAAGCGGCGGCAGCATGCTGCTCGATACTGGATTCGCCATGGCACCGATTGGCTGGCGCTTGATGTCGGTTCTCGGTTCGCTGATGGCCGCCATCTTCCTGTATGTCTACGGCATCGTCCATCGGCGGCTGCGCCGCCATTGCGAAGCTGCTGCCTGGCCGGACGCGGCCTCGGCGCTGAACGAGATCCGACGCCTGGTGGCGGTCAATTTGCTGCTGGCCGCCTGCACCGTTGCAGCCGCGGCTTTTTCGCGATGATCTTGCCCCGACCCGGGCGATCTGGCCACCGGCCCGAAGCCGTCTGCAACCACGTCAGCGTGGGGAACGCGGCATTCCCTCCACGGGCGCTGCCATAAGTTCCCGGCGGCGTCGGAAAACCCAGACACCCTCGCGGCTGGCATCCGCCGCATGAACATATCCGTCGACGGCGAAATCCCGCAGTCCCTCCGCATTGCGCAGGCGATTGACAAGGGCAAAGCGCGCCATCAGACCGCGCGCACGTTTGGCGTAATAGCTGATGACGCGGAACCTGCCGCCACTCCAGTCCTCGAACACCGGCTGAACCACCGGGACCGACAGATTCTTCGGCCTGACTGCCTTGAAGTACTCCTCCGACGCGAGATTGACCAATACCTTCGCGCCCGCTTCGAGCAGTGAGGAATTGAGTGCGTCGGTGATCTGCCCACCCCAGAAGGCGTATAGGTCACGACCACGCGAGGTGCTCAGGCGCGTTCCCATTTCCAGGCGATACGGCTGCATCAGGTCGAGCGGACGCAGCACGCCGTAGAGACCGGAGAGAATGCGCAGGTGGCGTTGCGCGAAGTGCAGGTCGGCCGATGACAATGACCCTGCGTCGAGCCCCTCGTAGACGTCGCCCCGGAAAGCCAGCACCGCCTGCCTGGCGTTGCCGGGTGTGAACGGCCGTGTCCATTCCGCGTAGCGGGTGACGTTGAGCACCGCCAGTGGGTCGCTGATCTTCATCAGGCTGGCGACCTGCGACGGCGAAAGCTCGCGCAGACCTTCGATCAACTCCTGCGAACGGTCGAGAAAGAGCGGTTGGCTGTGCTCCTCGAGCATCGTCGGCGTCTGGTAATCGAGAGTCTTGGCGGGGGACAGGACGATGATCATCTGCGTCTTCCAGTCGATGGGAATTGCCGGCACGATAGTTTGCTAAGATTCCCGAATTGTAATCGACGACATGGGGTGGTCATGACTTGCGTGACCTTCCTGCCGGCGTCCCTTGCAGTTGGTACAGACCCTTCCCGAACGAGATCGATCGTCGCAATGGAACAGCTCCTCGCCCGCATTGCCGCCCCCGACGCGGATCCGACGCGCCTGCTGGCGTTACTGGTCGATGAAATCCGACCCGCCGATCCCGAAGATTTTGCGACTGCCCGGCGCAACCTGCAGGCGCTTTGCTACATTCTGAGCACCCAGCGAGAATTGCGCGTTGCCTTGCGTGAGGCGCTCGGCACCCTCTTTCGCACCTACCGTCACGGCGAGCTGTACACGGCGACCGGCATCCTGCCCAACAGCGGTTTCGTCTCCGAAGCGTTTCGCCGTCTCGGCCACACTCTGCTGCCGGAAGTTCTGGACCCCGGCCTGTTGCGCACGGTACTGCGCCAGACCTTCGACCGACCCGGCGATCGCCACTGGGTGATCGGCGTCGGTGAGGACGTCTGGCGGCAACTGATCGAAGCCCTCCGCTTTGACGAGGCACCAGCCAGCGAGTCGTTTCCGCAGGCATTGAGCGAACTGCTGCGCTCCCTGCGCGTCCTCTCGTACGGCATCGCCGCCTGCGGCCTCGAACCGGAACTGCTGCGGCTGGAGCCGTCGCTGGAGACCTACGAATCTCCTTTCGTCGCGCAAAACCGCGAGATGAACGCCTACCTCGACGCCTATCCGGAGCACTGGGATCGAAGGGTCGAAGCGGCATGCGACGACCGCCATCTGCGTGTGTTTTTCGCGCAATGCCAGGAAGTGATCGAACGGGTTCGCCGACATGCCGCAAGAGATGGCACCAGCATCCGCCTGACCTATCACCTGCAGCGCCTGCGGCAACTGCTGCAGCGCTGCGAACGCCTGCTCGACATTCTCGCTGCGCTGCACACCGATCCGCAGGGAAACTCGGCGTACGCCCCGATCGTCGCCCTGTTTTGCCAACTGGTGCGGGACGAGTGCCTGCGCAACAATCTGCTGCGGCACTGGCGCCAGAACACCGAACTGATCGCGCTGCGAGTAACCGACAACGCCAGCCATCACGGCGAGCACTACATCACCGAGACGAGGCTGGACTACTGGGCGATGGGGCGTTCGGCGATGATCGGTGGTCTGGTCATCGCCTGCATGGCCTGTTTGAAGATCCTGCTCGCCAAGGTGCAGATGCCGCCGCTGACCGGTGCCATCGCGTTCTGCCTGAACTACGGGCTCGGCTTCTGCCTGATTCACATCGTGCATGGAACCGTCGCCACCAAGCAACCGGCGATGACCGCCAACGCCATCGCCGCCAGCATCAGCGAAGCCGGCGGCAAGCTCGGCGACCTCGAGGCGCTGACCGATCTGATCGCGCGCACCTGTCGCAGCCAGATCGTCGCAATTCTCGGCAATGTCTGCATCGCCGTTCCCCTCGCCGCGCTCATCGCCTTCGCCATCTTCGGCATCAGCGGGGAGCACTTCACCACCGTCGACAAAGCGGAGCACCTGCTCGACGAGCAGAGCCTGATCGCCAGCGGGGCGGTTTTCTACGCCGCGATCGCCGGTGTCTGCCTGTTCATTGCCGGCTTGATCAGCGGCTACTACGACAACTACGCCGCTTACCATCGCATCCCCGAGCGACTCCTGCAACTCGCCTGGCCGAAGCGACTGCTCGGGGAAGCGCGCATGCGGCACGTTGCCGTCTACGTCGGCGACAACCTCGGGGCGCTCGCCGGCAACCTCCTGTTCGGCTTTCTGCTCGGCGGGACGACGCTCTTCGGCTTGCTCGTCGGATTGCCGATCGACATCCGTCACGTCGCCTTTTCGTCGGCATTCATCGGCATTGCGCTCGTCGGTCTCGATTTCGCGCCCGATCCGTGGCTCTTCGCGTGGGCTGTGCTCGGGGTTGCCGCGATCGGCTTCACCAACCTCACCGTCAGCTTTGCGCTCGCGCTGCATGTCGCGCTGCGCTCCCGACGGGTCACCGACGCCCAGTGGCGCAAGCTGCTGCGGGCAATCGTCGTGCATCTGCGTCGACAGCCAAGGGATTTCTTCCTGCCGCCGAGGCCGGAACCGGCGGACGGCTGCGCCCCGATAGCCGGCGACCGGCTTCCACCCAATGCAGACGGCTTCGCGTCGCCGCCGAAATCGCCT
>NZ_JAMTDV010000066.1 GCF_023806565.1 Accumulibacter sp. | reverse complement strand
GGGAAATACAACGGGTTGGCGCTGTCACGACTTGGGTGATAGGAGGGAACTTCAGATTAGAAGCAAGCTACGATACCGGACTCGCGGCCAATTACGCAAAATGCCAGGCCGGTGCCTTTCGGGACTTGAGGGTTCGGGCAGCGCAATCGTATCTGACATACCTGAATCCACACCGTGGTACGATCGATGGAATCTGTGGCAGGGGCACGCGTTCTGCGCTCAATGAATTTCAGGAGAAGAACGACGTGCCGCTTGCCGACACCATCGGGCCAGCCGAGCTCGATGCCTTGCGCAAGGCTGTCGAGGCAAACTCGGCCTGACGGTTCGGTCGCTGGTTGCTGTGGCTGCCCACGGGGAGATCCTGCTCGCTTTCATCATCGCGGCTTACTAGAAGGAAAACTCGCATGGCTCACCGTATTCTGCACTGCATTTCTGCCGGCATCGTCTGGTTGATCCTCTCTCTCCCTGGAATCGCCCGCGCAGTGCCCGACGCCAACCTGAAAGTGGTCATCATTCGGCACGGAGAGAAACCGGCAAGGGGTGACCATCTGTCCTGCCAGGGGGAGAACCGTTCCCGGCAACTGCCGGCGGTCCTCTACGAAAAGTTCAACAAGCCAAATTATGTTTATGTGCCGTCGCTGAGCCTCGGCACATCGACGGGCCACGCAAGGATGTTCCAGACGGTCGCTCCTTTTGCCATCAGGCACAACCTGACGGTGAACAGCAAGTTCGACGCCAGGAATTATCGCGATGTCAGCGCCGACGTGCAGAAAAAGACCGGTACCGTGTTGCTGGTGTGGGAGCACAGCGCGATTCCTCCGCTCGCCAGGCAACTGGGAGTCAAGAGTCCGCCCGACTGGAAGGACAACGACTTCGACAGCATCTGGGTCATCACGTATGCCAAGGGCAATGCGTCGCTGGCGCTGGACAAGGAGGGCCTGAACCCGTCGCCGGAGTGCAGTCCATAGGTGGCCGATGGTGCTTGGCCGGCGGTAGCGGTGCCTGCCGTCCGGCGCCGCATGGCGCAGCCTTGGCGTCCAGGCCAGACGTGCGACATCGGGCCATCGACGCCAATCGGTTCAGGCCGAAGCCGGCTCGACACGGGCATCTGCCTGGCGCCCGCGGCAAGGTGGCCGCGAAACATTTCGACGGGAGAGCGGAAATGAAGCGATCGAGGTTGTTGCACTGTCTGCTGGCCGGCAGTCTGTTGTCAGGATTGTGCGGGTCTGCCGAAGCACAGGCGTTGTTCCTGGCGCGGCGAGCGATCGGACGCATCGAACAGATGTCGCAGTTCGCGCCGGCCACCGGCGCCGCTTATGATGTCGCGACGGTGATCGTCGAAGTCTCGCCAGACAAGGTCTTCGACACCATCAAGCGTCTGCTGGGCAGGAGCACTGAAGTCCGGGTGACGCGCATCGACGATGCCAGGCGCTCGATCGAGTTCACCGATGGCGTTCAGATCGGCGGCATTCAGGTGAGTACGCTCGGGGAAGATCTCTCGCAACTGATCGTGTCAACCGCCCATCCCGGCGTCACGACCTCGGCCACGTCGACGCTGGTCACGCGCATCCTGGGTGTTTGCCGAGAGCTGAATGTCGTCTGCCAGCGCGCCGAGTCGTGACCCGGCGCCGCGCTGCCGTACGCTGACGGCTCCCGCGCGGGGCCACCGCCCGCGACAGACTCTGCGCTCGTCTCCTCTCGACCTGCCGTATCTGCGCACGCTTCCGGTGGACCGGAGCGGAAGCGCGCAGCGGGAGACCTGAAATCATGCGCGGCAGGCGCCACCTGGCCGGCGTAGCGTTCGGTCTGATCGCATACGGGATCTGGGGATTCTTTCCTCTGTTCTTCCGCCAGCTGGCGCACGTTTCGCCGATCGACGTGTTGAGCAACCGTGCCGTCTGGGCTTTCGTTTTCGTCGGCCTGCTGTTGACACTGCGTCGGCAATGGCAACGGGTCGCCGCCGTTTTCGCGAATTGGCGGCAGTTGTCGATGCTGTCCATGGCCGCATTGCTGATCGGCAGCAACTGGCTGGTCTTCCTGTGGGCCGTCGCCAATCGGCAGGTGGTCGCTTCCAGTCTCGGCTACTTTCTGACGCCGCTGGTCAATGTCCTGCTCGGTCTGGTCGTGCTCAAGGAACGCCTGAACCGGATGGAGTGCTTTTCGGTCGTACTGGCGCTGGCGGCGATCGTGAACGAGGTGATCGCGGTCGGCAGTCTCCCCTGGATTTCCTTGTTCCTCGCCGGCACCTTTGGTACCTATGGGCTGGTGCGCAAGCAATTGCCGGTCGATGCGGTATCCGGCCTGTGGCTGGAAACGCTGGCGATGCTGCCGGCCTGTGTCTTGTACGCCTGGTGGCAGGCCGGCAATGGTCATCCAGTGTTCACCGGGCACGACCTGACGACCACCTGCCTGCTGATCGGCGCCGGCGTCCTTACTGCGCTGCCACTGATCGCTTTCGCCGCAGCGGCGCAGCGGCTCGATCTGGCAACTCTCGGCATGCTGATGTATATCAATCCGACCTTGCAGTTTGTCACTGCGATCCGGATCTTCGGCGAGCCACTGCACATGGCTCAAGTGTTCAGCTTCGGACTGATCTGGCTGGGCCTGCTGGTGTTCAGCTGGAGCGCTTGGGGCAAGTACCGGCGCGTGCCGTAGCCGCCGGCCGCTGACGCACGGCGCGGGACGCAGCAAGGCGTGGGAAATGCGTCATGGTGCAAATGGCGGGAATGATCCCCTGCGCCGTGAGTACCCGGCGTCGCTGTCCCTCGCTCGCGTCACGGCCGATGGCATCTTCGCGAATGCCCGCGCTACCTTCATCGGATGCAACTCGTCGAGCATTCGTCATGCATACCTCCCCTGTGGACTACACACTGCGCCGGTCCTTCCGTGGCAGGTCTTCGCCGAGGTCCGTGATTACCCTCCTGCTCGAGACCACGTGCACGACTCTTGAATCCGGCCTGGCGCCAACCGCCGCCGGCACAATGCGGAGCTTTCTCCCAACCGTGACGGATGGTGCCGATCGCTGCCGCCGATCGACCGGGATAGTCAGGGCAATCACTGCCTCTGGAATGAACTCACACCACTTTCACCAGGCATAGTCCGCCGACTGTCAGCCCCCGTGGCATGCCGGCAACGCCAGCTGCCTGCAGGTCGTCGGCGGATCGCTCGATCGCGGATGCGCTCAGGCCGAGGCTGGATTCCGGCAGTCCGAGCCAGGTGGCGAGGCGCGACGGGCTGACGATCGAGCGGCGATGGTGCCGGTCTTCGAGCGCCTCCGGCACGCACGCCAGATCGAAACTGAGCACCAGCCGGCCACCGGGTTTGAGGATGCGGAGAGCCTCGCGCAGCGCGAGCGCCGGTTGTGCGAGATGTTGCAGTACGGAGATCATCATTACCACGTCGAAACCTTCGGCACTGTCGCCACTGGCGGTCGGCAGCGAGTAGAGAGTCGCTGGCCGCGCTGCAAAGCCCTGGTCAGCCGCCCAGTGGAGGAAATGCCGGGCGGCCTCGCCGTTGCCATCCCAGGCGAAGTCGCGGTCGTAACCGACGACGGCGTGGCCTTGCGATGCCAGCCAGGGGCCCAGTGCGCCACGGCCGCAGCCGAGGTCGGCGATGCGCAACGGCCGGTCGCCGACGTCAGCTTCTCCGATGCCGAGGGCAGTCACGGCGAAAGCGTATTCCCAGCGCTTGGTCGCGTGCACATGGCAACCGGTATGTCGGCTGCGCGCGTGCCCGTCCCGTTCGTCGACGAGTTGGGCGTGCCCGCTGAGTGCGGCGAGGAGCGCAGTGGCGCGAGGCGTCGGCGGTGCCCAGACCGCGCTGGCGGTCGGGCGGAGAGTCAGCGAAGGAATTCTTGCAAGCTCCCCCTCGCAGCGTTCGAGCAGGCGCAGCGCCGCGTCGCGTACGCTGATGGGAGTGATTGCCGCCATGCAGGCGGGCTCGGAAAGGCCGCGCGGGCAGCGTGCCATCCAGTCCGGAGTGCTCCACCAGCAGGGCGTACAGACCCCGGCGTCGAGGTTGATGTTGCCGGCGTAAGCGAAGAAGGCGGGGTCGGTGGGACCGAAGAGGACCACGGACGGAGTGCCGAGCGCGTACGCCGCGTGTACGAGTCCCGATTCTCCATCGATGTGCAGTTCCGCGCCCTGCACGAGCCAGAGGGCCTCGCCCAGCCGGATGCCGCCGATCAGGCATTGATCCACTCCAGGGATCGGGCGACTGCTGCTGCCGCCGATCTGCACGATGCGAAGCTCCGGCCGCACTGCCTTGAGGGCACGCACCAGTTCGCTCCAGTGGGCGAGCGGCCAGCATTTGACGGACTGCCCCGGGCGCACCTGGGCGCTGGTGTCGAACCCGTCATGCACGGTGATCCAGGGGTTGCCGGCAGCGCTCAGATGCCGGAGTGGCCCGACGTCGGCTTCGTCGAGCGCGAGGCACAGTGCTGCCTCATGCGTCGCGCGCCACGCTAGCGGGCCGGGAGTCTGGCAATCGAAGCCGGCGCTCCAGGCCAGCGATTCCCCGCGTCGGCGACCGCCGGCCTGGTTCAGGCGTGCCCAGAAGCCGTCGAGATGAGGATGGCGGTCGACCAGCCCGCGTACGCTGGCAATGCGTTCGTGCGAGCGGGCAATCAATTCGGCGAGCGCGGGGTGCGTGTTTCGCCAACGCTCGGGTTGATCGAAAAAGCGCACGAACTGGGTGATCTCGACGCGCACCCCGCTCGCTTTCGGCCACTCGCGCAGCGAATGCGACACTTTGACCAGGCCGCGACCGCCCAGCGCCTGCTGCGCCAGCTCGGGGCGATCGCTGTACGTGCTGACGTGACCGTAACCGGAGAGCTGCCAGAGCAGCTCGACGATGCGGCCGGCGAGCAGGAGATCGCCGAAGCCACCGCCAAGCCGGATTGCCAGCGGCAGAGGGGCAGGCGGAGGCGGCTTGGGCGGCGTCAGAAGCGGCTCGGCGTGCGCCGACGGCGCGGCTGTCTGGCCGAGTGCCGGAGCGATCTCCAGCAGGCGTTGCGCCACCTGCCGTGGTTCGATTCGCTTCAGGCACTCGAGCCGTTGTCGGCAGTCGCGGCGGCCCCAGGGTTCTGTGCGGCACGCCGGTTCGCAGGCGAGGCCGCCGCTGAGGCTATGCATCGCGGGCCAGGGCATCGCCTCCCGCGCCGGACTGGTCAGGCCGAAGATTCCCAGGGTCGGCACGCCGAGTGCCGCGGCGAGGTGCATCAGACCCGAGTCGTTGGCGACCAGCGCGGCGCACTGGGCGATCAGGCGTGCGCTATCGGCCAGCGGGCGCGGCGAGGTGGCGTCACGCACGTGCGCCGGCCAGCGGATCGGCGTCGCGAAGTAGGTGTCGGCGGTGTCTTCGTCGGCGGCAGTGCCGACGCGCAACACGCACGCGAAATGTTTCGCCAGTTCGCCGTAGCCGTGCCACTTCTTCCACGGCCAGCCGGGCTTGCAGCCCGCGTGCACGGCCAGCGTTCCAGCTTCGATCTCGTCACCGCCGGCGTGCAGCGCGGGCGCCAGCGGCGGCACCGGCAGCGGCCCCGGCCACCCGAGTTCGCGGGCGATGGCTGCAGCGCAAGCCGGATCACCGTGCTCTCGCCAGCGCCGCGGGTCGGCGAGGAGCTGGCGGGCCGCCGGCAGATGTGCGGCGAAAGGCGTCGCCCAGTAGGCGAATACCGCCAGTTCCGGTGGCGCTTCACCGGCGGGCAGGTATTGCGCGCGCGCGCGATCGGCCGGCAACACACGATCGACGCCGCGCGCGCCAGCGAACAGCGCAGCGCAGTCCGGGTAGTCCGCGGCCAGCAGCAGATCGACGGCGTAGCCGGCAGCGTCGAGCACCGGCACCAGCGACGCCCAGCGCAGCACGTCGCCGATGCCGCCCGCCAGCACCAGCGTCGCGCGTGGGCGGTCGATCCGGGCGCTTGTCGGGGTCGCCGCCGCTTGCGCGATGAGGGCGTCGATACGCGCGCGCGGGACCGGCGTCCACCAGGCGCTGGTGGTGTCCTTGCGGCTGGAGTTGCCCGCGTGCACGCTGGCGATGCACAGGGCCGAATCGGCGAGGTCAATCACTTCGGCGGCGTCGGCCGACCAGACGAAATGGTTGTCCTCGCCGATCGAGCGGTCGGGAAAGGGATGCGCGAGCCAGAATTCGCGCCGGTAGAGCAACGTTGCGCCGCACAGCCACGGCTGACGGTTGCCCTGGTAGCGATACTCCCAGGCACGCTCGCCCGACAAATCGCGGAAATAGACCCGGCTGGACCCGCACAGGGCCTTGCCGGGTTTCGCCAGCAAGGCCTGCACCTGTCGGCCGAGGCGGTCGCGAGCGTACCAGTCGTCGTCGTCCCAGTGCGCCAGCAACTCCCCCTGCGCCGCCTGGCAGGCGAAATTGCGCTTGGCGCCGAGGCTGAGGCTAGGCGGGCAGGGTATGTGGCGCACGCGGCCGCTGGCGAGGGCCGGCGCGATACTGTCCGGGACGCCGTCCTCGCTGACGATCAGCAGCTCGGCGTCGGCAAATTCCTGCGCCAGAAAGTTGGCGACCGCGGTGGGCAGCAGCTCGTGCCGCGCGCGGGTAGGCATCAGACAGGAGACGCGGACCGCGGTCATCCCTTGGTGCTGCGTACGAGCAGGAAAATCGCCGGCTTGCTCTTGAGTTTCTTGCTCTGACGAGCTTCGTGCACGGTCATCGTCGTGTTGCCGAGCTTGACCGGGATGTTCTTCACTGTCGCACCGCTGCTGCGGTTCTCGCTGCGGTCGAGCGGCCAGAGATTGTCGAGCGAATCGGGTCCGCCGAGTTGGCGCTCGAGCACGTGGTCGCCATCCATGCCTTCGCCGCCCTGGCTGGATGGCACGAAGCCATAGGGCTTGAAGCGGTCATTGATCTTCCCGCCGCCGCCCGTGCCCTCCTTCTTGCCGTAGGTGAGCAGCATCCCCGTCGATAACGATGCGAACTGGGGTGATAGACCGACCGGCTCGCCGCTGCCGAGCGATTTTTTTGACATCGGCGAATAGGCCTCGACGGGACCGGTCCAGGCTTTGAAGCCGGCGTTGTTGGCAAGCTTCTTGCCGGCCAGCGCGAGCAGACCGACCCTTGCGGCGGCGTTCGACTTACCCACCTGTGCAGCAAGCCAAGGCTGGCGCAGCGGCGTGCCGGTGCCGACGCGTGGGCCGGCGTAGAGTGTTGGATAGGCTGAGGCGCGGCGCTTCGGATAGTCGATCATCAGCGGGTTTGCCTCGCTGCCCTCGCTGTCGCCCGCGGCGAGGAGCTTTTTCAGCGCAGTGGTCATCTCGTCGAGTTCGCTGTCGAGCCGTGCCGACAACTTCGTCATCGCGGTCTCGTCCTCCTTCTTCTCGGCAGCAGACAGCTCGGACTGAGTCTTAAGGATCTTCGCGTCGGCCGCGTTGACAGCGGCGATATCGTTCGCCGTACCCTTGATGTTCACGAATTCCTGCACGAATACCTTCGGCGTGCTGGGCTTGCTGTGCACCATCAGCTTGGCGCTACCCTTGCTCCCGTCGAAGTGCAGCGCGTGGTCCTCACCACCTCCCGAGAAGGGGCGCTTCTTCTTCCACCATTCCAGCAACTTCTGCGCGCCGGCCTTGGCTTTCCCGAACAGTTTCTTCACCACCCCGACGACCTTGGCGATCACCTTGGCGATCACCTTGTCGATCGCGGCGTCGACCTTGCTCTGGACTTTCCTGATGAACTCCTGGATTTTCTTGCTGATGCCGCCGAGGCCGAGCAGGCGGGCGAGAAAGCCGATGACGACGGGAATCGCGCTGGCCAGCGACTTCTCGATCCAGCTGATCGCGCCACCGATCGCGCCGGTCGCGATGGCGTACACGGAATTCACCACTGCCTCGACCAGCGCCATGATCTGCTGCGCCTTTTCGATGACGAACATGACCACGTTGTAGATCGCAATGACCGCCTGCACGATGGCGCCGGCCGGGTTGAACATCGACACCACCTTGGTTACCGCCTGCTGGATGACGGTGGTGATCAGCCAGTCCTGGATGGCGTCGATCACCATTTCCTTGAGGTTGCCGAGATCCTCCTTGATCTTCTCCCAGAGCTTGGCCGGCCCGCCGGTGATCAGTTCCTTGATGTATTCGACGGCCTTCTCGATGACGCTGACGGCGCGCTCGCCGATCAGCTTGACCGCCTTGGCACGCATCCGGTCATAGGTGATGCCGAGCACGTCGAGCACCAGCTTGAGAATCGACGGCAGGCTGAGGTCGGTCGGCAGGGTGATTCCCATTTCGCCGAGCGCGCCGAACAGCCACTTCATGAATCCCGCCTTGAGGTGCGTCCAGATGTTGGCGACGAAGGCGTTGAAACCGCCCTTGACCGCCGCGATCAGGTTGCCGAGAAAGCCGATCGGGTCGTCGAGGATGAGTTGAATGGTTTCCTGGCCCTTCTTGAGGATTCCCATCAGCTTGGCCTTGAATTCCAGAAGCGCCTTGACCACTTCGCCGAGCTTCTCGGCGAACTGCTGCAGCAAGCCCTTGTTCTCGTCCTGCATCGCCTTCAGCGCTTCGTCGGCCTTGTCGAAGGCTTCCTTGTATTTCTGCGCCAGGCTCGAAGCGAGTTCCTCCTTCTTCGCGTCGATGCTCTGCGAAAGTTCGGCGAAACGGTCGCCGACCGCTTTCGCGGCGGCGTCGCCGGCTGCCTTGAGGTTGGCCGGCAGACTCGCGACGTAGGCCTTGATTTCTGCCTGGCCGCGGTCGACCTCGGCCTTGGCCTGTGCCAGACGGGTTTCGACGAGGTTGGCGACCTGGTCGATCAGCCGGTCCATCGCTGCCTGAAATACCTGCCGGCCCTGCGCGTAGAAGGCATTGACCTCTTCCGGCAGTCCGAGCGCCTGGTCGCGCAGCCAGCGTGCGAGGCCGAGGCCGGGGATCGTCAGGTAGCGTTCGAGCTTGTACTTGAAGATGCGGTCATCGACGAAGGACTTCATCGCTGCCAGCGCCGCATCGACGCCGGGGTCGAAGAGGGCGGCCACCTCGCTGTCGAGCGTTGCCAGCTTCGCCTCGACGCGCGTCTTGGTGCGCGCGAAGATGCCTTCGATGTTTGCCGCCACCTTCTGCCGCTCGGCTTCTTCCCTTGCCGCCTGCTGCTGCTGGCGAGTGAGCACCTGTGCGTTGCCGCGTCCGCGCGTGCCGGCCAGCAGCAGGCTGCCGCGCGCCGCGATGCCGCCAGCCTGGGCACGCGCTCCCGAAAGCACCGACGCCTCCCTGGCACGGAAGCCGGCCGGGGCCTTGTCGGCCTGGCTGGCCACCTGCGCCTGCGCGCTGGCCACCGCGCTGAAGCGCGGGTCATTGGCGCGGCCCAGACTCTGCGGCTTGATTTTCTCGTCCTTCAGCGCCTGCGCGGTATCCTGCTTGGACTGATCGAGCGAGACCTCGGCCGGCGTCGCCGGTGGTGGCATCCCTTCTCCGGCGGCGACCGCCGGCTTCTGCGGTGTCGGCTCGGCGGGCAGTGCGCTCGACGGCTGCGCCGGGACGCTGCCGGGATCCGGGTTCTTCTTGCTGGCCTGGTCTACCGGGCCGGCCGCAGCCGCCTTCTGCGCTCCGACGTTGCCCTGCAGCGATCCCTTCATCGCGCCGGACTGGCCGCCGTCCATGAACTTTTCGGTATCGCCGAGCGTCTTCGGCATCGCCTTGTCGATCTCGGCGCGCAGCAGCGCCTTGAACGAGGTCGGCTGCGGTTTCGGGGTCGGCGCTTCCTTGAGCGAATCGACCACTTTTGCCTTGGCTCCCGCGAGTCGTTCGTTGGCCGGCGCCTTGGCCGAGCGCGAAGCCTCCTGCGCCTTGCGCGCAGCCGGAGCGTGCTGCTTGAGTCGCGCCGCGCCGCTCTGTACCTGCTGCGTCACGGCAACGAAGCGCGGGTCGCTCTTCGGGCTGGCGATGCGGCGCGGTGGTGCGCGCAGGGCGAGCATGGCCATCAGCGCGCGAGCGGGAAAAGGCCGCCGCTGCGGCGGTATTCGCGCCGCAGCGCGTCGGCAAGGATTTCGTCGTCGACCGCGCAGTCGAGCGCCAGTGCCGACGAGGTGGCAGCGAGCACGACGTTGCGGATCTGCCCGCCGGAGAGGGTGCACGCCTCGGCGATGCGTTCGAGCATCGCCGCGGGGACAGCGTGCGTTGGCGGCAGGTGCGCGTGCCAGAGATCGAGGCGTTCGTCGAACTCGGGCAGGCGAAAGTTCAGCAGCACGTCGAAGCGGCGCAGAAAAGCGCTGTCGATGCGGTCGAGCGCATTGGTCGTGACCAGTACCAGGCCACGGTGGCTTTCCAGGCGTTGCAGGAGGAAGTTGGTTTCGAGGTTGGCGTAGCGGTCGTGCGCGTTGCCGACGGCGGTGCGCCGGGCGAGCAGCGCGTCGCCTTCGTCGAGCAGCAGCATCACGTCGAGCGCTTCTGCCGCGCCGAGCAACCGGTGCAGGTTGCGTTCGGTTTCGCCGATGTACTTGCTGACCACCGACGACAGGTCGAGGCGGTAGAGCGGCACGCCGAGGCGCTCGGCGAGCACCTGCGCGGCGAGCGTCTTGCCGGTGCCCGACGGTCCGGCGAGCAGCGCGCGGACGCCGGCGTTGAGCCGTGCCGCGAAGGCTGCGGGCAAGGCGTCGCGCAGGCGGTCGCGCTGGCGGCAGCGCGCCTCGAGGCTGGCGAGGTCGCGCCGCAATTCGGTGTCGAGTACCAGCGCGCTCCACTCCGCGCCGCGTGTGTCGAGGCGGCGGGCGAGGCTGTCGAGTTCGGCCGAACCGCCCGCCAGCGCCACCTCGCGCAGGGCAGACGCCTGGCCGGGCAAAGAGTCGCTGGCCTCGACGCGCTGCGCAAGTGCTCGCACCAGGTGCCCGGAAGAAAGATGCAGCAGGCCGGCAAGTCCAGACAGCGCCGCCTCGTCGCGCGCTGGCGCGGCGCTTGCCAGCAGTCGCGCGCGCAGTGCGGCGTCCGGCAGTGGCAGCCGCAGGCTGCGCGCCGGTGCCGGTGGCTCCTCGATGGCATCCTCGTCGCCGCAGACGACGCCGAGCCAGCCATGGTAACCGGCCAGCCGCGGCAGGCGCTGACGTTCGCCCGGCGTGACGCGCAGGCGCACGATCGGGCGCGCTTCGGCAAGGGTGGCAAAGGCCCCCAGCCAAGGCGGCGCATCGCCCGTCGGCAGCGGCCACTCGATCAGCAGGATCTGCCGTCCCTCCCGGCGCGCGAGTGCGGCGAGCAGACTGCCGCGGCCGTTGTGCTCGGGTCCGCGCACGATCAGCGTGCCGCCGAGCCGGGCCAGACGCGGTGTCAGCGCTTCGATCTCGCGACACAGCTCCGGCGGCAGCACCAGTTCGTCGAGTTGCGGCGCAAGTTCCGGCGCCTGCAGGCGGACACCCGGCAGTGGCTCGGTCGGAGCCTCGCCGCGCGCCGCTGACCAGCAGTTCTCCTCGACCTCGTACAGCGCCTCGCTGCGCGTCGCGGTCGCCACACAGGGACGCAGCAGACCGAGTTCGAGCAGCGCGCGCAATGCCGGGCGCAAACCTTCGCGTGGCTGCGTTCCCCACCACGACTGCATCAGTGCCAGACTGGGACGGTTCGCTGCCGCGTCGGAATCGAGCGCCTGGAACACCGGGCCGAAGCGCGCATCCTCCTCGATCAGGCCGTGCGCGAGCCAGACCTCGAGGGTGCTGGCCGGCCAGCCGGCGACCGCCGCCAGCGCCGCCAGCGGATGGTGCGGGGACGAATCCGGGTGTGCCTCGAAAGCCGCGGCGTAATCGTCGAGGAAGCCGAAACGCTCGGCGAGTTCCTCGTCGAGCGTCTCGCGGGCGGTCGCGGCGATGCGCCAGGCGGCGGCCAGCAGCAGCGGGCGGAAACCCTCGGCGGTGCTGCCGTCGCGGTCGCTGCCGTTCTCTTCGAGGTCGTTCGGTTTCATCAGCGTCGGGCCACTCAATCGAAGACAAAACGGAGCTTGCGGCCGGCGCTCGGCAGATAGCCGGGGTCGCGGTCGAGACCGGCGAGCCGCCAGGCGACCGGGTGCTCGTCGAGTGCTTGCACGACGACGATCTCCGCCGCCGAAACCCATAGCAGCGAATTTCCGCGCTGCTGTCGCAGGGCGTTGCCGACCAGCGCCGGCGGAATCGCCAGCGACTGCGCCAGGCGCGCGCGCAGTGATAGCTGGTAGCGCGCCAGCCAGCGCGCGAAGCCGCGTCGCGGTGTCCGATGCAGGTGCTGGCGATGCGGCTCGCTCGGCGGGCGAAAATGTCCGCGGGCGGGAGCGGCAGGGATCGGCCAGACGCGGTCGAAAGCGCAGTCGTCACCGGTCGGCAGTTCGGCGGCCAGACGATCGAGCAGTCCCCAGATTGCGTCGCCGCGTAGCGCCGGTCCGGCCAGAGCGCTGCCGAGCAGGGCCAGCAGGCGCCAGATCGGCACCGGGAAGCCGCGCTCGGTGGGGCGCGTGAAATCCGGGTAAAGGCCGTCGTCGAGCAGCAGGTTGACCAGGAAGAGCAGGCGGCCGTAGCCGCTGCTGATCGCCTGCGGAGCGCTGGCCAACGGGAAGGCGGAGACTTCGTCGTCGGACTCGTCGGGTGGACGAGCGGCCACCTTGGTGCCGGGAACGATCTTGGCGACAACGCGGGCGAGGCGGTCGGCCGGTCGTCGGCGAGGCCGCGATTTCTCTTCGCTGCCTGGAGGAGAGGCGGCGAGGCCCATTCCCGCTGCTGCCGTTCCGCAGACCACGGACGGCGGGTCGCGACCGGTGGTTCCGACCGTCGACACGAGCGCCGTGTCGTCGGCGGTCGGGGGCTCCTCCTGGGAACCGCAGCTGGCCGTCGCTGGCCGAACGGGAGTGGCCGAATGGTGGCTGCTGGCGGAGCCGTCGTCGGCGGGCGCGGGCCGGGGTGCGACGGCGTCGCCCGCCGCCGCGCGCGCGTTCGCTGACGGGCTCGGGGCGTCGCCGCGGGGGGCGGGCGAGGCGTGCGGCAGTGCGACGGATGCAGGCGATGCCGCGGAGGGGATTGCTGACCGCAGCAGGGCCGGAGTCACGATGGCGCTGCCCGGCTCGACCGCCGGCGGGCCGGCGCCCGGCAATTCGGTTGCTGCTTTCGGCGACAGCGGCGTCCGCGGTGCAACGACTGCGGGGGCAGCGAGCGGGAGGTCGGCGGACACGTGGGCCGCGGGAAGCGGTCCTTGCCGTTCCGGCACGACGCCATCTGCGGACGGGCGTCCGAGTGCGGCGGCTTGGGTCCGCATCGGCAGCCGGCCGTCGCCCGTCGCCGCGGGCCGGTCGGAACGTTCGGAAGCGTCGTTGGGCGGCACTGCGTCCGGCAAGCGATCGATTTCCACTCCCCTCGCGCGCAGTTCGGCCGTTGTCCGGGCGGCAAGCCCGGCGCGCGTGAGCAGGCGCAAGGCGGCCGTCGTGGCCGCGGGTCGGTCGCGCCAGGCGGTGCTCCAGTCAGGGTAGCGTTCGCCGAGCAAGGTCCGCCACCACCAGGCGTCAAGACGGCCACTCAGCGCATCCCGTGCGAGGCAGGCGAGCAACTCCGCCTCGTCGCCGAAGAGAACGGCGGCGCACTGCCCGGAGACCATTTCGCAAGCCGGGCGAGCTGCCCGCCGGTAAGCGTCGGTGAGCAGCGCATGGGCGGCACGCGCCGTATCCTGGCGAACCCTGCTCTCCGGTAAGCGTGTCAGATCGAGTCCGGGAACGGCCAGCGCCAGTCGACGCACCATCAGCACCGATTGCGGCGGCAGTGCCGGCAGAGCGCTGGCCACTTCGCTCGCCAGCGCTTCTGCTGCCAGTCGCGCGATGATCGGTTCGCGCAGCGCTGCGTGGCCACGCAAACGGGCGATGGCGAGCGCGGGAGGAGCGTTCATCGTGCGACTGGCAGCGTTTCCGGTCAGCCCTTCGGCGCCCGCCGGGTCCGGTTCGGGGCCTGGGTCAGCACCGACGCGGCGAGCGAACGTTTCGTGGCGTCGGCGCTCTTGTCGTGCAGGGTATGACCGGCGAGGCTGGCGAGCCGTTTCGACGAGCGCTCGTCACCGAGCGTCTCGACGATCGTCGTCCTGTGCCGGTAGCGCAGGCGGAACAGATAGCGATCGCTGCCGCGCATGTGCAGCACTGCCGCCGAAGCGCCGGCGAGCGAGCCGGTGGCGTCGTCCAGCCCCTCGCGCAGGGCTTGCACGAATTCGCCGCGATCGACGGTGAACGGCTCCTTGGGCAGGGCAAGCGAAGTTGCGAAGAAGGCGACGAGAAGGTCGAATTGCGCCTTGTTCAGCAGCGCCAGCGGTGGCAGCGCGACAAAGGCCGCGGCGCCGGCTGCGTTCCGATCTTTCTTCGGGAGCGCCGCCTCGTCGGCAAGCTGATCGACGAACTGGCGAGCGAAAGCTTCCATCTCAAGGGCGTGCGAATTGCGCCAGAAGGTGTCGCCGGCGAATCCCGGCGGTGGCGCGATGCGGCGGCGTGCGGCGGCGCCATCGAGCCAGACCACGTCTGCGTTCTGGTCGATGCGCAGGAGAGCGAGCGGCAGGTCGTCGGCGCTGAGCGTCGGCACGCTGCTGGCCGGCCACCAGCCGATCAAGCGCAGCGCTCCGCTGGGCACTTCCGCCGCCGCCGCGTGGCTGAGCACTGCGGCCGGATCGTCGGGCGCCAGCAGGGCGTGTGCGACCAGGTTGCGCGCCGTCCTGTCGGTGGCGCCCTGCGGCGCACTGACGGCGAGCAGGCGGGCCCGCACCGCCGGCTGTTCGACGTTGCGGTTGCATGCACCGACTTCGCCGAGCAGCGTCGCGGCGCGGCCATTGCCGATCCAGGTCGGTGTCAGCACCAGCAGATACACGCCGGCGGCAGGGCTCGCAAGGTTGGCCATGGCCGCGGCGCAGGTGGCAAAAGCGCTGCTGCGGGCGCTGCCGGAGCTGCCGGCGAGATCGAGATCGACGGCGTCGATGTCGATCACCAGTCCCGAGGGAGTGACGCCCAGGCCGGCGCCAATCGACAGAGCGCTGCTGCCGAAGTCGCCGCTGACCTCCAGGCCGGTGGCGATGCCGCAGCCGATCAGGCGTGCCAACTGGCTCTGGCCGTTTTCGCGCAGCGCCTGCTCTCGCCGGAGATCCTCGGCGGAGAGCAGGCGACCGTTGAAGAAGAAGGTGCGCGCTGCGCCGCTGGCGGCCACCGGCTGATTGAGGGAGATCGCGCTCTCGGTCATGCTCAGCTCCTTCCAATGACCAGCCACAGCTTGAGTCTGACGGCGCCGATCAGGATCAGCGAACGTCCCGCTTCCAGGCCGATGGCGCCCTGGTCCACGGTCCCCTTGTCGGCGAGCAGGACGGGTGGCGCCTTGGGCCCAACCTTGATCACCAGTTCCTGGCCATCGAACAGCGGTGGCGGCAGGGCCACCTGCGCCTGCGCGTCGCCCAGGTACACCAGAACCAGGTCGTTGCTACCCAGGGCTTTCAGATCTTCCTGTGTTTGCGGGAATTCCTGCGCGCTCTTGAGCAGCAGCACTTTCCTTCCGGCGCTGGCTCCGCCAAGGACGACTTCGCTGGTTTCGCTGTTCCACCCGAGGGTGTGGGTGGCAGGGGTGGCAGGGAACTTCGTCAGACGCAGGTCGGCGAAGGTGGGGATGGCCTCCGGGTTCAGATCTTGCACGGTGTCGAGCGTGATGCCGCCGGCACTGGCGTTGACGTTGAGGTTGCGTCCGCCATTGGCGGCGATGACGTCGCCGATGGCAAAGCTGCCGCCATCGTTGCCAACCAGAATCTGGCCATTCTGCGGCGTCCCCACCTGACCGGTGCCGCCTTGCGCCGGGGCCAGGGGAAGCGTTATGTCGCTGCCGGCAGCCTCGATCGTCAGATTCCATCCCAGTCGCCGCATCGGAAGTTCGATCGGCGACGGCTGGTCGACACGGTCGGGTCGTGTCGGAATGTCGACAGGCGACGGCAGGTCGACGGGGCCAGGCCGCGCCGGGCCATCGATCGGCGACGGAAGGACGACACGCTGCAGCGACAAGGTGACATTCCTGCCCGCCACCAGGTTCGCCAGCACGTATTCCGGCGGCGCGTCGTCGTTGCGGCCGACCAGCATCTGCAGCGGCTGCGGCCGTGCCGAGAGTCCGGTGCCGCCGTCTTCGATGCGCACCGGTTGTCCCTGTCCGGGTGCGTAGTAATAGGTCGCCTCGTTGCCGACATTGGCTTCGACGCCGTCCCAGCGGACAGCCTTGACAAAATCGCCGGCAGCATTGCTGCCGATCACCGCCGAGGCGAGGGGGGCGACGTTCAATCCGCTGGCAGTGACGCCGCCGTTGGCAGTAAATGCGCCGGTCACCGTCGCCGGGCCGCTGACTTCCAGCGCGCCGGCGGTGAGGGTGCCGCTTACCGTCAGACCCGCAAAGCTCGGAGAGGCATCGGGGTCGATGTTCTGGACGGTATCGAGCAGGATGTTCGGGGCGGCCGTGTTCACGTCGACGTTGATATTGGCGACCTGTGCGTCGCCTTCGCCGTGCGTCGCGCCGGTCAGCCAGCCGAGGGTGAACGTCGGCGGGACGCTCTCGGGCGCTCCGACCAACAGCTGTCCGGGCTGCGGTCCGGCGCTCTGACCGGTGCCACCGTCCGCAACCGGGATCGGAGTGTCCATGTCGGGACCATAGTAGTCGGCGCCAGCCTCGTTACCCGGCCAGATCAGCGCCGGTTGCAAGACCCCGTCACTCCCCGAGATTTCGACCTTTGCCATCCTGCGCGCTGCGCCGGCGAAAGCCGCGTGCAGATCCTGCGCGTCCGGCAGTCGCGGGTCGCTGTTGCCGAGCACATAGTGGGCATTGCGCGGTGCATCGTCGGCCTTGGTCAACAACCACTCCTGCAACAGGCGCTGATGTGCCAGTTGCGGGCGGCCGAGCAGGCGCACGCCTGCGAGGGACGACAGCGCGCCGGCGGTGAGCTTGCAATCGATCGTACCGAGCAGCAGCCCGTTTTCGGCACCGTCCTCGGCCGGCGGGACCGGGCCGTGCTTGGCGAGGTAGAGAGCACGCAGACGGCGAATCCAGACGTCGAAGGCGGCGCTGACGAATTCCGCATAGTGGTCGTAGGGAATCACCAGGTTCTGGTACAGCGTCGCTGCCGGCGCCGGTGTTTCGGCCAGCGGGGGGTTGCCGTTGGCTGGCCAGCCGGCCTGGATCGCCTGCGCGACCGCCTGTTCCACCGCTGCCTGGAACGCTCCCAGGTCGGGAGCAGGAGAGGGATGTGCCTGTACCTCGATCCTGCGCAACCAGGCGACGAAGCTGCGCAGCGCGTCGTCTTCGCGGCTCGCCGGCGGCGTCCAGGAGAAATCGAGGGTGAAGCTGTCGGCGATGCGCGAGTCGGCCTGCAGCGCACTTTCGTCGCGGCATGGTTCGCCCGGGATGGGTACCGGCGTGCCGGCGGTTTCGGCATAACGCAGGACGACGTAGACGCTGTGATCGCCGCTGTCGTTGCGCTTGTCCGGCCCGGACAGCCAGTCGCCGAGTGATGCGCACTGATCGACCGTGACGGCGACCAGCTTGCCGTCGGGCAGCAGCGCCAGACCGGGAGTGACCCGAACTTCGACTTTGCTGGCGGCGGACGGCGGTGGCGGGTCGGTCTTCACCTCGAGGCCACTGATCACCCCATAACCGATCGTCTCGCGCAACCCGCGCTCGTCGCGGGCGGCCAGGTACAGGTGCTCCTGACGGAAATCGTCGACGCCGAGCACCATGCCGAAAGTGAAATTGACGCGCTTGCTCGGGTCGAGCGCTGCGTCGGGAGCGGGGGCGAAGGTGGAGCCGCTGCAGCAGGTCATGATGGCCTCCGGATAGGGAAATTAGGGGAAAAGTGGCGTCAGTGGCATCGGAGGAGCGTTCCGACCGGACATGAGTGTCAGCCGCGATCCAGACCGACGCGGTCGGCCGGCGGTTGCGGACGGGCGGGCGACAGTCGCGCACCGCCGAGATCGCTGCGCCCGAGGACGGCCGGATCGAAGGCGCCGCTGCCGTAAGCCAGCGCGGCCAGTTCGGGGCGACGCGCGAGACCGGCCTCGAGGCGGGTATCGAGCCCCAGGCGGGCTTCGCCGACGCGGAAGAGGTCGAAACCGAAACGTACCTCGGCGGTGGTGTGCGCCGGTTTGTCACGCTCGACGACGCGCAGCACCGAGGCGCGGCGACGCGCCAGATCGTCGAGATCGAGTTCGCCGCTCGGCAGTGGCAGGACGATGCGGAAGCGATGGGCGTTGGCCAAGCCGCGCAGCACCTGCGCTTCGAAGCGATGCCAGTCGGCCAGCGCAGCATCCGCCGCTGGCAGCACGATCGGCGACGGAATCTGCGCGAAGCTTCGCCAGCGGCTGCCCCAGGCGACGTTGAGTGCCGATACCCGGCGCCAGCGGCGAGCAAGAAAATCCTGCCAGCGTTGACGCAGCGGCGCGCACGGGCGGCTGGTGGCGAGATAGGAACTCCATTCCATCGTGTCGGCTGGTTCGTCGGTCGGTTGTGCCGGCCGTGCGCCGGGGTCGTGACCCGCGGCGTCGCACCACGCCGCCCACAGGCGAGCCTCTTCGAGCGCGGCGCGCGGAACGAAACCCAGTGCGCGCTGCAGCTGCGCACGCCGTCCGGGTTGCGCGGCGGCCAGCGCGGCGGCGCCGCTGACGTCGAGCGCCGCAAGTTCGCCAGGATCGGGCAGCGACGGGTCGCCGTCGAGCCGGTCGGGCGCGAGCAGCAGCGCACGTCCGTCGAGCGGACGCCAGACCGTGGCCGGCAATGGCGCGAGCAGGCCGAAGAGCTCCTGCAGGCGCAGGCCGTGCGGACGTTCGGCCAGCGTTTCGGGATCGCGCAACCAGTTCTCGTCGACGTTGCGCTCCCACGCCAGGGTGGCGCCGAGCAGCAGCCCCGGCACCGTCCCACGGCGAGCGTGTACGCTCATCGCGTGGCGGATGAGGAGGCGCTTGCGCGCTTCGTCGTTGGCCGGGTCGAATGCCAGTCCCAGCCAGCCGGACAGCCATTCGAGGCTTTCCGCGGGCGCGGTGCGCGCGTCGAACAGCCACTGGACGGCAGCGATGCGATCTTCCCAGCGGGTGAACTCGCCTTCGAACAGGGCGAGCAGACGGTCGAGGAAATCGGCGCTGGCGGTGTCCGCGCGAAAAACCGGTGGCAGGTACTCGTTGGCGTAGGAAAAGCGCGGATACCAGACGCGCAGTGCCGCGAGCGACGGCGTCTGGCGGCCGTCGCCAGTGACCGTCAGACGAGTCTGCAGCCAGCGGCCGTGCGCGGCCTGCAGCAGGACTTCCCAGGTGCCGGCGGGGGTGTCGCCGGAATCGCGCCAAGGCAGCTCGCTGCCGCGCGCCGAACGCAGCAGCGTCGGTTCGACACGCCAGTCGGCCCGCGCCAGATCCTCGGCGCTCTCGGCAGTCCGCGTCTCGACGGCGACGTCGGTCCCCGGCGGCAGGCGCAGATCGATCGCCAGACGATGCCAGACGCAACCGGGCAGGCCGCTGTCCCAGATCGGCGAGCTCAGCGTCGCTGCCCGCAGGTAGCGGGGCTGCGCGAGCGCCAGGAGCGGCGCCCAGTAGCCTTCGCTGGCGTAGAAGACGCGCGCATCCGGGTACGCGTGCAGGCGGACACCGGCGGCCAGCGCGGCCAGTCCCATCCCCCGGTAGCGACGCATCGGCAGGTACTCGCCAACGATTGCGACGATCAGGCCACCATCCTGCCATCCTGCCGCGAGTCGGTACGCCTGGTCGCCGGCGGCATCGACGACGATTGCCGAGAACGGTGCGTCAGCCGCCGCTTCGCTCGCTGCCTGCGCACTCCTGCCCCAGTCGATGGCCAGCGCGCGCGTCGCCAGGGACGGGGTGACACGGTCGAGGGTAATCGCGCCGATCAGCGGATTGAGCGCGACGACGCCGGCGTCGCCGCCGGGGTCGATCGCGAGCGGCAGGTTCGCCACCACCGGTTGGCCGGCGATCACCGGGATCGGTTTGCCGTCCAGGCCGATTGCGCCGAGCCAGGCGCTGCCCGCTTGGCCGGGAAGCTGGCTGAGTACCAGCAGGCGGCCGCCGGGCAATACTGCGACGGCACCGGCCTGCGCGCCGGCAGGCAAGGCCGGGCCGAGATCGAGTTCGCAGGGTTCACCGCCGGCGGTGGCGACGGCTTCGACCGGCAGCGGCGGCGGCGCGAAAACCGGCGGCTGCTCGTGGCGGGGAACGCGCGGCTTCAGATCCGGGCCGGTACGCAGCAGTCGATTGGCAAGCAAGGCTCCGACGCCGCCATCGTCGAGTGCGACCAATGCCTCGGCGGGCATCTCGGCGATTGCCGGCCAGGTCTGGAAAAGGGGCGGGCCGGCGCCGTAGAGATCGAAAATCAACAGCCCGCCGGCTTCCTGCGAAGCAGCGATGAGATAGTGGCCGCGACTCACCGTGATCGCGTCGAGTCGCGGCAGGCCCGGCACGCTGCTGGCGGGCGTCGCCGGCTGGAAAAATCCGGCCGGCGGGGTGCGTTCGCCGCCGCGGTAACCCTCGATCTCGCCGACGGCATCATGCGCAGGTTCGCCGGCCGTGGCGCCGCTCACCGGCCAGAAGTCGCTGTCCACGCCGCTGCCGGCGGAACGAATGCGCACGCTGTGGCGGTCGGGAGCGAGCGAATAGAGATTGCCGTAGGAGTCAAAAACGCCTCCGCGGCCGCTCTCTTCGGTGAGCGGGGCGTTCGTGCCGACGCCTGACCTGAATTCGAAAAGGAGAGGCCTGAGCACCAGCGCACCGTTGCGCCAGACGAAGCGGGGGTCGCCGTCAGTCGCCGGCAGGCAGCCGGTCCAGTCGCCTTCGCTTACCAGCGCGTGGTAGCGGCTGCCGTTGGCATCCATTTCAGCACTCCTGCGGAACCTGCGGCACCGGCATCCGGCGCCGGCCGCTGCCGCCGGAACCACCGCTTTCGCCATCGCCCTGTGCACCGCTGCCGCGCCCGATCAGTTCGTCGAGCGGCACCGGGTCGCCGAGGCTCACTGCGAGGCCGGCGATGTAAGGCAGTTGCAGACCCTGCATGGCAACGCTGTCGCGGCGACTGCCGCCGGCGTCGCCGAGCAACAGCCCGGTCACTCCCGCGACGCCTTCGCTGCGTGCCACGACGGTCGCCAGTTCGAGCGCGCCGACCGCTCGGAACAGCGGCCAGCCGTTTTCCAGGCCTGGAATCGTCGGTACAGGCGCGCCGGTGACTGCCGGTGGCAGCGGCGCAAGGTGAAAGGCGAGAGCCGCACGCACGCGTTCGCGGACGGTGGCGACCGCCTGGCCGGCGACGATCTCGATGCCGACGCTGATCCACACCCCCGTATAGATCGGCGCACGCAGCAGCACTTCGCAGGTCACCAGCCGGCGCGGTGCAAGGTACTTGCACAGCGCGTCGATGAAGTTGGCGTCGGGGCGCGGGGTATCCGGGTGTTGCGGGTCGAGGCGGGGAATGACCATCGCGGTGACCACGCCGGGCTGGTCGCCAGGCAAGGCCGGTGACAGTTCCGGGTGCCAGGCGGCGAGCACCTCGACGCGGCCGACGTCGGCGCCGGGAGCTGCCTTGAGCACTTCGACGAAATCGTCGGCGCTGACCGCCCGGTCGCGATGGCGCAGCACCAGCGGGATGCGCTTTTCCGCGTCGCCCGCCTGCTCGGCGTCGGTGCCGCCGGTGCACGGCAGCGGATTGGCAAGCTTGAAACCCGGCGGCAGATCGGGGCCGAGCTTGATCGCACCAGCGGCAACGTTGCCGGCGGCACCGGCCGACCAGTCGAAGGCGACCGCGATTTCCGCACCGAGAGCGGGGCGGGCGCCGCGCACGCCGTCGCCGAAGCGCAGGATGCCGGCTTCGGCGTCGAGCGCAAATACCGTCGAACCCGGGCGTCCTTCGGCAGGTGCGGCCTCGAGTTCGTCGGTGAGATCCCAGCGCTGGCCCTGCACCGCGACGACGATCGAGTCGGCGAGCACCTGCCCGTGGCTCAGCGTGCGGCGCTGGTCGGCTTCGCCATCGCCGGGAGCGAGCAGTTCGCGTGCGATGCGGCTGCGCTGGGTGACCGGCACGCAATGCACTCCGGCCCAGCGCAGTTGCACGCCGGCACCGGCGAGGCCGTCGACGCGCAACCAGGTCAGCAGGCGCTGGCTGATCTGGTCGTCGTTGAGCACCGGCGGGCGGTCGCCGACGCCGGCTTCGAGCGGTTCGTCGTCGGACCAGGTGACCAAGGCTTCGACGGCTTTCGGGAGCGTCACCTGGAGGATGCCAGGGCGATCAGGGAAGCCTGCGGGTGCCACCGAATCGAGACGCGAGTAGTGGGTACCACTGGCCGCGGGATTGGGAATCCAGACGCTGAACGCCGGCGGCGGCGTCGCCGGGCTGCCGGCAATGAGGCGTGCGGCGGGGTCGCTGCGTTCCGGCACGAGGCCGATCGACAGCGTGCGCCCGGCGAGTTGTGCGCGCACCGCAGCGCGTTCGCTTTCGCCCGCCTTGGGTGGTGCGAGGAGCGCCAGCCAGAGAGCCCCATCGACGGCATCGGCGCCGACGTCGAGGGCTGCCGGCAGATCGTCGAGGGCGACGGTTTCGTAGAGAACCGGGTCGACCGGTGTGCCGGTGGCAGTGCTCGCGTCCTGCGCCAGCGCGTCGAAGTCGCGACCGGTCGCTTCGTAGAGCTGCCGGTAGTAATCGACCAGCGCGCTGTCGGGGCTGTTGAGTGTGCGTTTGAACACTGCCAGTCCTTCGATCGGCGGAACGTCGAGGCCGCTGTCGCTGACGAAAGGAAGGGCTCCGGCGAAGAAGGTCAGCCCGGACGGCAGGGTGACGTTCAGGCGGGCGCCGGCTTCATTGCGCAATTGCACCAGACCGTGCGCCGAGGCTGCCGGCAGCAACGGCACGCCAAGGAGCTGCAGGAACTTGAGGCGATTGCGTTCGGGAATCAGGTTGGCCCGATAGAGCAGGCTTTCGGCCATGAAGGCGAACAGCTCGACGAGCGTGACGCCGGGGTCGGATGGGCCGGTGTGCGTCCATTCCGGGGTGTGGATCGAAACGCGGGCGAGCGCATCGCGGACGAGTTGCTCGTAGTTGCGGTCGTCGATGGCAGGCAGGTTGATCGGCATGGCGGACTCCTAGCGTCCCTGCACGGGAATGGTCAGCGTGCTGCGTCCGGCTTCGCCGCTGGCGATCAGGGTGAAGGCAAGGGTGGCGAGTGCGGCTTCGGGATTGTCCGGATCGGCTGCCACCTCGACGCTCTCCACGCGCAGGCGCGTTTCCCAGCGTTCGAGGCTCTTGCGGATGCGTTCCTCGATGGCGCGCCAGGTGGCGGGGGTATTCGGTTCGAACAGGAAGCGCTCGAGGCCGGCACCGAAGTCGGGTCGGCGCAGACGTTCGCCCTGCCCGGTGAGCAATACCAGCCGCAGCGACTCGCGCACGTTGGCTTCGCCGGCCGACCAGGCCAGCCGCCCATCGCTGCCGACACGAATCGGGAAGGCGAGGCCGCGTCCGTAGAGATCGGCTTCGTTCATTTGTCTTTTCCTTTCAATCCCGGCACCGGGAAGCAGGCGATCAGGAAGGGCAGCCAGCGGAAAATCAGGTCGAGCAGCGTCGCGATGACGATCAGCAGGATGAAGGCGACGATGGTGATGATCGGGATCGACAGCGAGCAGATCGTGCCGAAACGGGCGTTGACGTCGCTACCGCCACAGGGGCCCATGGCGCCGACGTCGAGGTCCTTGTGGAAAGGCCAGGGCAGGACCGACAGCACGAGGTCGGCGAAACCGAGCCGCCGCACGCGCTTCATCTGGCCGCAGAGGACGTCGGACAGGATGAAGGCGCTGTTCTTGCCGAACTTGCGCAGGCCGCCGGGAGTGGTGTCGAAAGGCAGCGCGATGCGGATCGGCCGCAGCGGCGCCTCGGGATCGAAGAAGCCGGCCAGCTCGAAGGCCTCCGACGGCGCAGAAATGACCGGTGGATGCAGCGGGCCGCAGTCGCAGCGGCGGTGCACGAAGCGCACGACGTAGCGCGGCGGGCCGGGGTCGTCCTTTAGGCTGGCTTCGAGTTCGCTGGCCAGACGTGCAGCCACCGGCGCCTGGGCGCTGGCATTGAGTGCAGCGGTCTTGTCCGCTTCGACGATGGCGGCGGCGAGCCTGTCGTACAGGAGTTCGAGGCGGCGGTTGTCAGCGTCCTGATGACCTTCGGTCGCCGGGCCGGAGACGAAGCCGGGCCACGAACGGAACGGTCCGCCGATGCGCGGGACGGGTTTCAGCACGACGTTGCCGCGCGCGTCGAGCTCGCTGTCATTGTCCGAGCCGCCGAGCAGCACGGCGAGAGGGAACGCCCAGCCGGGCCAGTCGACTCCCTGCGGGAAAGCGTTGTTCATGCCGTCGAGAGTTGCCGAGGTGGTGTCGTCGATGGCAGAAAGCGCGGCGAGCAACGAGGCGTACTTATAGGGGTCGGCCAAACCGAGCACGTCGGCGCTGAGTTGCGGCTGGTCGTCCGCCGGTGTTCCGGCAGCGGGCGCGCTCCAGGTGGGCTGACCCAGAAGGTCGAGCAGCGCCTGCAGCGCCGGGCGGTCGCTGCGCCCGGTCTGGCCCGAGGCGAGCATCGCTGCCTTGAGGTCCTTGAACGTGGCCAGCAGGAATTCGCGAATCTCCTGCAGTTGGCGCCAGGAAGCTTCGACGAGCTGGTTGTTGAGCGCCTGCAGGTTGGCGCCGGTGGCGGCGGTGGGTGGCGTCTTGCCGTCCCAGGGCGTATTTCTGGTCAGACCCTGGCTCGTGCCGCCGCTCTGGTAGGCGCGTTCGATCAAACCCTGCCAGGGAGCGATGACCTTCATGCGCGCCAGCGCCTTGACGTCGTCGACCGCCGACCACTCGCCGCTGCGACCGGGTGGTGGCGCAGATCCCTGGCGGCGGGCAAAGCGGTAATCGTCGTGGCGGGCCACCGGGATCAGGCCGGCGAGCAGATTGCGCGCGGGCCCGCCGGGCGGTGTGTAGCTCATCGGGAAGACCGGCAGCAGTTCTTCTCCCGCTACCGTGTCGGCCTCGGGATGGTCGCCGGCGTCGACCCAGGCGGCCTGTCCGTCGGCGTCCTTGACGAAGCCGTGCTCGCGCGCGCCGCTGCCGACCAGCCGGCGGATGACGAAGCCGCTCTTGTCGCCGGCAGCGGTGACGCGCGGCGGCAGGCCGGGCAGTTCGCAGACGAGATGTGCGGCTGCCAGATAGTAGCGCTTGTGTACCGGCTGGAAGAGCTTGAGCGGTTTGGCCGTCGGCTTCACTGCCGCGAGCAGCGCCTGCCGGTCGCTCAAGGGGCTTTGTGCTGCGTTCTTCGGATCACGGCGCTTGAAGCCGAGCAATTCGCGCGCGCGGACCAAGGCACGCGCCGGCCGCGAATAGGGTTTCTCGGTCGCTTGCAGCGACGGCGGTGTTGGCGTCGCCGGGCCGAGTTTTTGCCAGCTCTCGCTCTTGGCGACCAGATCGGGCAGATCCTGCGGTCGGTCGGCGAGCGTCGCCAGCATCCGCTCCATGAAGTCGTCGCCGTCGAAGCGGAGCAGTGCAGGCCCCGGACGGATGTCGTGGGCGACGAAGGCTTCGGCGCCGACCCAGCGCAGGACGTGCCGGGTGCTCACAGGATGTTCCCCGCGCCGGGCGTGTAGGTGGCGGCGATGATCGTGTTGGTGATCACCGTGTCGGCCTGCACGACGCCCGAGAAACGCGACATGCCGGCGCTCACCGAGACCATTCCCGCCGATACTTCCACCTGGCTGGCATTGACGCTGACCTTCGCCGAGGCCGTCACCGTGATGCCCGCGGATTCGAGCTTGACGCTGTTGCCGTTGCTGTCCTGGATTTCGACCGAGCCGGGTCCGTCCTTGAGCGTCACCGAGCAGCCGCCCGGCGTTTCCAGCTTGAGCTTTTCCTGCCCGTCCTGGTCTTCGATGGTGATCACGACACCGTTGCGACTCTTGATGATCTTCTTGACGTTGCGCTGCTCGGCGCTGGTCGGCGGCTGGTCCTGACCGTTCCACAGCGCGCCGACGACGAAAGGTCGGCGGACGTCGCCGCCTTCGAAGACGACCAGCATCTCGTCGCCGACTTCGGGCAGGAACCAGCTCCCGCGGTCGTTGCCGGCAAACAGCGTGGCCAGGCGCGCCCAGGCCTCGTAACGGGCGCCGCCACCGTCCGGGCTCCACGGCAGCGCGACCTTGATCCGACCGGCGCCGTCGGGGTCGACGATGTCGATCACCGTCGCCGGGTAGCAGCCGTACCAGCGGCCGCCCCAGCCGGCCGGCAGGCGACCGCTGTAGAGGGCTTCGGCGGGGGTGGCGTCGAACATGCGGGTTCCTTCAGGGACGGCCGATCGCCGGGCGCTCGACGGTGAACTCGCTGCGCGCGCCCTCGACGAGGTCGAAGCGATGGCAGACCTCGCAGACCGTGTACTTGCCATTGAACAGCGGTCCGAGGCCGGACAGGTCGACCTTTGCACCGGGCCGGATGCGCGCATCGGGCGACGCCTTGCCCCGTCCGACGACGAAACGCCGACCGATCTGGCGCAACCAGCTTTCGGCGATGGCCCGCGCTTCGCTGGCGTCGGACGGGTTGAGGTGGGCGACGGTGTCGGCACGTTCGCCGAGGGCACGCGCGACCAAGGCGACGCCGCTCTCGCCGCCGTCGAGTTCGCTGCCGAGCACGGCGGCTTCCGCGGATTCCTTGATGGCCTGCTTGTCCTTCGGGTTCCAGCCGCTGACGGTGAGTCGGCTGCGCTGCAGGGCGAGATCCGCGCGAACTTCGAAGCCGAGCAGGTTGCTGCCGTAGGCCAGCGCGACCGGTGTGCCGCCGGCGCGTGCCGGGCGCGTCGCCAGGTGGAGCGTGTCGTTCTCGATCCACAATTCGCCACCAGCGGCGATAGCGCGCTCGCGCAGGAAGGCCAGGTCGCTCTGGTTGACCTGGGCGAGCACCGCGTGCGTCGGTCCCGGCAGGTCGACCGCGGCCTGCAGGCCGTGATCACTGGCGATCGTCCGCGCCACGTCGGCGTCGCTCTGCTGCTCGAAGCAGCGGGTGCGGCGCTGCATGCGGAGATCCTGCAGGCGGTCATCGGCGAACACCACGATTTCCGGGATGCCGCCATGCGGAAAGCGTCCCGCGATGGCCATGATGCGGCCGGCAAAAATGCGCTGGTCGGTCAGCTTGATCTCGATCCGCTTGCCAAATTCGAGACGGTCGCGGGTGAACAGCGTGTAGTCATTGACCCCGTTGCGCAGGCCCCAGTTGCCGAAAGCCAGTTCGCAGTGTGCGAGTCCGTCGCTGCGCTCCTCGATCCGGAGCTCGTTCAGCGCAGCCGCCAGATCGTCGGCAGACTGGCCGTCGATCTCGATGACGGGGCGTGAACTCTGCAGGGGGACGGAGACTTCGGGCATCGTCGTTGTTTCGGCTGGAGGTCGGAATCTCAGTGGGCGAAGAGGCGCAGCGCGCGTTCGCGGCGCTCGACGGCGAGCCGCTGCGCGTCGGCCGGATGC
Organism: Accumulibacter sp.; assembly: GCF_023806565.1. Classification (GTDB taxonomy): domain Bacteria; phylum Pseudomonadota; class Gammaproteobacteria; order Burkholderiales; family Rhodocyclaceae; genus Accumulibacter. The sequence continues at coordinate 114,642 of NZ_JAMTDV010000066.1, read as the reverse complement.
GGATTCGGTTGCCGGTTCGCCGCGCCGGCCTCGGGCGTCGGGGCGGGTGCGGCCGGCGCCGGGGCGGCGGCGGGAGAGACTTCGAATTCCTGGATGACGACTCCCATGCTCGGCTCCTCAGGCAGTGACGATACGCGGCTTGCTTGCGCTCAGGTCGATCAGTTGGCCCGGCGCCAAGGCGCGCGGGTTCTCGATGCCGTTGGCCAGAGCCACCTGCTGCCAGCCACCGGTCTGGAAAGCGGCACCGCCGGCCGGGGTCGTGCCGCCCGGACCGATTCCGGCGCTGACGCCGGCGCTCAGGCCGCTGCTGCCGATGCCGACGCCGGCACTGAAACCCGCGCTCAGACTCGCACCGAGTCCGGCGCCGCTGCCGGCAGGCGAAGCTCCGCTTGCGCCCCCTGCCTGCGCCGGGCTCTTCTGCTGCAGCGACTGTCCCGAGCTCGCCGGCCAGAGCGGGCGCGTGCCCGGCACCTTGCCGTCCCCCTGCCTGCTGAAGTCGGGGACCAGAATGTCCTGCTGGATCAGATTGAGCGTCATGCTGGCGCGCAGGGCCTTGCCGGTATTGGAGAAGAACTCGACGTTCTCCTCGACCGATTCGACGATGCCGTCGAACAGGAAGCTTCCCCAGGCGAAGCGCACGCCGGGCGGTGTCCGCTGCGCCGCGTCCCTGGCGCCAGCCGCAGCCGGCTTCGGCTTCATGAAATACAGCACCTGTGCGGTGATTCTGCGGACGTCGTCGACCATGAACGGCGCGGCAGTGGCCGCGCTGACGTCGAACCACAACTGCACCGCCAGCTTGGTCGTTCCCGCGCCGACGAACTGGCGTGCCGGTGTGCCCTGCGACTGATTGCCGGTGGGCGGACGCGAATTGGACGAGCCATTCGGCTGCGTCTGGATCTGGTTCGCGTAGGTGAGCTTGAGCGACTCGGGGTTGAACTGCACCTCGACCACCTTGCCACCGGATTTGACGTCGCTCAGATCGTCCTGCAGCTCGATCAGGCGGGCGTGCTGCACGTCCAGTTCAGGCATCGCTCTTGTCCTCCCAGCGGAACGTTTCGTAGGCGAGCTGCATTTCCTCAACGGCGACGCTGCCTTCGCGCGCGTTGAGCGTCGGCGCCTTGAGCTTGATCGGCAGGCAGCGGCTGAGGATGAAGCGGCCCCATTCGCTGCGGTCGTGACGCAGCACGCTGATCGTCACGCCGGCGCGCAGGGCGGGGTTGGCGAGGCTGTCCGAAAACCACTGCCACAGCTCGAAGCCATGCGTGACGCCGCGCTTCAGCGTCAGTTGGCCAAAGCTCACCGGCCCGGCCAGCCGATGCACCCGGTTGGGGTTGCCGCCTTCGCGCAGCGTCTTCACTTCCTGGGAGATTTCGATGCCGTCGCAGTCCGAGAAAGCACCGCCGGCAAGTGGCTTGCTGGCGCCGTCGGGAACGATTTCGACCAGGAAATTGAACGCCGGGAACGGTTGCCATTTGCGGCGCTCCTGTTCGCCATTGTCCGTGCTTGCGGGGCCGACCATCGGCTTACCTCTCCTCGAGAATCATTTGCTCGCCGCTACGCAGAACACGCAGCGTCAGGAAGCGCAAAGGCCGCGAGGGGGCGACGCGGATTTCCAGGCTGCACTCGCCGCGTTCGATTTCTTCGCTGGCACGGACCCCGCTGGCGGTGCGCAGCAGGTACGAGTCGCTGGCCCTGGCGCCGGAGAACGCACCGCGCTGCATCAGTTGCTGCAGCAGCGTGTCGAAACAGCGCTCCAGGCTGCGTCGCAGGGTCAGGTCGTTGGGCTCGAACGTATAGCGTTCGCCCTCGCGCCGCGCCAGTCTGCGCAACAGGATGAACAGGCGACGCACGCCGATTGCTTGCCAATCCGGGTCGACGTTCCACAGCGTCGCCGCGCGCGTGGCGCTGATGCCGCCCGGACGCATTTCGATCGGATTGACGCCGGCGCTCTCGATGCCTTCGGCGTCGATCATCCCGACCAGCGCGACTGCCTCGGCAAGCGGATCGAGCCCGGCGGCGGCCCAGGCGCCGCGCTTGCGGCTGCGCTGCGCGTACACACCAAGTACCGCGCCCTCCGGTGGATGCGCGTGCAGTTCGCCGGCGAGCGCCGCGGGGGAATCGCTGCCATCGCTGGCCGCTTCCCGGCGCAGCAGCCAGGGATGATGCAGGGCGGCGAAACTGGTCGCCTGCGAGGCTTCGATGTCGGCCGCCGCACGCTGGCGCAGGGCTGTCGTGTGGGCAGTCAGGCGGGCCGCGTCCCAGCGCTCGGGCACCGACAGCAGCGCGAAGTGCTCGCGGCTGGCGGCGCACAGATCGAGCAATGCGCAGTGCACCCTATAGGCGACGGCGGCATTGCCCGAGTTCTGGTCGGGGTTCAGTTGCCAGTCGCCGGAACGGGCCAGTACCTCGACCGTTGCCGACCATTCGCTGTAGCGTCCGCTGCGCCAGGTGCGTGCGCGCAGGAAATGGAGACCGGCCGCGAGTCGCAGCGCGTAGCGCACCGGCGCAAAGTGCCGCGGTCCGGGGGTGGTCGGCGGCTGCGCACAGCTTGCCTGCGCCGGCGGCGGAAACCACTGCGCGCTGCTGTCCGCGCTTCCGGCAACGGCCGGAAGTGGTCGCTGGTCGGAAAAGTCGGGCTGCTGCGCAATCTGCACCTCGAACGAAATTGGCTCGGCACCTGGTGGCGAAGCGGTATCGTCGGCGAAGATCAGCCATTCGCGATCGGCGGGAGCAACCGCAGTGGCAGCCGTTGCGCCGTCCGCCGGCACGCGCAGCGCCGCTAGGTCGAAGCGCGGCGGGCGAGGAATTCGCGGCGGCGGTGGCAGGCAGCCGTCGAAGGCGGTGGCCGGCACGCAGGTGCAGGGTTCGTCGGAAGTCGACAGCAGTTCGCCGTCGTGCGGCGCGGGGTCGGGTGCGCGCATCCAGCCCGGATGCACGGCGTCCGGAACGGCGATCCAGGTGGCGTCGCGACTGACCGCGTCGTCGCGCCCGAGGGCGCCATGCAGCCCGCGCAGCCGGCGCGGGGCGGTGGCGAAGAAGCGGATCTCGTTTGCCCAGCGCAACAGCTCGTCGCGGCGCAGGCGCTCGCTCCAGGCGGGATCGACGAACAGATCCGACGCATAGCGCGCAAGCCCATTGCGGCTCAGCGCATCGCGGCCATCGCCGAGAGCTGCGCGCCAGGGCCCGAAGTAGGCGTCGGTGGCGACCGGCAGCAGCATCCAGTCGTCCGATTCGGGAACGAGCGGATGTACGCCGTCCGGGCTGCAGGCGAGTTCGGCGAGAGCCGAGGCGGGCACGCCGGCGAGTGGCCAGGAAGCGCCCGGCAGCTCTTCGCCGGCGTCGTAACGGCCCTCCGCGTCGGCTTCGAACCATGGCAGGTTCGCTGCGCCGGCGGACAGTCCGCAATTCTCACGACGGATTTCGCCTGCCGTCGGGTGACGCAGGGCGAGGTCTACCGTCACGCGTTCGACCAGCCAGCCGTCCGCATCGACGGTTCCCGGTGGCGAGGCGAGCAGCGGCGAAGGCGGCGAGTCTGCGGCAGCCAGTGGGTCGTCGAAACCGGCAGTGGGGGCTGGCGGTGATTCTCCGGGTGCTTCGTCGCCAAGCGCCGGCGTCCACAACCAGGCCAGCGGATCGGCGGCGGCAAGGATTTCGGCAAGCAGGCCAGGTCGGTCGGCACGCAACCAGCCGACGTACTGCTCGGCGTCGGGCCGGCGGACGCGCAGCACGTCGCCACGGGCCACCCGATCATCGGAGTGCAGCGCCTCGCCGCGCACGCGCACGGCGAGTTCATGGCGGTCGGCCCAGGCGCCAGGACTCGCGGCCTGCAACCGGAAGTCCCACGCCGAGAGCTGCCAGCGCCACGGATGGGTCTCCCGGTTGAACGTCGCCAGCCGCAAGCCGGCGACCGGGAACAGCGCCGTCGAAGCCTGCTGGCGGTCGGCGACGCGGATCACGTAGCAGCGGCGACCGCCGCCGGCGAGGAAGCTGGCGACCGCAGCCGGCAGGTGTGCGCGCAGCATCCGCGGCGTCGCCGATACCCCTTGATCGTCGAGTTGCGAACGTGGGCGCGGCACCAGATCGACGATCCCGCCGAAAACGGCAGCGTATTGCACCGGGTCTTCGATCGCCACCGGACGGTCGAGCGGCCCGCGTTCGGCGAAGCCGACGAAGACGGGAACATCCATCACCGGCAGGCCGTCCCCCGGAGGTGGCGGCACATCGACGATGCGAATGCCGGGCAGCAGGCGCATGCCCTTACTCCATCTCGAGCCGCTCGTAGGAGAGCGTCAGCTCCTCCATCGCGACGTCGGTACCCTTGGCGCTCAGCGGACCGCTCTGATGTTTCATGATCCGGGCATTGATCAGCCGCCAGCTCTGGACAGTGGTGCTGCGGTCCTCGCTCTTGAGGTCGATGGTGACCGTGCGCAGGCCACTGTTGGCACCGTTGCGCACGTCGTCGAGCCATTTGTAGAGGTCGAGCGAGCCGATCACGCCGCGTTTCATGGTGACGTCGGTGGCCTTGTTGAGACCGGCGGTCTTGATGACGTTGTTGAAGGCATAGTTGCCGGGGCGGTACTCGGTGATGGTGACCTCCATTCCGATGCCGCTGATTTCCTGGAAGCCGGCTTGCGGCGTGTTGGTGACGCCGTCGCCGAGGTTGACGTGAAAGTTGAACTGGACGTAGGGTCGATCGCGTAGGACAGCCATGATGTTCTCCGGATTGCGCAGTTAGACGGGCGTTTCAGCTTTGGCGGTCGGCCGTCCATTGGCCGATGCGGAAGATCACGAACTCCGCGGGTCGCAACGGTGCGACGCCGATCAGGCAGATCAGGCGACCGTTGTCGAGATCGTTCTGGGTCATCGTCGAGCGGTCGCAGCGAACGAAGAAAGCCTTCTCGGGCTTGTCGCCGAGCAGCGCGCCGTTGGCCCATTCGTTTACCAGGAAATCGCGGATCGTGGCGCGCACGTTGGCCCACAGTGCTTCGCCATTGGGCTCGAAGACTGCCCACTGCGTGCCCTTGTCGATCGAACGTTCGAGGTAGGCAAAATAGCGCCGCAGATTGACATACTTCCACTCGGAATCGGAACTGATGGTGCGGGCTCCCCACAGCCGGAAGCCGCGACCCTCGAAGAAACGGAAGCAGTTGATTCCTTCCGGGTTGAGCACTTCCTGCTGGGCGGTATTGATCAGCGTCTCGAAGCCGATCGCCCCGCGCACGACCTCGTTCGCCGGCGCCTTGTACACTGCACGCTCGGTGTCGTTGCGGGCGTAGATGCCGGCGACGAAGCCTGACGGCGGCAGGTTCAGGGGCTGCCGGGTGATCGGGTCGAAGGCGGTGACCCACGGGTAATAGAGCGCCGCGTATTTGCTGTCGAGCTTGGCCTTGAGCTTGCGCACGTCGGCGATCTTCTGGCCCTCGGGCGGATCGATGATCGCGATCCGGTAGCGCATGTATTCGGCGTGCTGGATCAACAGGCCAGTGATCGCATTGACGTCGTCGACGCGCGCGCTGTAATTCCACGTCGAGCCCGGGGCGGCGACGATCGAAATGTCCTCGATCGATTCGAACTGCTTGAAACCGGTGCTGTAATCCTGCGTCGGGTCGGCGCGACCCTGGTACTCGCTACGACCGGGAAGCAGACCGTCGTTGCCGCCGTCGAGGATCGCCAGTCCGGAGATGCCGCGCTCGATCTTCTTGCGCAGCGCGTCGAGTTCGCCGGTGTGCCCGGCGTCGTCCCATTCGGCCGGCGTCAGTTTGAAGTCGATCCCGGGCAGCGTGTCGAGTGCTTCGAGCAGATCGCGGCCGGTCGCGATGTTGTCCTGTTGCAGCACGAACGGCGTGCCGCTGCTCGGCCCTTCCGGGCTGAAGAGATCGAAGAGGGAATCGGGCACGCCGGCGGTACTGTGTTCCGGGTCGAGCGGCAGTCCGCTCCAGCTGCCCAGGCTGCGGCTGCCATCGTCCGAGAGCGCGTCGAGCGCGAGGGTGAGCGGGCGAATCGAATCGCCCGAACCGGGCGACGAGTCGAGCAGGAAATCGTCGAGGGTAAGTTCGCTCGGGTCGGCCGGCGGCGGGCTCGGGAGCAGGCCACCGGAAACGAAATGCCAACTGCCGGTTGGGGTCTTCTTGGCGACATAGATCGGCAGTTGCTGCACGCTGCGCTCGCCTGGTGGCGATGAATCGGGCTGTACGGCAGCGAACGCCTTGGCCGAACTGATCCACACCACGTCGCCGTGGTGCAGGTTGCTGACGGTTGGAATGAGCTTGCTGACCTTGGTCGGATCGGGTAGCGCACCGAGCACGTTCGGACCGAGTCTGAGCGAAAAGCGCAGGCGCAGATTGCCTGCGGCACCGGGGTAGCGGGCAATGATCCGGAACGACGGTGAGCTGCCGACGGTCAGCCGCGCGTGTCCGTCCGCATACGGCTTGCTGCCCGGAGTCGAGGTCGTCAGGTCGGCCGGCGGATAGGCGCCTGACAACGGGCGGAAGATGCGGCTGATGTATACCCGCTGGCCGCCTTCCTCGAAGAAGCTGCGGACGGCCTGCCACACGAAGTTGGTGCTCAGCAGTGCGGCGTCGGCGTTGTAGGCGAGTTGTCCGCCGTCGCCGTAGGTACGCTCGAATTCGGCCAGACTGGTGATGATGTCCGGCGTGTCGATCACCGGTCCGTAGCGGACCGGGCCGATGAAGCCGGTGGTGGTGGTGCTCACGCCCTCGATGGATTTCGAGCGGAACGAAACCTCTTCAACAAAGACGCCTGGGGCCAGGTATTCGGGCATATCGCTATCTCCTCGCAGATCAAAGCGGCATCAGCCGCAACTCCGAACGGTTGGGGGGCAGACCATCGGTGACAGGCACGCTGGGCCGGTCGGGTTCGAGGCGCAAGGGACCGAAGGCGTCGGTTGCGCCGATGCGCGCCAGCGCGCGGACTTCAGGTTGGGCGGACCAGCCGGGAAGGAAGGGAGCGGTCGGTCCGGGTGAGCCCGCCGCGGCGGCGGCGACCGCTTCGTCGCCAACGCCGGGGTCGTGGAATATCTGCAGGGTGATCGCTGCCCCCATTCCCGGCGCCGCCGGCGGCGAATCGGGCGGGCTCTTGGCCACCCGGCGCTCTGGCCGCGGGAAAGGCAGGTGCAGCGTCAGTCGTCCGGCGGCATCGCTCATGCCGGTGGTGGCGCGCGATTGCGCGTCGGTCGCGAGCACGCGTGCCCACGCCGCGGGTGCGCCGGTCTCGGTCGCCAGCAGGGCATGCACAGTGGCGGCAGCGGCCGGCGCGTTGCGCTGTGGCGCCGAGCAGAGAGTGATGGTGGCGAGACAGGGCGAATCGCTGTCGGGTTCGGTCGGCCAGGCCAGACGTACCGGCAGGAACCGCTCGAGCCGGTCTTCGACGACCACCTCGGCGCGGCTGGATTGCGGCGGTAGCGGTGGCGACGCAAGGTCGCTGCGCCACGGGGCCGCGAGGTCCGGCCAGTGATGGACGCCGCCTGGCGTCGCCGTGGCGACGCCGATAGGGCGCCCGTCGCGTCGGCGGAAAAGGGTGCAGCGCAGGCCATCGACGACCGGTTGCTGCGAATGCGCATCCAGGAAGCGCAGGCCCATCTGTGCCGGGAGGATCAATGTGTCGAGCAGCACTTCGCTCATGGCACGCTTGCCTTGCGCAAGCCGAAATCGCGTTCGGTCACCAGGCGACCCTGGGCCTCCGGTTGTTCGGAGTCGATCAGCACCATGCGCGCGACGTAGGTCATGCCCGCCTGGAAGCCGGTTTTCACGCGATCCCAGAGGGCAAGATAGTCTGCCGTGGCCAGCGGGTCGGCGATCAGTTCGACGCTTTCGGTGGCGTCGAAGACCGTGGGTTCGCCCTTGGTGTAGCGGTTGATCGTTTCGCCGCTCAACGCCGGCAACTCGTTCATGAAGCGCAGGGCCCAGCCGAGCATCAGCGCCTGCTTGTCGGCGCTGCTCGCCACCGGCAGCAACAGGAAGTACAGATCGAGCGGCAAGGAGGGTTTGAACACCTGTCCTGTCCGGTCACGCCGCGGCGGCAGTCTGCGCGGCGTGCCGCCGATGCCGACGCGCCACAGGCAGAAATAGAAGCCCTCAGGCGGCGGACTTTCGGCGACCAGCGTGTTGAAGAAGGCGAACTCGAACTTGGCGTCGGTGCCGAGTTGCAGCTCGGCGAAAGGACAGGCGTCGCGCATCACGGACAGCACGCTCTCGCCGACTGCACGGATCGCCTCGTAACGGGCCATGACCGTCAGCGCGAACGGGTCCGCCAGGCTGCTCGCGACGCCGGCGATCGGCGCGTTGGCGCGCAAGGAAAGCGTTGCCGAGATGAGACCATGTCCATCCCCTTCCTGTCGTTCCGAAATCGTGGGAGCGGCCCCGGTGAACAGGGGCCCAAGCTTGGCGCCAAGTGCGCCTGCGAGCGTGTCGCCTGGGTCTTAGCGTAACAGGAAGCCCAACGCCAGCACATCAATTTAATTGATAATTGGCGTGGAATGCGCTCGCGTTTGCGGCGGCGGGAGGCCGCCCGGGATGTCCCTCCGATGGGCAAGACGTCGGGGTGGGTGGTGCGGGCCGCCGGCCTCACCGCGACCCGGGCGCGAGCGCCCGGATGCCTTCGGCATCGCCGCGCCGGGACCGTCGCGACCGGAGTCTTGCGCTGACGGCGTGTCTTGCGCGCGCCTTCAGGCGGCCGTCAACTCGTCCAGCGTCGGATAGTCGGTGTAACCCTTCGCCCCGCCACCGTACAGGGTGGTGGCGTCGAGCTTGTTGAGCCCGGTGCCTTCATGCAGTCGCCGCACGAGGTCGGGGTTGCTGATGAACGGCCGGCCGAAGGTGACGAGGTCGGCTGCGCCGGAGGCCACGGCGTCGAGCGCCATCTGCCGTTGGTAGCCATTGTTCACCATCCAGGCGCCGTTGAACCTTCTGCGCAGGGCAGCATAATCGAACGGCGCGAAGTCGCGCGCGCCCCCGGTCTGCCCTTCGACGACTTCGAGGAAAGCCAGGTGCAGTGGCGCGAGCTGACCCACCGCATACTCGAACAGCGCCTGCGGGTTGCTGTCCTGCGCCGCGTCGTTGGCCGGTGTCACCGGCGACAGGCGCAGGCCGGTGCGACCACCGCCGATTTCGCCGGCCACCGCGGTCATCACTTCGATCAGCAGCCGGCTGCGGTTTTCGATCGAGCCGCCGTACTGGTCGCTGCGGTCGTTGATGCTGTCGCGCAGGAACTGCTCGAGCAGGTAGCCGTTCGCGCTGTGCACCTCGACCCCGTCGAAACCGGCGTCCATCGCGCGCCTGGCAGCCTGCCGATAACTCTCCACGACTCCCGGGATCTCGTCGGTGCGCAGCGCACGCGGCGTCGAGACGGCGACGAAGCCGTCGCGCGTGAAAGTCTTCGTTTCTGCGCGCCGATCGGTCGATGACACTGGGGCCTGCCCGTTCGGCTGCAGCGAGACGTGCGAGATGCGGCCGACGTGCCACAGTTGCACGACAATCTTTCCGCCGGCGTCGTGCACGGCACTCGTGATCCGTCGCCATCCCTCCACCTGTTCCGCATTGTAGATGCCCGGCGTGTCGAGGTAGCCCTGCCCCTGCGGACTGACCTGTGTCGCTTCGCTGATGATCAGCCCGGCGCTCGCGCGCTGCCGGTAATACTCGACGGCGAGGTGCGAGGGTATCTGACCGGGTGCTGCGCGATTGCGGGTCAGGGGGGCCATGACGATGCGGTTGGCGAGATCGATTTCGCCGACGCGAATGGGGTCGAACAGTGTGCTCATATGGAGCCCTCGAAAAAGACGAAAATCCGACTATGGGGGCTGCCGGTCTCATTATCAAGGGCGAGTGCGTGGCGCCCTGTAGTCCCAGCGAAGGCGAGGGGCGTGACGATTGCCGGCCGGGCGGACGGGAAACCATCGGGCCAGTCTACGCCGCGACGGGTCCTCGTGACCCACTTGCTGCGAACTTTCCTCCGGCGCGCGGCCGGCAGCGCGATCGCGTGCGCCGAGGACTGACGGGGACCGTCGCTGACGAGATCTTTTCATCATCATGCCGAGCGTCATCGCACCGAGAGCTTCAGCGGCTGCGCGCCGCCGTGCGTGGTGCCGATGACGGCATCGTTTCGACGGCCAGCCGGATGGTCAGCGTCGCGGCCGCGGGCGCCAGCCGGGACAGCATCCCGCTCGCCGGCGCCATGTCGATGGCGGCTGGGTGCATTCGCAGGCCGAGGCCGAGGCCGAGCCGGCCGATCTGTCGCGCGAGCGTTCGGAACCGGCGGCCGATCCCGCCGCCGAAGAGCGCGAACGGACGGCCCTCCAAGTTGCCCGTGGACTGCAGCCGCAGTTGGCGCAGCAGGTCGCCCGGCAACTGATGGCGCAGGTTGCCCTCGCCGCTCACGCGCATGACGAGCTCGGCATCTCGGAAGTTTTCCGCGCGCGGCCGCTGCCGGCTGCGCTGGCGTCGGCGGCGAGTTTCGCGGTCGGCGCGCTGTTGCCGCTCGTGGTGACCGCTCCCGCCGATAACCACGGGCACGATTGGTGCCGTGCTTCGGGCTCGATCCGTTGTTGCCAGCGAAGTTGCCGAATGCAAGCGATCAGAACCACGACGCCGCGCCGCGACATCCCGATGCGGCGAAATGCCGGATTGCCGGCCATGCTCCCGATCCACTGGACTTGCGCAAGCCAATGTCATGTGCCGGTGCGCCAAGCCATTGTTTAAGAGCGCCGCGAACCACAGGACGCCAGTCTCGAAAATCTTGGCAAGACAGTGGAACCGGGGTCATGAGGACGCTGGTACCAGGAAAAGTTCCGAACGGGGTCAATTTGTTCCGTGCTATCCGCGAGTTGGCGAGATAAGCGAACCGCCGCGCGTATCATATGGTACGCACCGCGAACGTTTACGGGGCGGCGGCGAAACGGCGCGTCTTGCGCGGCGTGATACGCGTCTTTCGCCACAATAGCCAAAAGTGTAGTGTTGAAGACCCGCCGTCAAGAGGACGTCTTGCGCCAAGGCACAAGACGTCCCTTACGTCGAACATTAGCCCGCAAGTGTTGCATCACGGAGTATGACGTAGGGTGAATTTGGCTGCACGTGATGCCGGTAATGGGAGGATGAATGGGAATGGTCAAGTGCCGCGAGTGCGGCAAGGATGTAAGCGACAAGGCGAAGAATTGCCCGCATTGCGGGGTGGCCAAACCTGCGCCGGAGTCGAAGTTTGGGCTAATTGTAAAGCTCGGGCTCGGCGCAGTGCTGGTGATTGCGATGGTTCGGTGCATAAGCGAGCAAGAGGACCGTAAATCGCAAGCCGCAGCTGAGAAGCAGCGAATTGAAGCGTCCAAGACGCCCGAGCAGCGTGCGCGTGAGGAGGCGGAGACAGCGAAGAAGGAAGCCGAGTTCCAGTCTGTTGTCAGTCGACTCCGGGCTCTAAAGGCCTCGACGAAGAACCCAAATTCATTCGAACTCGTTGACGCCGTACTGATGACTGACGGCACCTTGTGTGCCACTTACCGTGGAACGAATAGCTTCAATGCGATCGTCACTGAAAACAAGGCAATAGCAAAAGACTTGAAAATTGTCGAATGGAACCGCTTCTGCGGAGGCAAGAGTGGTACGGACATGAAGTACGCGCGACAGGCGCTCTAAATGCTGGGCAGCAAAACACCCCATTTGGCGATTTTGCGGGCTAGCCCGTTGCTCAACGGGACCGCCCCCAGCCGGCTTCGCCGCCTGGATTCGGCCGATTAGCCGCTACAAGGGCTTCCCAAGAATTCAAATGCCACGCTGGATTTTTTGGTTCATCACGTTTCCCTGCTCTGATTCTTCTTCCATTGCGTTCGTCGATCAAGAAGATGGCGGAGTGCGAAACCACAACCGGTCATGTTCGGCGCAATGCCGGGACCCTGATGAAAGACGCGCGCCGGGGCCTCAGTCGTGAGTCGGGATGTGCTGCTTCCCCTGGAGCGAATCAGGCTCAACCGGCGCGGTTCCAACCCGCTTCACATCAACGCGCGCAGGGCAATCGGGGACAGACCACGATTGCTGCATCGTAACATGACCTCCCGTTTCTCCAGGGGAGAGCCCCTAGATGCCTGAGGAGTTGAAGCTGCACCCGAAGCTTTATGGCCGCCGCGGACCGAAGACAGGCTACAGCCATCTGGCGAAGGCCGTGGTCTGCGAGACAACGCGGTGCGTTCAGAAAATGCATGGCGCCATCGCCGGCAAGTCCTTTGGCATTCTGCGGCGAATCCCGCTGATTTCCGGTCCGGCAGGGCTTGTCCAGAGCGCCCACGACACCATTGCCGGGAGCGTCTATACGGCAATCCAGCTCGCCAGCCGCGGACTCTTCGCGGCATCGGCGATCGTCGAAGGGAGCGGGGCGCGTTTGCCAGCCAGCAAGCCGCCCGGACGCCTGGCGAGCGGGCTGCGCAGCGTGATCAACGGCGCTTTCGGTGACCTCCTGGCGGAGAGTGACAACCGGCTGGCGATCAGCATGGCCATCCGCCTCCACGGAGCAACGATCCCGCTGGCTCCCGATTCACTGCGTTCCGCCTTTCCGGAGCCGGGTCAACGACTCTGCGTTTTCCTTCATGGACTGAGCTGTGACGAGCATTTCTGGGATCCCGGCGCTGCAGCAGCGCCAACCGACGTTCATTTTGGCCGCCAGTTGCGCGCCGAATTCGATTACACACCGCTCTACCTGCGCTACAACACCGGCCTGCCGATTGCCGAGAATGGAGTGCAACTCGCCAGACTGCTCGACGAACTCCTGGCCGCGTGGCCGCAGGTGGCCAGCGAAGTGCTGATCGTCGGCCACAGTATGGGGGGCCTGATTGCGCTGGCAGGGGTTGAAGCGGCGGCAGCGGCACAGATGCGCTGGCCGCAGCTGACGCGGATGCTGATCTGCCTGGGCTCTCCGCATCTCGGCTCGCCAGTCGAACGACTCGGTCAACTGACGACCTTGGCGTTGAACCTCTCAAGCGTGACAGCGCCTCTCGGCGAGATCGCCGCGCGCCGCAGCCAGGGGATCAAGGATCTCCGAAGCGGACCGGGTGCGGCACGGAATCCCCCAGCGCACGACCATATTGCTTTTCGCTTCCTCGGTGCCAGTCTGGCCGAAGACAGCGAACATCCTTTCGGCAGGTTTTTCGGCGATGGACTCGTTACACCGGGCAGCGCGACGGCGCATGCCATCGACGGTGACGTCGAGATCGCACGACTGGGCGGTCTCGGTCACATGCGATTGCTTACCGACGAGCGAGTCTACCGACAGATCCGGGAATGGGTGGCCGCACTGCATGCCGATACGGATCGGAGATCCAGCGAATAGCGTTCATCTGCCGGGGATGATGGTGATCGGGTACAAACCCCGATTATCGCCATGCTCCGCGGAAATTGTCCTGGAATCCTCCGATGGCCCGTCAATCCCGGCAGATCATTCCCGGTGTTTCACTGCACGTGATCCAGCGGGGCAACAACCGCCAAGTCTGCGTCGTTGCCGACGAAGATTTTCGCTTCTTTCTCGATAGCTTCCTTTGCAGCGACTGCAGTGTAGTATCGCGCTCATGCAACTTACCACTGGTACCGTCGTTGGCGGCAAGATCATCGTCGAAGGGGAGCCATTCCCCGAGGGTACGGTCGTCATGATCCTGGCGCGGGAAACAGAACGGACCTTCGTGGTACCACACCAGCGTTGGAAGCAGAGTTGCTCGAATCGATAGCGCAAGTGGATCGTGGAGAGACCATGTCCGCCAACGGACTTCTTCGGCGCCTGCGCCGCACTTCCTGAGCGAAGTGGTCTCGGTTGAAGTCACCCCGCGCGCAGCCGCGCAGTTGGAACGAGGAGTACAGTGGTGGAGCGACAACCGACCTGCTGTCCCTGATGCAATCGCTGACGACTTCGAGGAAGCAAAGAATCTCCTGTTACTGCAGCCTGGTGTAGGCGCGCGGTCAGAATCTCGTCGATATCCAGGTCTCCGTCGCCTGTACTTGTCCCGCGTCAGGTAGCATGTCTACTATCGCGTTGCTTCAGGCAAGGTTGTAGTCCTCGCGTTCCGGCATGCCAGCCGTGGAGCCGGCCAAAGCCTATGAGCGCCGACGAGGGCGGTAGTGCCACGCACCCCACCGCCCCGTTCGCCTGGCTGACATTCGTTGCCAACGACCGTGATTGCTTCCGGTCAGCTCACCAATTGACCTCCCGCTCGGGTGTCGCCGTGATGTTGTGGATTGCTAGGTCGGCGCCGTTGTATTCCTGTTCCTGATCGAGGCGCAGGCCGACGACGGCTTTCAGGACACCGTAAACCACCAGGCTGCCGATCAGGGCGATGCCGATGGCCATGCCGGTCAGCAGCAGTTGTGGCATGAGGGCGACGCCACCGGTACCGCCCAGTGCCTGGCTGCCGAAAATGCCCGCGGCGATGCCGCCCCAGGCGCCGCAGAGGCCGTGCAGTGGCCAGACGCCGAGAACGTCGTCGATTTTCCAACGGTTCTGGGTCAGCGTGAACATCACGACGAACAGCCCGCCGGCGACGCCACCGACGAGCAGCGCACCAATCGGGTGCATGACGTCCGAGCCGGCACAGACGGCTACCAGGCCGGCCAGCGGGCCGTTATGCACGAAGCCCGGGTCGTTCTTGCCGGCGACCATGGCGACCAGCGTGCCGCCGACCATGGCCATCAGCGAATTGATCGCGACGAGACCCGAGATCTTGTCGATCGTCTGTGCGCTCATGACGTTGAAGCCGAACCAGCCGACGGTGAGAATCCAGGCGCCTAGCGCCAGGAAGGGGATCGACGACGGCGGGTGCGCGGAAATCCGTCCCTCCTTGGTGTAGCGTCCGTAGCGTGCGCCGAGCAGCAGGACTGCGGGCAGCGCGATCCAGCCGCCCATCGCATGCACCACGACCGATCCCGCGAAGTCATGGAATTCTTCGCCGTAAGTGGCCTTCAGCCACGCCTGGATGCCGAACGCCTGGTTCCAGGCGATGCTCTCGAAGAAGGGATAGATGAAGCCGACGATGAGGAAGGTCGCAGCCAGTTGCGGGTAGAAACGCGCGCGTTCGGCGATGCCGCCCGACACGATCGCCGGGATTGCCGCCGCGAAGGTGAGCAGAAAGAAGAAGCGGGTCAGTTCGAAACCGTTCTTCTGGAGCAAGGATTCGGCACCGCTGAAAAAGTGGATTCCGTAGGCGATGCCGTAGCCGACGAAAAAGTAGGCGATCGTCGACACCGAGAAATCGGTCAGGATTTTCACCAATGCGTTGACCTGGCTCTTCTTGCGCACCGTGCCCAGTTCGAGAAAGGCAAAGCCCGAATGCATCGCCAGCACCATGATGCCGCCGAGCAGAATGAAGAGAACGTCGCTACCAGACTTGAGTGCTTCCATGGCTCCTCCGTAAAATCGTCGGGAGCCGTAAAGCAAGTTTCGCGCCAATGGTATGTATGCACAAAAACAATTACTTACGCTCCATTTTGGGGACCTGTCTGCACAAATTCGGTGCGCCCACAGCGATCGGCGCACCACTATAGGGATTGCATGCACCAAATTGCCGTGCCGGTCTCCTACTTTGGTGCGAGGCCCGGTGGCAGGAGGAGCCACATCTGACCCTGCTGCCGCATGCGTCCGGCCTGGTGGCCGGCCTGCGGACCGAAACCCCAGAAGAGGTCGGCACGGACGGCGCCGCGAATCGCGCTGCCGGTGTCCTGAGCAAGAACCAGACGGCGCAGCGGTTTGGCGGAATCCGGCTGGCTGGTGGACAGGAAAACGGGCGCGCCAAGCGGTGTGTAGGCAGGATCGACGGCGACGCTGCGCTCCGGCAGCAGCGGCACGCCCAGCGCACCGTTCGGGCCGTCATTGCCCTTCGCCGGCTGCTCGCGGAAGAAGACATAACTGGGGTTGCTGTTCAGCAGTTCGCTGACCCGGTTCGGGTTGGCTTTCGCCCATTGCTTGATTCCCGCCATCGACGCCTGTTCGAGAGTCAGCTCGCCGCGATCGACGAGCACGCGCCCGATCGACTGATAGGGGTGGCCGTTCTGGTCGGCATACAGCAGGCGCACGACGGTGCCGTCGGCCAGCCGGACCCGGCCCGAGCCCTGGACCTGCAGGAAGAACAGCTCGACGGGATCGTCCACGTAGAGCAGGACGCGGTCGGCGTGCTCCGCCTCGCGACTGGTGATTTCCGCACGCGAGTAATATGGCACCACCTTGTTGCCCTGCAGACGACCGCGCAGGCGCTGGTTCTTGAGCTCCGGCAGCAGCGTGCCCAGGTCGATGGTCAGGAGATCGGGCGGCACCCCGAGCACCGGTTGCAGATACGGCTTGCCGCGCGTGCGCGAGCCGTGCAACAGCGGCTCGTAGTAGCCGGTCATCAGTCCGCTCGTCGTTCCGTCGGGATTGGTCAGCAACCAGGGTTGCAGACGCGATTCGAAGAAGCGGCGGACGACCGCCGTCGAAGGTTCCGCCAGCCCGCGGGCCTCGTCGCAGACGGCCTTCCATTGTGGCCATTGCGGGCGGCTCGCCAGTCCGCGACACGATTGCAGGAATGCGGGCCAGGCAGCCGCCAGATCGTCTTCGCCCCAGCCGGGCAGGTCATTCCAGCGTGCCGCCTGCAGTGGTCTGGCGGCTGCCTGCGGCGTTGCCGGCGACACCCCGGCAGCCGTGGGACAAATCGGACAGGGGCCTGGCGGAGCGGTGCTGCAAGCGGTGAGCAGTGCGGCGGCGAGCGCGAGCGAGGCGCGCGATTGGCTTTTGCGCATGGTTTGGCTAGAGTGTCGGGTTCCCAGAACCGCGAAGTATACTGTCCGATGATCGAATCTCTCCGGCAACTCGAGCACTTCCTGTTTCGGGCCGAGCAGTTGCTCGACCGCCTCGAGCCCTTGCTGCCTCCACCCTCGCCGGTTCCGGACTGGGCGGCGGCCTGCGCGTTTCGCTGGCGTACCCGGCGCGGCGCCGGCTACCTGCAGGCGATCGGCCGCCTGCCCGGAATCCGCCTGAGCGATCTGCAGGGCATCGACGAACAGAAGGCGCGCATCGAGACCAACACCCGTCACTTCGTCGCCGGTCAGCCAGCGAACAACGTGCTGCTCACCGGTGCTCGCGGCTCGGGCAAGTCTTCGCTGATCAAGGCGCTGCTCAACGAATACGCAGCGCAGGGACTGCGCGTGATCGAAGTGGAAAAGGGCGACCTGACCGATCTGCCGGACATCGTCGAACTGATCGAAGGGCGTCCGGAGCGCTTCATCGTCTTCTGCGACGACCTCTCGTTCGATTCCGGCGACGCGCGCTACAAGGCACTGAAGGTCGCGCTCGACGGTTCGATCGCCGCTCCACCCGAGAATGTGCTGATCTACGCCACCTCGAACCGGCGGCATCTGATGCCCGAGTATTTCGCCGAAAACCTGGAAGGCCAGCGCATCGGGGAGGAAATCCATCCGGGCGAGTCGATCGAGGAGAAGATTTCGCTGTCGGAACGCTTCGGCCTGTGGATCTCCTTTTACCCTTTCGATCAGGACGCTTACCTGCATATCGTTGCCCATTGGCTCAAGTCGTTTGGCTGTCCGGCCGACGAGATTCGCCGTGCCGAGCGCGACGCGCTCAACTGGGCGCTCGAGCGCGGTTCGCGCAGCGGACGCGTCGCCTGGCAGTTTGCCCGCGATTGGGCGGGTGGTCATGCGGGCGCGCCGAGGTCCCGGAGGAGGCAGCGCGCCAACATGGGGCGCGGTGTTGCGCCGGCCGACCGGTGACGCCGGTCACCGAAGTCGCAGCGGCGGTGATGCTGCGTGGCGACCCGGCAGCTCCCGAATTCCTTCTGGCGCAGCGTCCGCCGGGAAAGGCTTGCGCCGGCTACTGGGAGTTTCCGGGCGGCAAGGTCGAGCCCGGCGAGACGGCACGCGCGGCACTCGTTCGCGAACTGCAGGAAGAACTCGGCGTCCGCGTCGATCATGCCTGGCCCTGGGTCACTTGCCAGTTCAGCTATCCGCATGCGACGGTTCGTCTGCGCTTCTATCGCGTCCACTCCTGGCATGGCGAGCCTGCGCCGATCGAACACAGTGCCCTGGTCTGGATGACGGCCGGTGCAGCGGCGACGGTGGCCCCGATCCTGCCGGCCAATGCTCCGATCCTGAGAGCCCTCGCGCTGCCGCCGCTGTACGCGCTGAGCAATGCTACGGAGAATGGTGTCACGGCCGAGTTGGCGCGGCTGAAGACGGGGCTCGCGAAGGGGCTGCGCCTGTTCCAGGTGCGCGACAAGACGCTGCCCGCCGAGCAACGCCGAGCCCTTGCGCGCGCCGTCGTGGCGCTGGCTGGAGAGTGGCCGCAGACCATGGTGCTGATCAATGACGACGCGGAGCTCGCGCATGCGGTCGCGGCACAGGGACTGCATCTGTCCTCGCAGCGCCTGTGGGAAATCGAGCGACGGCCGGAGTTCGCGCGGGTCGCCGCCTCGTGTCATGGTGCTGCCGATCTTGCGCGGGCAGCCGAGCTCGGCCTCGACTTCGTCGTTCTCGGCCCGCTCCTGCCGACTGCCAGCCATCCGGGAGCGGCAGGCATGGGTTGGGAGGAATTCGCGCGTCTGGTCGAATGCTCGCCACTGCCGGTCTACGCGCTCGGCGGTCTGCGGCCCGAATTGCTCGATGTGGCGCGCAGCCGGGGCGGGCACGGCATCGCGCTGATGCGTGGCTGGCCCTAGAACGATTCCTTACCCGCGGCACGGCAGCCGAGCAGCCGTGCCGCGGACGCGATCACTCGCGCGCGAGAATCTGCACGCTGCGCGCCGCCACTGGCGTGGTCTTCTCGCGCCGGCAGGCGGCGAACGGGGAATGCGCCCCGCTCTCGCATATCTGCTGCCAGACGCCTGCCGGCAGCAGGAAGGAAACCGGGATTTCGTCGCGGTTGATCAGGCACAGCAAGGTTTGGCCTTGATCACTGGTCGTCGGCGTCTCGGGAGCGAGTTGCATGCCGAACGCGCCAAGTTTTTTTGATTGCCAGTCGGCGATGCGCATCGGTCTTCCCGCCGGATGCCACCAGTCGACGTCGGGCTGCCCGGCGCCGTTCGTTTCGCCGCTCAGCCAGGTTCGCCGGCGCAGTTGCGGAAATCGCCGACGCAGCGCGATCAGACCGGCGACGAACGCGATCAGGTCGGGGTCGGCATTGCGCCAGTCGAGCCAGGTCATCGCGTTATCCTGGCAGTAGGCGTTGTTGTTGCCAGCCTGGCTGCGCCCGAGCTCGTCTCCCCCCTGCAGCATGGGTACGCCCTGGGAAATCATCAGCGTGGTCAACAGCGCACGCTGCAGACGGCGGCGACGTCCGAGCACGGCCGGATCGCTGCTTTCGCCCTCTTCCCCACAATTCCAGGAGCAGTTGTGGCCGTGCCCGTCGCGGTTGTCCTCGCCGTTGAGCTCGTTGTGCTTCGTTTGATAGCTGACCAGGTCGCGCAGGGTAAACCCGTCGTGTGCGGTGACGAAGTTGGTGCCCGCCTGGGGAGCGCGTCCAGCGATGCGAAAGATTTCGCTCGACCCGGCGAGCCGCTGCGCGAGCTGTCCGGCGCCGGCCTCGTGCGTCAGCCAGAAGGCGCGTACGTCGTCGCGAAAGCGGTCGTTCCATTCGCTCCAGCCGGGCAGAAAGCGGCCCAGGCGATAACCCTGCGGGCCGATGTCCCAGGGCTCGGCGATCAGCTTGGTGCGCTGCAACGCGGGATCCTGCCGGAGCGCGGCGAGAAACGCGCTGTCGCGCGTCAAGGCGGCGGCGAGGTCGAAACGGAAACCGTCGACATGCATCACCTCGACCCAATAGCGCAGCGCATCCATCACCAGTTGCAGGACGCGCGGGTGGGCGACGTTGAGCGTGTTGCCGCAACCGCTGAAGTTCTCGTAGGCGGCGAAATTGCCGGCGGGCAGACGATAGTAACTGAGGTTGTCGATGCCGCGAAACGACAGCGTCGGACCCCATTCGTCGGTTTCCGCGGTGTGATTGAAGACCACGTCGAGAATCACTTCGAGGCCGGCGGCGTGCAGCGAACGGACCATCGTCTTGAACTCGGCGATCACCGACTGGCCGCCGATGCGCGCAGCATAACGCGGCTCCGGGGCAAAGAAGGCGAGCGAGTTGTAGCCCCAGTAATTGACTCGACCTTCGTTCGCCAGGCGCTGCTCGTCGAGGAAGAAGTGCACCGGCAGCAGGTTGAGCGAGGTGACGCCAAGCCGCCGGAAGTGTTCGATCATGACCGGAGCAGCGAGGCCGGCGTAGGTGCCGCGCAGCACCTCCGGAACATCCGGATGTTGGCGGCTGATCCCCTTGACATGCGCCTCGTAGAGCACCGTTTCGCTCCAGGGGATCGCCGGTGCGGTATCGTCGCCCCAGTCGAAGCGTTCGTCCACGACGGCCGCCGTCAGGCTGTGCGCGGGATCATCATGCGCCGGCCAGGAAAAGCGGCCGACAATCTCTCGGGCGTAGGGATCGAGCAGCAGGCGATGAGCGTTGAAACGGTGTCCCTTATCCGGCGCATATGGCCCGTGTACGCGATAGGCGTAGCGCATTCCCGGCCCGGCACCGGCAAGGTAGCCGTGCCACACCTGATCGCTGCATTCGCGCAAGGGCAACGCACGCATCCGCATGCCGTCGAACAGACAAAGGTCGACTCCTTCGGCGTGTGCCGAAAAGAGCGCGAAGTTGACTCCGTGACCGTCCCAACTGGCACCGAGCGGCCAGGGCCGCCCGGCTTCGAGACTGACGCTGTCGATCACGTCGCCCACTCGAAGTACAGCGCGGCGAGCGGCGGCAGGGTCAGGTTCACCGACCATTCGCGACCGTGCGCCGGCACCTGCTCCGCATAGACCGGGCCGGGCCCGTTGCCGACGTTGCTGCCGCCGTAGTATTCCGAGTCGGTATTGATTCGTTCGCGATATTCGCCTGGCAGCGGCACGCCGATGCGATAGCCGTGGCGGACGACCGGCGTGAAGTTGCCGACGTAGAGGACGGCACGCGAGCGGTCGCGAGACCAGCGGACGAAGGCGACGACCGAACATTCGGCGTCGTCGGCGGCGATCCACTCAAAGCCGGCCGGATCGAAATCGATCTGATGCAGAGCCGGATTGCTGCGGTAGACGCCGTTCAGGTCCCGGATGAGGTCACGCACGCCGGCATGCAGCGGGAAGTCGAGCAGTCCCCAGTCGAGCGACGCATCGTGATTCCACTCGTTCCACTGACCGATTTCCCCACCCATGAACAGCAGCTTCTTGCCTGGATGCGCCCACATGTAGCCATAAAGTGCGCGCAGGTTGGCGAACTTCTGCCAGTAGTCGCCCGCCATCTTGCTGATCAGCGAGCCCTTGCCGTGCACGACCTCATCGTGCGAAAGCGGCAGGATGAAGTTCTCGGTGTAGGCATACATCATGCCGAAGCTGAGCTGGTTGTGATGATACTTGCGATGTACCGGATCTCTCGTCATGTAGTCGAGGACGTCGTGCATCCAGCCCATGTTCCACTTGTAATGGAAGCCGAGGCCGCCCATCTCGGGTGGCCGGCTGACCATTGGCCAGGCGGTCGATTCCTCGGCGTAAGTGGATGCGCCGGGGTGTTGCTGGCCGAGCACCTCGTTCATCCGGCGCAGGAAAGCGACGGCTTCGAGGTTCTCGCGGCCGCCATGAATGTTCGGCAGCCACTGCCCGTCCTCCCGGCTGTAGTCGCGGTAGAGCATCGAGGCGACGGCATCGACCCGCAGCCCGTCGATACCATAGCGCTCGATCCAGAACAGCGCGTTGCCGATCAGGTAGTTGCTGACTTCGCGGCGGCCAAAGTTGTAGATCAGGGTGCCCCAGTCCTGGTGCATTCCTTCGCGCGGGTCGGCGTGCTCGTAGAGCGCCGTGCCGTCGAAACGTCCGAGACCGTGTTCGTCGGTCGGGAAGTGCGCCGGTACCCAGTCGGCGATGACGCGCAGTCCGGCGGCATGGCACGAAGCGACGAATTCGCGGAATCCGGCCGGGTCGCCGTGACGGGCCGTTGGCGAATAGAGTCCGAGTGGCTGATATCCCCAGGATCCGTCGAAAGGATGTTCCGAAATCGGCAGCAGTTCGATATGCGTGAAACCCAGATCGACGACGTACGGGATCAGCGTCTCGCTCAGCCGCTGCCAGTCGGGAAAGCCGCCGTCATCGGCGCGCCGCCACGATGCCAGATGCACTTCGTAGACCGACAGCGGTGCATCCAGTTGATCGCCGGCGGGTATCGTCGACGGCTCGACCGGAGGTGGCAGGGCACAGACGATCGACGCGGTCGACGGGCGCATTTCGGCCCGGAAACCGTAGGGGTCGGACTTGAGTGGCAGCAGATAACCGTCGCGAGAGCGAATTTCAAACTTGTAGTGCGCTCCGGCGCCCACTCCGGGAAGAAAGATTTCCCACACACCGCATTCGCGGCGCAGGCGCATGGGATGACGACGACCATCCCAGGTGTTGAAATCGCCGACGACGCTGACCCGCTGTGCGTCCGGCGCCCAGACCGCGAAAACCGTGCCGGGAACGCCGTCGATCTCGCACAGATGTGCGCCAAGTCGCTCGAAGGGGCGCAGGTGCGAGCCTTCGGCGAGCAGCCAGACGTCCATTTCGCCGAGTACCGTCGGGAAACGGTAGGGATCGTCGGTGTCCTGCACCGCGCCGTCAGCCCAGACGATGCGCAGGCGGTAGGGGAATTGGTTGCGGCGGCGCGGCATGACTCCCTCGAAGAACCCCTCGACTCCTTCGATTTCGATGTGCTTCAGCTGGGCAATCTGCTTCGCGGTCTTCGCATCGACGACGGCGACCGAGCTTGCTCCTGGTTGCAGGCTGCGTACCCAAAGTCCGCCGTCGGCGTCGGTGTGCATTCCGAGGACCGCGTACGGGTTTCCGTGTTCCGCCCGGCAAAGGGCGATGATCTCTTGTTGGTCGAGCATGGGAGACTTCCTAACTTGATTGGAGTGTGCGGATGTGCCAGGTATCGTTGGCGTAGTCGGCGATCGTCCGGTCTGCCGAGAAGGGCCCCATGCCCGCGACGTTGAGAATGGCCTTGCGCTGCCATTCGTCGGGCGTCCGGTAGAGCGCGTCGACGCGCGCCTGCGTGGCGACATAATCGGCATAGTCGGCGAGCAGCAGATAGTGATCGCCGTAATGGAGGAGACTGTTGAAAACGTCGTGGTAGCGCGAACGCTCGCCCGGCGAGAAAAAGCCGGTGTCGATCCGGTCGAGCGCTTCCTTGAGCGCGGCATCCTTCTGGTACAGAGCCATCGGTTGATGGCCGGCCTGCCTGATCGCATTCACCTGCGCGGTGTTGTTGCCGAAGATGAAGATGTTCTCGGTGCCGACGTTGTCGCGAATCTCGATGTTCGCGCCATCTTCGGTACCGATGGTCAGCGCGCCGTTGAGCGAAAGCTTCATGTTGCCGGTTCCCGACGCTTCGGTGCCAGCAGTGGAAATCTGTTCCGAGAGGTTGGCCGCCGGCATGATCAGTTCGGCGACCGAAACACCGTAATTGGGGATGAAAACGACCTGCAGCAGGTCGCGCGCGCGCGGATCGTTATTCACTACCGCGGCGACGTCGTGGATGAGCCGGATCACCTGTTTGGCCATGTGATACGAAGAGGCTGCCTTGCCGGCGAAGATCACGCTGCGTGGCACGAAATCCTCGCTCTCGCCATTCAGGATCGCATTGTAGCGCGTGATGATGTGCAGCACGTTGAGCAACTGCCGCTTGTACTCGTGGATGCGCTTGACCTGCACGTCGAACAGGCTGTCCGGGTTGAGTTGGAGGCCGAGTTCGCGCAGGACATAGTTGGCGAGCCGTTGCTTGTTGCCCAGCTTGGCGGCAGCGAAGGCATCGCGGAAGCCGGCATCGTCGGCGCTTGCCCGGAGATCCTGCAGGCGGTCCAGGTGCAGACGCCAGTCCTTGCCGCCCAGGCGCTCGTCGAGCAGCGTGGACAAGGCCGGATTGGCCTGCGCCAGCCAGCGCCGCGGCGTGACGCCGTTGGTCTTGTTGTGGAAGCGCTCGGGGTAGAGGCGGGCAAAATCGGCGAAAATGGTCTCGACCATCAGGTCCGAATGCAACTGCGATACGCCGTTGACCCGGTGGCTGCCGACGATGCACAGATTGGCCATGCGTACGCGCTTGTCCTTTTCGTGGCCGCCGCCGTCGTCGATCAGCGAGACGCGCCGCATCAGGTCGATATCTCCGGGGTAAAGGCGGACCACCTCGTCGAGGAATTCCTGGTTGATCCGGTAGATGATCAGCAGGTGGCGTGGCAGTACCCGATGGATCAGCGTCACCTTCCACGTCTCCAGCGCTTCCGGCATCAGCGTGTGGTTGGTGTACGAGAAGATGCGCCGGCACTGATCCCAGGCGTCCGCCCAGCTCATGTCGTGCTCGTCTACCAGCAGGCGCATCAGTTCGGCGACGCCGATTGCGGGGTGTGTGTCGTTGAGGTGTATCGCGACGTGCTCGGCCAGATTGGCGAAGGTGCCGTGTTCCGCCTGATGGCGGAAAAGGATGTCCTGCAGAGATGCGCAGACGAAGAAATACTCCTGCCGCAGGCGCAGCTCGCGCCCAGCCGGAGTGCTGTCGTTCGGATAGAGGACCCAGGAAATGTTCTCGAAGCGGTTCTTGAACTCGGCTGCGCGCTGATAATCGCCGGTATTGAACGCGCCGAGGTCGATTTCTGCCGGCGCCGCGGCCTTCCACAGGCGCAGGGTGCTGACCCGCTCCGTGCCGTGCCCCGGAATGACGTAGTCGAAAGCCTTGGCTTCGACCGAATCGGCGGCGTGCCACTCTGCCCACTCGCCGTGGTGTTCGGCGTAGCCTCCGAAGCGCACCGTATAGTGCCGGTTGGCCCGCGGGAATTCCCACGGTGAACGGTCCTGCAGCCACGCTTCCGGTTTCTCGATCTGCTGGCCGTTGAGGATCGACTGCGCGAACATGCCGTACTCGTAGCGCACGCCGTAGCCCCAGGAGGGGAGTCCGAGCGTCGCCATCGAGTCGAGGAAACAGGCCGCAAGCCGGCCCAGACCACCATTGCCGAGCGCCGCATCGGGTTCGCATTCCATCACCTCGTCGAGCGAAGGGCCCGGCGCGGTGAACATCGTGGCCGCCGGATCGCGCAGGTCGAGTGCCGACAAAGCATTGTTCATCGCCCGGCCGATGAGGAACTCCATAGAAAGGTAATAGATGCGCCGGGCCTTGTTTTGCCGGTCCACGTTCTGCGTGTTGACCCAGCGCTGCGCGAGCTGCTCGCGCGCCACCTGTGCGAGTCCCTGATACAGATCCGCCTTGCTGGCTCGCGACGGCTCGGCGCCAACGGTGCACACCATTCTGCGGTTGATTTCGGAGCGCAGTTGCTCGCCTGCGGGAAGGGATTGAGCGGAATCGGACATCAGGCGGATACTCCAGTAAGGTTCATGGACAATCCCCGCTCTCGGCCAAAGCGTGGGCAGCACCAAGCAGCGCCGGCGTGGGAGAAAGCATTACATAGGTCGGAATTGTGGCCAAGTAGGAAGCAAAGCGCCCCTTGGCCTCGAAACGCGCACGAAAAGCCGATCTCTCGAACAGTTCGCCCAAGCGCGGAATGATACCACCGCCGATATAGACACCGCCGCGGGCGCCCAGCGTCAGCGCAAGATTTCCCGCCACGGTGCCGAGCATCGCGCAGAAGGTTTCGATCACCGCCCGGCACTGAACGTCAGTACCGGCGACAGCGCGTGCGACGATCTCAGCGGTCGTCCACGGCTCGCAGCGACGACCGTCGACTGCGGCAACCAGGCGGTGCAGCAAGGGCAGGCCGCTGCCCGAAAGCAGGCGTTCGGCGGAAACATGGTCGAATTCGCGCCAGGCATGGGCAAGAATTGCCGACTCGCGTTCGTCGGCCGGTGCCAGCGAACAATGACCGCCTTCGCCGGTCAGCGCCAGCCAGCGCCCGCGATCGAACAACACTCCCGAGACGCCGAGACCGGTGCCGGGGCCGATCACCCCCTTCGTCGCCGACGCTACCGGCAGGCCCGTGCCCACCTGGTAGAGCTCGTCGTCAGCGAGGTGTGGCACTGCCAGTGCGAGCGCGGTGAAGTCGTTGAGCAGGAGCAGGCGCTGCAGGCCGAGTTGTTCGCTGATCTCCGCGCGGGCGAAGGTCCAGGCGCCGTTGGTCAGCCGTATCACTTCGTCATGAACTGGCGCCGCCAGTGCGATCGCTGCTGCTTCCGGGGCCGCACCGCCAAGGTCCGCGAGGTAGGCACGGATCGCCTCGACCGGACTCGCAAAGTCGGCCACCGCGAGAATGCGTACCTGAGCGGGTGAGCCCGACTCGTCGAGCAGGGCAAAGCGGGCGCGCGTGCCACCGACGTCGGCAACCAGCATGGTGGGAGGACTCAAGGAAGTTTCTCCGGGCACACGATTGGGTCAGGTCGAAGGTCCCGGTTGACTCGAGGAACTGGAGAATATTCGGTGAGGCGCATGCTTTCAGGAGTTCTGACACGGTCAACGCGGGTGGGCCCGATAGGCGAGAACGTTGCCGGTCGAAGAACGAGTACCCGAGATTCGGCAAGGAACTGGCGTGCCCCGAATCTTCGCATCAAACGCCGGATTTATCAAAGACCCCGCGATGCCGTGGTCTTCTCCCTGGCAAATCGGCGGCCGGTGCGCGCGAGCCTCTTCGGTCGCAGGACGGTGTCACGAGGAGACGCGGGCATCGCGCAGGGCGAGCCACCGAGTGGTACCGATCCGTCGTTGCCGGGAGGGGATCGGGTGCGCGTCCGGGCGGGCTTGCGGCGCTGCGCGGTCAGATCACGAAGCGGTAGCCGATGCCGGCTTCGGTCAGAATGTGCCGGGGCTGCGACGGGTCGTCCTCGATCTTCTTGCGCAGGTGCGCCATGTAGACGCGGACATAATGGGCATCTTCCACGTGTCCCGGCCCCCACACATTTTTCAGCAGCTGGCGATGCGTGAGAACGCTGTCCGCATTGTTCGCGAGATAGGCCAGCAGTCGATGCTCAATCGGCGTCAGATGCAGTGGCTCGCCGTCGCGCTCGACGGTGCGGCGACTGAAATCGACGCGAATTTTCCCGAACTCCAGGATGCTGGTCGCAGATCCGGGCGCGCGTGTCCGGCGGCGGAGCTGGGCGCGCACCCGCGCCAGCAGTTCTGCCGTGCCAAAGGGCTTGATGAGGTAGTCGTCGGCACCAGCGTCGAGTGCTTCCACCTTGTCCATTTCCGAGGTACGCGCGGAAAGGACGATCACCGGAATGTCCGACCAGGTGCGCAGATCGCGAATGAGGCCCACTCCGTCCCCGTCCGGCAAACCGAGGTCGAGCACGACCATGTCCGGTTTGCGGGTCGCCGTCTCGATCAGGCCGCGCTTGACCGAATCGGCCTCGTATACCTGGCAGCCCTCGGACTCCAGCGACATCCTGACGAAGCGCCGAATCTTCGCTTCGTCTTCGACGACGATGACGATCGGGCTCGCCTCCTTCACCAGTGAATCTCTTCCGCAATCGCGCCTTCGTCGTCCACCTCGACCAGCGGAGGTTTTCCACGTGGCAGCGAAAAAACAAAACGTGCGCCACCGTTCGCCCGCTTGCCGGCGCTGATGTTGCCCCCGTGTGCTTCGACGATGGCGCGGCAGATCGCCAGCCCGAGACCGACGCCGGGAGTCGTGCTTTCCTTCCGCCCGCGCTCGAATTTCTGGAAGATCTGTTCCTCGCGTCCTGCCGGCAAGCCTGGGCCATCATCCTCGACCCAGACGTCGATATGGTCACGCGCACCGGGCGCCGCGCCGACCTCGATCAGGCTGCCGGACGGCGTATATTTCGCCGCATTGTCGAGCAGATTCACCAGCACGCGTTCGATCAGCACGGCATCGAATTCGAGCAGCGGCAGATCCTCGGGGAGGCGCACCGACAGCCGATGTTGCGCGAGGACGCTTGCCATCGCCTTGGTCGCACTGCCGACGACCTCTTCGAGTGGCTGCCACTGCCGGTTTAGCCTGACGGCGCCGGCCTGCAGACGCGCCATGTCGAGCAGGTTGTTGACCTGCGAGTTCATGCGCAGCACTTCCTCGCGCATCGAGCCGGCAATTTCGGCCTGCTGTGCCGTTGGCGGCGGTTGCGTCAGAAACAGCGAATCGGCGAGACCAACGAGCGCCGAGAGCGGGGTTCGCAGATCATGCGAAATCGCCGAGAGCAGCGAATTGCGCAAGCGTTCCGATTCCATCTGTACGGTCGTCGTCTGCGCCACACTCACATAATGCACGCGTTCGAGAGCGATGGCGATGAGGCGCGCGAAGGTGTCCAGCAAGCGCCGTTGCTCGGGTGCCATCAGCCGCTGTGGATCCTGCGGCTGCAGCGCCAGCACACCACGCGTGCGCATCGGTGCGGCGAGCGGCACGTACAACAGCGGGCTGCCGGCCAGCGTGTCCGTACCGCAGCCGGCCTCGGTGCCGTGGTCGAAAGCCCACTGACAGATCGCGGGGTCGATCGGCGGCACGCCACCGGGAACGTCGACGGGGTGGCGCAGCTGGTTGTCGTCATCGGCGACGACGATGGCGGCACACGCGGAAAAGACCTTTTCCGCGAAGCGCTGGCAGATTTCCGCGATCTGCTCGGGCATCAGCGCGCCCGAAAGGTCGCGCGACATTTCGTAGAGCGCCCGCACGCGCTGCTCGCGGACCCTGGCGACGCGTGCCTGAAACTTGAGCCCCGCGGTCAGCTTGGCGGTGATCAGGCCGACGGCGAGCATCACCGCAAAGGTCATCAGGTACTGCACGTCACCCACCGCGAAGGAAAAGCGCGGCGGCACGAAGAAGAAGTCGAAAGCGGCGACGTTGAGGAAAGAAGCCGCGATCGCCGGGCCAAGGCCGTAGCGCACGGCGGCCAGGACGACGGCGAGCAGGAACAGCATCGCGATGTTGGCGAGATCGAAGATCGCATGCAGCGGCATCGCGACCAGTGTCGCCAGCGTGCACAGGACGGCGCTCATCACGAACGATCGCCACGGCGCCGACAGGCGGTCGAGCAGCGAGCTGTCGGTCGGCCCTTCTCGACCGTGGTCGGAAGGGCCGTCCTCGCGAGCCACCTGGATGACGTCGAGGTCGGACGCAAGTCGGCCGATGCGGTCGGCGAACGAGCCCAGCCAAGGCAGCCGGAATTTCCGGTGGCCGCGCCCGACGACGACCTTCGCCAGGTTGTGGTCGCGCGCGTAAGCGATGATCGTGTCTACCGCGTCGCTGCCGGAAAGGCTGGCAGTTTCCGCCCCCATGTCCTGCGCCAGCTTCAGATTTTTCAGGATGCGTTGCCGCCGGCCGTCCCCGAGATGCTGCAGCTCGGGCGTTTCGACGTAGATCACGTGCCAGGGTACGTCGAGTCTGGTCGCGATGCGCGCGGCGCTGCGGATGATGCGGTCGCCGTCGGTCTGCGGACCGATGCACGCGAGCAGCGATTCGCGCGTCTGCCAGACTGGCGCGACCGCCCGATCGCGCCGATAGGCGATCATCTGGCTGTCGACGCGATCGGCCGTGCGGCGCAGCGCCAGCTCGCGCAGCGCGATCAGGTTGCCCTTGCGGAAAAAGTTCTGGATCGCGCGTTCGGCCTGTTGCGGCAGGTAGACCTTGCCTTCCCTGAGTCGCTGCAAGAGCTCGTCGGGCGGCAGGTCGACCAGGACGACTTCGTCGGCGGCGTCGAAGACATGGTCGGGGACAGTTTCCCCGACGCGGATGCCGGTGATGCGTCCGACGACGTCGTTGAGCGTCTCGAGGTGCTGCACATTCACCGTCGAGTAGACGTCGATTCCCGCCGAGAGAAGTTCTTCGACGTCCTGCCAGCGCTTGGGGTGGCGCGAACCGGCGACGTTCGAATGCGCCAGTTCGTCGACCAGGATCAACGCCGGCTGGCGCGCCAGCGCACCATCGATGTCGAACTCCCGCAGCAGCATGCCACGATGGACGATATCCCGGAGGGGCAGTCGCTCGAAGCCATCGACCAGCGCCTGCGTCTCTTTCCTGCCGTGCGTCTCGATGACGCCGATGACCACGTCCGTCCCCTGCTGCGCCAACTGACGCGCCGCCCATAGCATGCCGTAAGTCTTGCCGACGCCGGCCGAGGCGCCGAAGAAAATCTTGAGCTTGCCGCGCGCGGCGCGCGCTTCCTCCTCCTTGATGCGAGTGAGCAGTTGGTCCGGATCCGGGCGGCGACCGTTCACTTGCTCGGGCAGGGGAATGCGGCACCGAGTGCGGTCATCACCGCCTCCGCCGCATCCTGCCTGGCGGTGTTCGCCGGATGGTCCTTCAGATACTTCGAGACCAGCCAGTAAGTCCGTTCGGGACTCACCTTGTCGGACGGACACCAGGTACTGCCGTGCACGCTGTCGGCGACACCAGCCACGTATCCACGGAAATAGGCCGCCTTGATCTTCGGGTTGTTGCTGTCGTACGCCAGGCGGAGTTCTTCCAGTGCATCACGGTCGTGGAAAAATCCCGCCGCTTGGGCAGTGCCGCAGGCGAACGCCGCGCACACCCAGCAAAGACTTCGTTTCATTTGGATCTCCTTCTGCCAGCTCAGCGCTCGCCGTCGAGCGCCAGGTTGAGTTTGAGCACATTGACTCGCGGTTCACCAAAAATACCCCACTGCCGATTTTCCGTATACGCATCGATGATCGCGTCCAGTCGCTCCAGCGGCAGATCGCGCTCCCGGGCGACGCGTTCGAGCTGATAGCGGGCGGCGGCCGGGCTGATGTGCGGATCGAGACCGCTGGCCGAGGCAGTGACCAGATCGGCGGGAATCGTTTGGTGGTTGTCGGGGTCGGACGCCCTGAGCGCCGCGATTCGACTACGGACTGCGTCGACCAGCGCCGGATTGAGCGGGCCCAGGTTGGAGCCGCCGGAGGCGGTACCGTTGTACGGCTGCGGCGACGTTGCCGACGGCCTGCCCCAGAAATGTTTCGCTTCGGCAAAGTTCTGGCCGATCAGGCGGGATCCGACCGGCACGCCGCTGCGAACGAGGACGCTGCCGCCGGCGGCATCGGGCCACAGCGTTTGCGCGACGCCGGTGACGGCGAGCGGGTAGGCAATGCCGGTGACGAGGGACAGCAGCAAGAACAGGCTGATGGCGGGACGCAAGAGATGCTTCATGAGGTTCTCCAATTCTCAAGCCAGCCCGGCGCTGGCGAGGACCAGGTCGATCAGCTTGATGCCTACGAACGGTGCAAGCAGGCCGCCGAGACCGTAGACCAGCAGGTTGCGGCGCAGCAGCACGGCGGCGCCGAGGGGCCGGTAACGGACTCCCTTGAGGGCCAGCGGGATCAGCAGCATGATGATCAGTGCGTTGAAGATTACCGCCGAGAGAATCGCCGAGGCCGGGCTGGCAAGCGCCATGACGTTCAGTGCCGCGAGTTGTGGATAGGTGGTGATGAACGCAGCCGGTATGATCGCGAAATATTTGGCGACGTCGTTGGCGATGCTGAAAGTGGTGAGCGAACCACGCGTCATCAGCATCTGCTTGCCGGTTTCGACGATCTCGATCAGCTTGGTCGGGTTGGAATCGAGATCAACCATGTTGCCGGCTTCCTTTGCCGCCTGCGTGCCGGTGTTCATGGCCACCGCCACGTCGGCCTGGGCCAGCGCCGGCGCATCGTTGGTTCCGTCGCCGGTCATTGCCACCAGACGACCTTCCGACTGATGCTGGCGGATCAGTGCCAGCTTGGCTTCCGGCGTCGCCTCGGCGAGGAAGTCGTCGACCCCGGCCTCGGCGGCGATGGCGGCGGCAGTCAGGCGATTGTCTCCGGTGATCATCACGGTCCGGATTCCCATGCGACGGAGTTCGGCAAAGCGTTCCTTGATCCCTCCCTTGACGACATCCTTGAGTTCGACGACGCCGAGCACCCGCCGGCCGTCGGCAACCACCAGCGGCGTGCTGCCGCGTCGGGCCACCTCGGTGACGGTGAGCGACAGCGAAGCCGGGAAGCTGCCGCCATGGGATTCGACGTGCTCGCGAACCGCCGTCGCGGCACCCTTGCGGATCTGGCGATCGCCCAGATCGACGCCGCTCATCCGGGTATGCGCGGAGAAATGCACGAAGCTGGCAGCGAGCGCGTGAATGTCACGTTCGCGCAGATTGAACTTCTCCTTGGCAAGAACGACGATGCTGCGGCCTTCGGGGGTTTCGTCCGCCAGCGACGCGAGCTGCGCGGCGTCGGCAAGCTCGGCTTCGCTCACCCCTTCGACCGGCAGGAAGGCGGACGCCTGCCGGTTGCCCAGCGTGATCGTGCCGGTCTTGTCCAGCAGCAGCACGTCTACGTCGCCGGCAGCCTCGACGGCCCGGCCGGAAGTGGCGATGACGTTCGCCTGCAACATGCGGCTCATGCCGGCGACCCCGATGGCCGACAGCAGACCGGCGATGGTGGTCGGGATCAGGCAGACGAGCAGTGCGACGAGCACGGTGATGGTGATCGGCGAGCCTGCCCCGGCGACTGCGACGCTGAACATCGAGTAAGGCAGCAGTGTCACCGTCACGCCTAGAAAGACGATCGTCAGCGCCACCAGCAGGATGGTCAGGGCAATCTCGTTCGGCGTCTTCTGGCGTTTCGCATTTTCGACCATGGCGATCATGCGGTCGACGAACGTTTCGCCGGGGTTGGTCGTGACCCTGGCGACGATCCAGTCGGAGAGCACGCGCGTTCCGCCAGTGACCGCCGAGAAGTCGCCACCGGATTCGCGGATCACCGGCGCGGATTCGCCGGTGATCGCCGATTCATCGACCGATGCGACACCCTCGATCACCTCGCCATCGGCAGGGATGATCTCGCCGGCCTCCACCAGCACCAGGTCGCCCTTGCGCAACTCGCTGGCGGCAACCTGGGTCCACACTCTCGCCGCATGTGGCGCCCGCAGTTTCTTGGCCAGTGTTTCCTGTTTCAGGCCGCGCAGCGACGCCGCCTGCGCCTTGCTGCGACCCTCGGCCAGCGCCTCGGCAAAGTTGGCGAAGAGCACCGTGAACCACAGCCATAGGGCGACTGCGAGAATGAAGCCGGCCGGCGCTTCTCCCTCGCCGGCCAGTGCCTGGATCCACAACGCGGTGGTCAGCAGGCTGCCGACATAGACGACGAACATCACCGGGTTGCGCCACTGCACGCGCGGGTCGAGTTTCCTGAAGGCGTCGAGAGTGGCCGGTTTGAGCAGCACGGGGTCGAACATCGCAAGCTTCTTGTGGGACATTTTCTTCTCCTTGCGCTCAGTTGGCAGTATGGAGCACCAGCTGCTCGATCACCGGACCCAGCGCGAGCGCCGGGACATAGTTCAGTGCGCCGACCAGCACGACCGTGCCGATCAGCAGGGTGACGAACAACGGTCCGTGCGTCGGCATCGTGCCGGTGGTGACGGCGATGCGCTTCTTGGCCGCCAGGCTGCCGGCGAGGGCCAGTACCGGCACGATCACGCCGAAGCGCCCGAACCACATGGCAATCGCCGTCGTCACGTTGTAGAAGGGCGTGTTCGCCGAAAGGCCGGCGAAAGCGCTGCCATTGTTGTTGGCGGCCGAGGTGAAGGCGTAGAGGATTTCCGAGAAGCCATGCGCACCGGGATTCGCGATGCCGGCGACACCGTCCGTCGCCATCACGGCGATGGCGGTGCCGAGCAGCGCCAGCAGCGGCGTGACGAGAATGGCAATGGCCACCATTTTCATTTCGTACGCCTCGATCTTCTTACCCAGGTATTCCGGCGTGCGCCCGATCATCAGGCCGGCGATGAACACCGCCATGACGGCGAACACCAGCATGCCGTACAGGCCGGAGCCGACGCCGCCGAACACGACTTCGCCGAGCATCATGTTCCACAAGGGCACGAAGCCTCCCATTGGCGTGAAGGAATCGTGCATCGCGTTGACCGCGCCGCACGAGGCGAGCGTCGTGATCGTCGCGAACAGTCCGGAATCCGCGATGCCGAAGCGAGTTTCCTTGCCTTCCATGTTGCCGGCGCCGGGGTCGACGCCGAGCTTGCCGAGCAGCGGATTGCCCTGCGCCTCGTAGTGCATCGCGATCACCGCCATGAGCACGAAGATCAGCGTCATTGCCGCGAGGACCGCCCAGCCCTGGCGAGTGTCGCCGACCATGCGGCCGAAAGTCAGGCACAGGGCGCCGGGAATCAGGAAGATCGCCAACATCTGGACGAAATTGCTCAGCGGCGTGGGGTTTTCGTAGGGATGTGCCGAGTTGGCATTGAAAAAGCCGCCGCCGTTGGTGCCGAGCATCTTGATCGCTTCCTGCGAGGCGACCGGGCCCATCGGCAGCGTCTGGGTCGGCGTGCTTGCAGGTTCGGTGATGGCGTTGCCGGCGTCGTCCTTGAGCGGCTGACCGGCCGCGTCGAGCCGCGGGTTGTCGTATTGCGTCACTTCCAGCGTGGTCACGTCGCGGTAGGCATCGAAATTCTGGATCACGCCCTGGCTGACGAGGAAGAGGGCGAAGACGAACGAGATCGGCAGCAGCACATAGAGCGTGATCCGGGTGAGGTCCACCCAGGCGTTGCCGATGGTCCCGGCCGTATGGCGTGCGAAGCCGCGGATCAGGGCAATGACGACGACGATGCCGGTGGCGGCCGACAGGAAGTTCTGCACCGTCAGGCCAAGCATCTGGGTCAGGTAGCTCATCGTCGACTCGCCACTGTAACCCTGCCAGTTGGTGTTGGTGGCGAAGCTGATGGCGGTGTTGAAGGCAGAGTCGGGAGTGACGTTGGCCACCGCCTGCGGATTTGCCGGGAGCCAGAGCTGGAGCCGCTGCAAAGCGTACACGCCGAGCGCGCCGAGGGCATTGAACAGCAGGATGGCGAAGGCGTACGCCGGCCACGCCATTTCTTCATTTGCCCGGATTCCGCACACGCGGTAGATCAGCGCCTCGATACGGCCGCCAAGCCGCGGCGCCAGGCCGTGCCCTTCCATGACGTCGGCGAGGTAGCCGCCGACGGGGCGTACAAGCAGCAGCAGGATTGCCAGGTAGAGCCCCAGCAGCAGCCAGGCGTGATCGCTCATGAGAAATCCTCCGGGTGGAGCAATGCCAGGATCAGGTAGATCAGCAGGGCGACTGCGACACCGCCGCCGAGCAGATGAAAGACGCTCATTTCGTACCTCCCAGCCGGGCGCAGCCGACGGCGAGTCCGGCGATCGAAAAGAAGAGCAGGACGAGTCCCGCCAGATAGAAGAAATCCATGTTTGCCTCCATGCAAAGTGTTCGCACAACACACATGGTAGGCTGGCGAGTGTCAATATCCTGAAAAAATCCTGGACGTCAGCAGTCAAATTCCGGTAAAGAAAGGCGCCTTCCCTGCTCGCCTTGGCTGGATGAGAAGTGCGCATGCGCCAGGTTCGAGTGCAGGATGGCCGGCGTGGGTATCCGCTGTGCCTGCGTGGGGTTGCCGCGCGCAGTTCGCCGAGGGGCAGCCACTGCGAAGCAGCCGGCCGTTTCCCCGACCCCGTTTCGCGCCGTTCACCGTCGGAAAATCTTACACTCGCGGTCAGGAGAAGAAACCCAAGGGTTTACGGCAGACCGTTGGGCGAGGACAGGTGACCGTTTGTAAGCAATTGATTTCATTGCGACACCATGTATTGCACATGGGAATTGTTCTTATATCAATCAATTACTTATGGAAAATGCCCGGATGCATGCCAGGGGCTTGCTGCGCAACGGGATTTCGCTTCGGGCACGGAATATGCTTCACTAGACGCGAGATCCCAAAGTATCTCAAGAAATACGGATAACCCATTGCCCGTCTGTGCTTTTTTCGGAGGAGATGCCCAAGGTTCCAGCTCAACAAATTCCTGGCTGCGGCCGGTGTCACTCTAGCCCTTTCGTTTTCGAGCGCTGCCGTCGCGGTTCCGAGCATTTTCATCAGCGATCTGACCAAGGGCAACCCGACGGTGGTCATCTCCGCTGGCCTCGATGTTGGCCCGGGCGGCGTGGTGGTTGGCCCGGAAACGGCCTCTTTCAGTGGCATCCTGCACATCCCGGGTGGCCAGGGAGTGCTCAACATATCCGGCAGTCCCAGCCTGTTCCTGCTGCAGGAACCCGGCGGTGGCCTCAGCGACTATCTGATGGTGTCCACGCCGCAGGGTACAGGTGGCCCCGCGGGACCGGATTGGGTGCAGTTCATTCAGATCAATTTTGCCTCGGACGACGACGCTGTACCCTTGGTTGCTCCTGCCGGAAACGTGGTTTGCAACGAGGTCGAGACCGGACAGGTGCAGACCTGCCACCTGTTGAGCCAGACCGGGGCAAACATCCTCGATCTGCAAATCCAGTCGGATGTTCCCGAACCGGCGACGCTGGCGCTGTTGGGTCTCGGCCTTGCCGGTCTCGGCTTTGGCCGTCGCAAACAGGCGTAAGTATCCCGGCACTCGCGCAAACTCCGCTGCGGCGGGGTTTTTCGTTGTTGCCTCCGGCAGCTCGGACCGGCATGGAGGCCGCTGAATGATCGTCCGAACGGGGGGCGCCGTGCATGACTTGATCGCAACCCTCAGCAACTTGCTCGGTGCGGACCACGTGTCGACCGAGGCCGACAGCATGGCGGCCTGTCTCACCGACTGGCGCGGCCGCTATCACGGTGCCGCGCTGTGTGTCGTCCGGCCGGCGAACACGGCCGAGGTGGCGGCAGCGGTTCGCGCCTGTGTCGAGGCGGGTGTGGCGATCGTCCCGCAGGGTGGCAATACCAGCCTGTGCGGCGCGGCGACGCCGGCGCCCGACGGCAACTCGGTGGTGATCAGCCTCTCCCGGCTCAGCCGTGTGCGGGCGGTCGATGCCGCCAACAACACGATCACGGTCGAGGCGGGATGTGTCCTGCAGACGCTGCAGGAGGAGGCGGCGAAGGCGGGCAGGCTGTTTCCCCTGTCGTTGGCGGCCGAAGGAAGCTGCCAGATCGGTGGCAATCTGTCGACCAACGCCGGCGGCGTGCAGGTGCTGCGCTACGGCAACTCGCGCGAACTTACGCTCGGGCTTGAAGTGGTCCTGCCGAACGGCGAGATCTGGGACGGCCTGCGCGGCCTGCGCAAGGACAACACTGGCTACGATCTCAAGCACCTGTTCATCGGCGCCGAGGGAACACTCGGCATCATCACGGCGGCGGTGCTGAAACTCTATCCCCTGCCGCAGGCAGTGGCGACCGCCTGGCTGGCGCTCGCTTCGCCGGCGCAGGCCGTGCATCTGCTGGGCGAACTGCAGGCGTCTTTCGGCTCCTCGCTGACCGCCTGCGAACTGGTGTCGGAGCAGGCGCTGGCGCTGGTCCGCAAGCACGTTCCGGGACCGCATCCGATGCTGTCGGCGAGCCCCTGGCATCTGCTGATCGAACTCTCCACGGGTGGCGACGATGCGGCGCTGCGCGAAGCACTCGCCTCCTTCCTGGCCGAGGCGCTCGACCGCGGCACCACGATCGGCGACGCGGTACTGGCGCAGAGCGGCGAACAGGCGAGGCGACTGTGGGCATTGCGCGAGAACATCGGCGAGGCACAGAAGAGGGAAGGCGTGAGCATCAAGCACGACGTTTCCCTGCCGATTTCGCGCATTCCCGAGTTTGTCCAGCGCGCCGACCGGGCGCTGTCGCTCGCCTTCCCCGGGATTCGCATCGTCACTTTTGGGCACATCGGCGACGGCAACCTGCACTACAACCAGTCGAAGTCCCTCGCCGGCGAAAACGCAGCCTTCCTCGCCGCGCAAGGCGAAGTCAATCGCGTCGTGCATGACCTGGTACATGAACTGGGCGGCAGCATCAGTGCCGAACACGGCATCGGTCAGTTGAAGCGCGGCGAATTGCTGCGCTACAAGAGCCCGGTCGAGCTCGATCTGATGCGGGCGATCAAGCGCACCCTCGATCCAAAGGGCTTGATGAACCCCGGCAAGGTGCTGTGAACGGTCGTGCGCGTGCCTTCAATGCAGCGTCGGGGGCGGCGCTGCCGGCGAATTGCGGAAGAGTTCCTCGATCGCCGGCGCGTCGAAACGGTACTCGCGATTGCAAATATCGTCCTTGACGAGTACTTCCCCGTATTCGTGCAGGGCCGCGTAGACTTCGGTGGGACCGAGCGAGCGCAGCAGCGCTCGCACCTTTTCCCAATCCTCGGGGCAGTGGTAAGCCACCGGTCGGGCGGCGAACAGACGAACGGTTTCTTCGGGGAACAGGCGCTGGAGGAGTTCTTCGCTCGCCAGCGAAAGGAGTTCGGTGTCTTTCGCGGTCGCAGCCAATGCTTCGATGCGCGTCCAGCCGTCCGCGTCGCGCTGTTCGGCGGTGGGGAGCTTCTGCAGAAACAGCCCGGCGGCAGCGGCACGTGAAGCGGCGAGAAAAAAACGTGCCGGAAGTTGATCCGACTGTCGCAAATAGTTCTCGAACACCTCGCCGATGCTCTTGCCTGCGAGCGGCACGATGCTTTGATAGGGTTCCCGCTGCGCAGGTACGTCGAGTGAAAGGAGCAGTTGCCCGTCGCCGAGAAGGTCCGGAACCGAGTCGCCTGGTGCTTGCCCAGCGCAACGGGCCATACCGCGCAACTGCAATTGTTCGTTGCAGTCGATGACGAGCAGCGAGATCGGGCCGTTGCCGCGCAACTGGATGGTCAGTCGGCCGGGCTGCTTGAGCTCGTCGCCGAGGAGCACGGTGGTGGCACTCATTTCTCCGAGGAGGCGGAGCGCCGGCAGCGGGTAATCACGGCGCTCGACCATCTCTCGCCACACCGGCCCGAGCCGGACGAAAGCGCCCCGGATGTCGAGGTCGTCGAACAGGAAGCGGCACACGCAGTCGTCGCTCATTCGCCTGCTCCGGCAAATTCGGTCGCATAACGTGCGGCATCGAAACCGATCAGCAGTGCGTTGCCGGTATCGAGCAGCGGCCGCCTGATCAGGCTGGGGTGACGGGCCATCAGGGTCAGCGCCCTGGTTTCGTCCATTTCGGCACGCTCTTCCTCGCCGAGCCGTTTCCAGGTCGTGCCGCGGGTGTTGAGCAGGAGCCGCCAGCCGATGCGTCGGTTCCAGTCGAACAGCAGATCGTCGCTAACGCCGGCTCGCTGATAATCGGTGAAGTCGTAGGCGACACCGTGCTCGGCCAGCCAGGCGAAAGCCTTCTTCATCCTGTCGCAGTTGCGGATTCCATAGATGCGACAGCGGCGCTGCATGCCGTTCAATGGGAATGCGTCAGGACACGGAAAGCATGCGTTCGAGCGCAAGCCTGGCGAGGTCCTTTTCGTGCTCCGGAACCGTGATCCGGTTGACGACCTCGCCTTCGGCCAGATTCTCCAGCGTCCACGCCAGGTGTTGCGGGTCGATGCGCTGCATCGTCGAGCACATGCACACGGTAGGCGCCATGAACTGGACGATCTTGCCCTGGCCCCGGACTTCCTCGGCGAGGCGGTTGACCAGATTGAGTTCGGTGCCGACCAGCCAGCGCGTGTTCGGGCTTGCGTCCTTGATCGTGCGCACGATGTGTTCGGTCGATCCGACAAAATCCGACTGTCGACAGACCTCGAAGCTGCACTCCGGGTGCGCGATCACCAGCCCGTCCGGATATTGATTGCGGAATCGCAGGATGTGCGCCGGCTGGAACATCTGATGTACCGAGCAATGTCCTTTCCAGAGCAACAGCCTGGCGCGCCGGATTTCTTCGGCGCTCAGGCCGCCCATTTCGAGATCGGGGTCCCAGACCATCATCTCGTCGAGCGGGATACCCATCTGCGCGCCGGTCCAGCGTCCGAGGTGCTGGTCGGGAAAGAAGAGAATTTTCTCGCGGCGTGCGAAGGCCCACGCTGCGATCGTGCCGGCGTTCGACGAGGTGCACACGATGCCGCCGTGCGCTCCGCAGAAAGCCTTGAGATCGGCTGCCGAATTGATGTAGGTCACCGGCGTCACTTGCTCATCGACTTCGAGCACCTCGCCCAGTTCGCGCCAGCAGCGTTCGACCTTGGCGAGATTGGCCATGTCGGCCATCGAGCAGCCAGCCGCCAGATCGGGCAGGATGGCAATCTGCTCGGGCTTCGAGAGGATGTCGGCGACTTCGGCCATGAAATGCACGCCGCAGAAAACGATGTAGCGCGAATCCGTCTGCGCGGCGAGACGGGAAAGTTTCAGCGAGTCGCCGGTGAGGTCGGCGTATTGATAAACGTCGGCGCGCTGGTAATGGTGGCAGAGGAGCACGGCTTCCTTGCCGAGTCGTGCGCGGGCGTCACGAATGCGCTGGTGGCAGGCATCGTCCTGCAACTGGTTGAATCGGTCGAAGCTGATGTTGGCGGTTTGCATGGATTCCTGCTCGAAGCGCTGTCTGGGGTCAAGAAGACCCCGCTGATAACGAAAAGTTTCAGTTATGCCAGGGCAGGCCGGCATGGCGCCAGCCGCCGACCTTGCCGCGCTGGCCGCTGGCGTCCTTGTCGCCCTCGAATCCTTCGAGCACGTTGTAACACTCGCGCCCGGTTTCCCGGCTGACCAGCGCTGCCGCATTGTGCGAACGCGCGCCGCTGCGACAGAGAAACATCAGGAGCGCTTCGGGATCGACCTGCTGCTTGAGTTGCGGCAGGAAATGATTATTCGGGCGGTTTTCCGGATAGCTCTGCCACTCGATCTCGATAGCGCCGGGGATTCGCCCCACCCAGTCCCATTCGGCGCGTGTGCGGACGTCCACCAGCTTGGCACCGGGTGCCAGTTGCCATACCTGGTATGCTTCCTGCGGTGTGAGCGCCCCGGTGTAGGGGAGCCCGAGTTCGCGCCCGCGCTCCCGCGCGAGCTGCAGCAAATCGGTCAATTTTCCCATAGTCTTTGCCTGTCGGCCGCTGAAACGATCGTTGCCAAGCTGCGAGTATAAATCAGTTGCCAGGTTCCCCACGCGAGGATTCCCGGCGCAAGAGCTCGCCCCTCATCTTTGCGAGGAATCGAGCCTCTCCCGTGGAACTGCTGTCGGCGCGCGGCTGAATGATGGCAGCTGCGGGGCCGTTTTGGCGGTGAGCACCATGTTGGTGCGTATGGCGCGAGGTGTGCACCGACGCGGTGCAAAGAAAAAAGCTCAAGAATGCACTCGCCCCTTGTGGCACAATGAAAATCCAGCAGGGCATCGACTGGCACATTTTCTGCTAGTAGCCCCGCGCACCTATTTTCTACTGTCGCCGGTCGCACCGGCCCCTGTTCAGGAGGCTCTGTAATGGCAAGTCCGCAAGACGTAATCAACATGGTCAAGGAAAACGAGGCGAAGTTTGTGGACTTCCGCTTCACTGACACCCGTGGCAAGGAGCAGCACGTCACCGTGCCGGTCAGCGCTTTTGGCGAAGAAAAATTCGAGAACGGTCATGCTTTCGATGGCTCGTCCATTTCCGGCTGGAAGGGAATCCAGGCATCGGACATGCTGTTGA
Source organism: Accumulibacter sp. (assembly GCF_023806565.1). Classification (GTDB taxonomy): domain Bacteria; phylum Pseudomonadota; class Gammaproteobacteria; order Burkholderiales; family Rhodocyclaceae; genus Accumulibacter. The sequence goes on along the minus strand of NZ_JAMTDV010000066.1, from coordinate 73,309 downwards.
TGCCCGATCCGAACACGGCGTACGTCGACCCGTTCTTCGATGAAACCACGGTGGTTCTCACCTGCGACGTTGTCGATCCGGCCGACGGACGCGGCTACGACCGGGATCCGCGCTCGATTTCGAAGCGAGCCGAAGCCTATCTCAAATCCAGCGGCATCGGGGATACCGCATACTTCGGCCCCGAGCCCGAATTCTTCATTTTCGACTCGGTGTCGTGGAGTGTCGACATGTCGGGTTGCACTCTGAAAATCTTCTCGCAGGAAGCCGCCTGGACGAGCGGCGAAAAGGCGGAAGGCGAGGGCGGCAGCGGCCATCGTCCCGGCATCAAGGGCGGTTACTTCCCGGTGCCACCGGTCGACAGCCTGCACGACATCCGCTCGGCGATGGTGCTGACGCTTGAGTCGCTCGGGGTGCCGGTCGAGGTGCACCACCATGAAGTCGCGACTGCCGGTCAGTGCGAGATTGGCACCCTGTTCAGCACGCTCGTCAAGCGCGCCGACTGGACGCAGATTCTCAAGTACGTGGTGCACAATGTCGCGCACCAGTATGGCAAGACGGCAACCTTCATGCCGAAGCCGATCGTCGGCGACAACGGTTCGGGCATGCACGTCCATCAGTCGATCTGGAAGGATGGCAAGAACCTGTTTGCGGGCAACGGTTACGCCGGTCTTTCGGAGCTGGCGCTGTTCTACATCGGCGGCGTCATCAAGCATGCCAAGGCGCTGAACGCGATCACCAACCCCGGGACCAACTCGTACAAGCGACTGGTACCGCACTTCGAGGCTCCGACCAAGTTGGCGTACTCGGCAAAGAATCGTTCGGCCTCGATCCGCGTGCCGCACGTTGCGTCCGACAAGGCGCGGCGGATCGAAACGCGCTTCCCGGATCCCATCGCCAACCCCTACCTGTGCTTCTCGGCGCTGCTCATGGCTGGCCTCGATGGCATTCAGAACCGGATCCATCCGGGCGATCCGGCCGACAAGAACCTTTACGACCTGCCGCCGGAAGAGGATGCAAAGATCCCGACCGTTTGCGCCAGTCTCGAAGAGGCGCTCGGCGCGCTGGACAAGGATCGCGAGTTCCTGACTCGCGGTGGCGTGTTTTCCGATGACTGGATCGACGCGTACATCGAGTTGAAGATGGACGAGGTCAACAGGATTCGCATGACCACTCACCCGGTCGAATTCGACCTGTACTTCAGCTGCTGAGCCAGCGGTTGCACGAAGAGGACGGGCGTGCCCGTCCTTTTTTTGTCTACCGATCGCCTGGTGCACGCGTTAGTATTGCTGCGATGCGTCCCTGCGCCGGCATTCCGTGTTGGCCGGTTCCCTGCGCGGGGCTACGTCCGACCAGGGAATACGACGACGATGAGACTTCTTGGCCTGTGTCTTTCGATCGCACTGTGCAGCGCGGTGCCCGTGCACGCGCAGGATATCTACAAATGCGCCGATCCCGACGGACGTGTGACCTACTCGAATGTTCCATCCAAGAGTTGTCGCAAGCTGGTTCTTGATCCGGTAAACCTCGCTCCATCCTCCAAATCGTCAGCCACGGGTACGCGGACGCCGACCCCAGGTAGTTTTCCGAAAGTCGACGAGCAGACACAGAAGTCGCGCGATGGTGATCGCCGACGAATTCTCGAGAACGAACTGGCGGCTGAACAGAAGAATGCCGAGCAGGCGAAGAAGGACCTCGCCGAGCAGGAGACCATCGTCCTGCCAAGCGAGCGCATGCAGGGAGGTGCGATCAGTGGTGGCAAGGTTCAGGAGCGTCTGCAAACGTACAAGGACAAGGTGGCCCTGCATCAGCGGAATATCGAGGCAATCCAGAAGGAAATCGCCAATCTGCGCTGACCGTCGGCAATCCGCGCGGTCGCGACGACGACCGATATCTTGTTGGTATGGCTGAGAATTCGCAGAATCAGTTCGCGGGGCTCGACCTGCTTTCGTCGGCCGTAGTGGTGCTCGACGCTCGTCTGGCCATTCGCTACCTGAATCCGGCTGCCGAGAATCTCCTGGCGATCAGCAACAAGATCTTTGCCGGTTGCCCGCTGGAAGGTGTCATGGAGTGTCCACCGACGCTGCTGACGGCGCTCAACAACGTTCTCCAGCACGGTTGGGGCTACACTGGTCAGAACATCGGCCTGCGCCTGGTCGGTGGCGAGCTGCTGCAGTTGAACTGTACGGTCAACCCGGTCGATGCGCCTGAAGCAGGTCTGCTGGTCGAGCTGTGGCCGATCGATCAACAGCTCAGGGCAACCCGGGAAGAGCGTCTGGTCGAGCAACAACAGGCCAATCGCGAGCTGATCCGCAACTTGGTGCACGAAATCAAGAATCCGCTCGGTGGAATTCGCGGTGCGGCGCAACTGCTGGAACGCGAGCTCAACAATCCCGGTTTGCGCGAATATACCCAGGTAATCATCAAGGAGACGGACCGGCTGCAGGATCTGATGCGGCGTTTGTTGTCTCCGCACCGACCGATGCAGCCGGGACCGGTGAACATTCACGAGATTCTGGAGCGGGTGCGCAGCCTGCTTACTGCCGAATTTCCGACCACCCTGCGCGTCTGTCGCGACTACGATACCAGCCTGCCGGAACTGGTGGGTGACCGGGAGCAACTGATTCAGGTCTTCCTGAACATTGCCAGGAATGCTGCACAAGCGATCGGCCGGCGTCCCGACGGCGGTGCTCAGGGGCAGATCACGCTGCGTACCCGCGTCACTCGCCAGGCGACCCTGTTCAAACGGCGCTACCGTCTGGCGCTGGAGGTGCAGGTGATCGACGATGGCCCGGGAATTCCCGACGACATCCGCGAACGGATGTTCTATCCGCTGGTTTCCGGCCGACAAGGCGGCAGCGGTCTCGGGCTGACGCTGGCGCAGAGCTTCGTGCAACAGCATCAGGGGACGATCGATTGCGAGAGTCGCCCGGGCCGTACCTGCTTCGTGGTTCGTCTGCCGCTGGCGTGAGTGACTGGCAGGCTTCTTGCTACTAGTCGATGACGCTTGTCGAGCTGCCTGGGGAATCGATGAAACCGGTCTGGATCGTTGACGACGACAAATCTATCCGTTGGGTTCTGGAAAAGACGCTTGCCCGCGAAAAGATCCCATTCCGGAGTTTTGCCTCGGCGACCGAAGCGCTCGCGCAGCTCGACACTGGCAGCGAAGTGCCGCAGGTGCTGGTTTCCGACATCCGCATGCCGGGACAATCCGGGCTCGAATTGCTGCAGTTGTTCAAGGAGCGCTTCCCGGCGCTGCCAGTGATCATCATGACCGCGTACTCCGATCTCGAGAGCGCGGTGTCGGCATTTCAGGGCGGAGCGTTCGAATACCTGCCGAAACCCTTCGACGTCGACCAGGCCTTGGAACTGATTCGGCGCGCGATCGGTGAGAGCATGCACCAGACTGGTGCGCCGAACGACGAAGGGCTGACCCCCGAAATTCTCGGTCAGGCGCCCGCGATGCAGGAAGTCTTTCGGGCCATTGGCCGGCTGAGCCAATCGAGCGCGACCGTTCTGATCACGGGCGAATCGGGGTCGGGGAAAGAACTGGTGGCGCGTGCCGTGCATCGCCACAGTCCACGCGCCGACAAGCCGTTCATCGCGATCAATACGGCGGCAATTCCCCGCGACCTGCTCGAATCGGAATTGTTCGGTCACGAACGCGGCGCCTTTACCGGGGCCGCGACGCAGCGACAGGGCCGCTTCGAACAGGCAGAGGGTGGCACGCTGTTTCTCGACGAAATCGGTGACATGCCCGCTGAACTGCAAACGCGGCTGTTGCGGGTCCTGTCAGACGGTCACTACTATCGGGTCGGCGGCCATTCGCCATTGAAAACGAAAGTTCGCATCATCGCAGCGACGCATCAGGACCTCGAAGCCCGCGTCCGCCAGGGCTTGTTTCGTGAAGACCTGTTTCACCGCCTGAACGTGATCCGCGTTCGTCTGCCCAGTCTGCGCGAGCGGCGTGAAGACATTCCGATCCTCGCTCGCCATTTCTTGCTGAAGAGCGCCCAGGAACTCGGGGTGGAGGGTAAGCGCTTTTCCGACGCCGCGTTGAAACATCTGTGCTCGCTGGATTTTTCCGGCAACGTGCGGCAGCTCGAAAATCTTTGTCACTGGCTGACCGTGATGGCGCCCGGGCAATTGGTCGAACTGGCCGATCTGCCGCCGGAACTGCGCGAAGCACTGCCGGCGACACCCGCCAATGATTGGGAAAGTGCATTGGCCCACGAAGTCGATCGGCGCCTGGCCAGCGAGCCGGGCCAGGTTCACGAGAAACTGACGCACGCTTTCGAACGGGTTCTGATCAACCGTGCCCTTGCCCAGACCGGCGGACGCCGGATCGAGGCAGCGCAGGCCCTAGGCATCGGGCGCAATACGATCACGCGCAAGATTCAGGAACTGGGGCTCGACGGCATGGGTGCGAGCGAAGACCGGGAAGCGTCGTTGTCACGATAATCGGCGATAATGGCGGCGTTGTTCGTGATGACGAAGCCATGGACCAGTCCCGCATCCCTTGCCAGATCGATCCCGCACGCCTCGCTTCCCTGCTCGGCACGGTACGCGACCGCTTCACGGTCGAAGCTCTGCACGAATGCCGTTCGACCAGTACTTCGTTGCTCGAACGCAGCCGGCAGGGTGCCCCGTCGGGTAGCTTGCTGGTTGCCGACCGGCAGACGGCCGGCCGCGGCCGCTGCGGCCGAAGCTGGTCGTCGTCGCCGGAAGCGGGGCTGACTTTCTCGCTGCTCTGGCGCTTCGCTGGTGCGGGCATGGCGCGGCTGTCCGGGCTGTCGCTGGCGGTCGGCGTCGCCGTGGTGCGCGCACTCCGCACTGTCGGCGTCCTTGGCGTCGGCCTGAAGTGGCCCAACGACATTCTGCTCGATGACGGCAAGCTCGGTGGCATTCTGATCGAACTCGAGTCCGATCACGGCAGCCCGTCGGCGGTGATCGGCATTGGCCTCAATCTGCACTTGCCTCCCGCGGGCGAAGGGGAGTTCCTGCATCGCCCCGCGGCGTTGGCGCAGGTTCTGGCGCCGTTACCCGATCGCCATCACTTGCTGGCGCAGCTACTGGTCGACCTGGCGACCGTTCTCGATCGCTTTTCGCTGGGCGGCTTCGGCGCGCTGCGCAGCGAATGGCAGGCACACCACGTCTGGCAGGATCGTCCGGTGCGACTGCTCGACGGGGAACTGGTCGATCGCGTGGGGATCTGTCTGGGGGCCGACGCCGACGGCGCGCTGTTGCTGCGTACGCCGACCGGCATTGAGCGCTGTCTGTCCGGCGACCTGTCGTTGCGCGTCGCATGAACATCGTCATCGACGCGGGCAACAGCCGCATCAAGTGGGGCGTCCACGACGGGAGCAAGTGGCTGGACAACGGCGTCCTGGCGACGGCCGACATTGCCTTCTTGAGCGAGGCTGCCGACGAGTGGCCGGCCGACGCCCGCGTGGTCGTCTGCAACGTCGCCGGCACCGAGGTGGGCGAGAGCATCGCGGCACAGCTCGCCGAGCGGCGTGTCGGGGTGTCGTTCCTGCATGCCAGCGCCGGGGTGTGTGGCGTGCGCAACGCGTACGAGCATCCCCGGCAACTCGGCGCCGATCGCTGGGCGGCGCTGATCGGCGCGCGTGCGCGCTGCGACTGCGCCTGCCTGGTGGTCAGCGCCGGAACCGCGACCACGGTCGATCTGCTCGATGCCACCGGTTTGTTTCGCGGCGGGCTGATCATTCCGGGTTTCGATCTGATGCGCGCCGCACTGGCGAGCAACACGGCGCAACTGCCTCTTGCAGATGGCATCTTTCGCGCCGAGCCGCGCAACACCATGGACGCCATCGTCAGCGGTTGCCTGCAGGCGCAGTTGGGCGCCGTCGAGCGGATGTTTTCGGCGATCGCCGGCGAGCCAGGTGCGCGCTGCCTGCTGACCGGTGGAGCTGTGTCGCCCATCGCAGGACTCTTGCAGGTCCCCTTCGTGGTGGCAGACAATCTGATCCTCGAGGGGCTGGTGCGTTACGCCGACTCGCTGTGACGCGGCCGCGGCTACTCAATGCAATGCATGTTGGCAGGAGATCGTCTTGGCGCTGATCGATTTCATCAGAAAACAATTCGTCGACGTCATTCACTGGACCGAGGACGCCGAAGGCGTGCTCGCCGTCCGTCATCCGATGCAGGATTGCGAGATTCAGTACGGTGCGCAACTGACGGTACGCGAATCGCAAGCAGCGGTTTTCGTCGATGAGGGACTGATCGCCGACGTTTTCGGCCCCGGTCGCTACACGCTGACGACCAGGACGCTGCCGCTGCTGACCAGTCTCAAGAACTGGGACAAGCAGTTCGAGTCACCCTTCAAGTCAGACGTCTATTTCTTTTCGACGCGCCTGCAACTCGATCGCAGGTGGGGAACACCGAATCCGATCACCGTTCGCGACCGGGATTTCGGCATGGTGCGCCTGCGCGCCTTTGGCATCTACGCCTACGGGTTGCGCGATGTGCGCCGCTTCCACCGGGAAATTTCCGGAACCCGCCAGCGGTACACCGTGGACGAGCTCGATGGCCAGTTGCGCAGTCTGGTGATCGCTTCGATGAGTGACCTGTTCGGCGAATCGGGTGTGCCGTTCCTCGACATGGCAGCCAACCAGGACGAGCTGAGCCGGATCCTCAAGGGCAGGCTCGATCCGGTTTTCGAGCGCTACGGTCTGACGCTCGACAGCTTCGCTGTGCAGAGCGTTTCGCTACCCGAGGAACTGCAGAAGATCCTCGACAGCCGCATCGGCATGAACATGGTCGACGACCTCGGACGCTACACTCGCTATCAGGTCGCCAACAGCATTCCGCTGGCGGCGCAGAACGAAGGCGGCGTCGCGGGAATCGGTGCCGGCCTCGGCGCCGGACTGGGCATCGGCCAGACGATGAGCGCCGCGCTGGCGCAGACGCCGCCGGCGGCAATTTCATCCGGGGCTGTCGATGAGATCGTCGCAGCGCTCGAAAAGCTGCACGGCTTGGTGGCCAAAGGCATCCTCTCGCAGGCCGAGTTCGATGCCAAGAAATCCGAACTGCTTGGCAAGCTGGGGTGATCCCGCGGGCCAGAACTTGCCGGTGGGCAACCGGCAACGCCGCCAGTGGACAGCCGCGGTTCTTGCGCAACCCCGCTCGACGAATTTGAAAGCAAGAGTCGGAGTGCGCGGACGTGACGAGTTGGCTACAGTGTCCCCGTTTGATGTTGGGCGACGCGGAGGATCAATCATGGCATACCAGCAACGGGCGGCAGCAACCCTCGCCGATCCGCGTTGGGCCGCAGTCGTGGCCCGCGATTCGGCGGCCGATGGACAGTTCGTCTATTCGGTGGCGAGTACCGGTGTGTATTGTCGGCCAGGATGTAGCGCCCGCCTTGCCAGTCCGGAGAATGTGCGCTTTCATACCACCCCGGCCGATGCCGAACAGGCGGGTTTTCGCCCCTGCAGGCGATGCCAGCCGGATCGGCAATCGTTGGCCGCGCAACAGGCGGCGACGATTGCTGCGCTTTGTCGCTTCATCGAAGCAGCCGAGCGAACCCCGACCCTTGCCGAACTGGCGGCCCGCTCCGGTGTCAGCAGCTACCATCTGCACCGGCTCTTCAAGGCACAGACAGGTCTCACTCCCCGGGCATACGCCGCGGCGCAGCGCGCTCGAAGAGTGCGTTACGAATTGCAGCACGGCGTGAGTGTCACCGACGCGATCTACCGGGCCGGCTACAATTCGAGCGGGCGCTTTTACGAGGAGTCCCGTCAGCTGCTGGGGATGACACCATCTGCCTATCGTACCGGAGGCAGCAACCATCGAATCCGTTTTGCCATCGGCGATTGTTCGCTGGGATCGATTCTGGTCGCGCAGAGTGAGCACGGGATCTGTGCGATCCTGCTCGGTGACGACCCGGAATCGCTTGCCCATGTTCTTCAGGATCGCTTTCCGGCTGCGGAGCTGAGCGGCGACGATGCCGCCTTCGCACAACGGGTGGCGAGCGTCGTAGGCCTCCTCGAAAGACCCGGACTGGGTCTCGATCTGCCTCTGGACATCCGTGGCACGGCATTCCAGCAAAGGGTATGGCAAGCGCTGCAGGAGATCCCGGCGGGACGGACGGCGAGCTACACGGAGATCGCGCAGCGCATGGGGTCGCCGAAAGCGGTACGTGCCGTTGCCGGCGCCTGTGCTGCCAACCTGTTGGCCGTGGCCATTCCCTGTCATCGCGTCGTTCGCCAGGATGGCAGCCTGGCCGGTTACCGCTGGGGAGTCGACCGCAAGCGGCTTCTGCTTGAACGCGAAGCCATCCTGCCGGAAACGGCGGCCAGCGCAGCGTCGCCGCAGCTTGACGCCGAACAGGCCGGCGCCTAACATCACAAGGTTTTGTGCCAGGGTGCCGCGTCGTGAGAATGGAGCAGTTCTACAACCTGATCGGGTCCGACATGGACGCAGTTGACGCGGTGATTCGTGATCGACTGCACTCCGACGTCGTACTGGTCCGGCAGGTCGCGGAGTACATCATACAGAGTGGTGGCAAGAGGTTGCGTCCGGCTCTGGTCCTGCTTGCCGCGGGAGCTCTCAGCTATCGGGGCAGGCATCATCACGAGCTGGCAGCGGTGATCGAATTCATCCACACTGCCACCCTGCTGCACGACGACGTGGTCGACGCTTCCGATCTGCGACGCGGCCGCGAAACTGCCAACGCAATGTTCGGCAACGCGGCCAGCGTTCTGGTCGGTGACTTTCTCTACTCGCGGGCCTTTCAGATGATGGTTGCGGTCAACGACATGCGCATCATGCGGGTGTTGTCGGATGCAACCAACGTGATCGCCGAGGGGGAAGTGCTGCAATTGATGAACTGCCATGACGTCAGGGTCGACGAGGAGGGCTACCTGCAGGTCATCCGCTACAAGACGGCAAAGCTGTTCGAGGCGGCGGCGCAACTGGGCGCAATCGTCGGCGGCGCATCGCCGGTCGTCGAACGGGCGATGTCCACTTACGGCATGCGCCTGGGGACCGCGTTTCAGCTGATTGACGACGTACTCGACTATTCGGGCGCCGAGCTCGAGACTGGCAAGCATCTCGGTGACGATCTCGCGGAAGGCAAACCCACGCTGCCGTTGATATTCGTGCTGCAGAACGGCACTCCGGAACAGGCCGCCTGCGTACGCCGGGCGATCGAAAACGGTGGCCGCGATGACTTGCCGAAGGTCCTGGCGGCGATTCGTGCGACCGGGGCTCTCGACTATGCCAAGCGGAAAGCTGCCGGAGAGGCGGAGCGTGCGGCGATCGCGCTGGAAGCCTTGCCCACTTCTCAATACAAGGATTCCTTGTTAGAATTGTGCTCCTTTGCGGTCGCCAGAAGTCATTAGCGCTGGCGCTGCTTCGGTCGGGGCGTAGCTCAGCCTGGTAGAGTACTGCGTTCGGGACGCAGGAGTCGGAGGTTCGAATCCTCTCGCCCCGACCAACCGTTACAGCTTCGCGTTACGCACCGATCCTCCGCGACCGGCGGCGCCTGCAGGTGCTGCATCGGCTCTGGCGTCCCCCCCATTTGCCGTCGCTCCGAGATCGCGCTTGGTCGTATTCTCTGCTCGCCTGGGCTTCTGCTATGCTTGCGCGCTCCGCACGACTACACGGGCAATGACGAAATTTCTGCTGCTCATCGGGCTGGCATGGTTCTTTGGGTGGGTCTGGCGCAAAGTGGTGGCGGCGCGCGGCCCCTTGCCGCCTCCTGCCGGCCGACGCGATGCCGAGCGGATGGTCCAGTGTTCCTACTGTGGTGTCAATCAGCCGGTCAGCGAGAGTATCCTGGTAGACGGTCGCTATTATTGCTGCGCTGCGCATTTGCACGACTCCCGCTCCAACGGTGCTTGAGTGGTCAATTCGAGCATCGCGGAGGTTCGTGACGAGCGCTTCTCCGAGACGCACTGGAAGTCGCTGCGCTACTTCAATCTTTACCGCCTGGCGGTTGCCACGCTGCTGTTCTTTTCGGCGCTGCTCCATCCGTCCGCTTTTCCCGTATTTGGTCCGCAACAGGGATTGCAGCAATTGCTGGTCGCCGGTGCATACCTTCTCGGCACGGCAGTGGCCGCTGCCGTGGCGTATCGTCATCGTCAACATGCCAGCATGCAGCTGACGGCCAGCGTCATGGTCGACGTGGTGGTGATGACGATGCTCATTCATGTCGGCGGTGGCCTGGGCAGTGGTCTCGGGTCCATGCTCCTGGTGACCTTGGCCGGTGCCGGGCTGGTCGGCGAGGGGCGCCTGGTACTGTTCTACGCGGCGATGGCGACGCTTGCGGTCTTGCTGGAGCAGAGTTACCGGGCAGTGCAGAACGACTTCGATGCCGCCGGATTCTTCCATGCGGGAGTCTTCAGCGCCGGCTTCTTCGCGGTCGCAATCCTGGCGCGCTTGCTGGCGCGGCGAGTGATTGCCAACGAGGCGCTGGCCAAGCAAAGGGGCGTTGACCTGAAGAATCAGACGGTGATCAGCCAGCGCGTGCTGGAGGAGATGCAGGATGGAGTGCTCGTTCTTGGCCGCGATGGCCGAGCCAGACAAAGCAATCCACGCGCCCGGCAACTGTTGGGATTGAATGGCATCAGGGAAGTGAGTGAATGTTCGCCCGAACTCGTGCAGGGATTCCGCGACTGGTGTCGGGACTCCCGCGAGGAAGCGGCACTGGTCAAGGTACCCGTAACCGGCCTGCAGTTGCGAGCGCGCTTTGTTCGTACCGCCAGTACGGAAAACGACGTCCTGGTGTTCATCGAGGACATGGGGCGCCTGCAGGAACAGGCGCAGCAAATCAAACTGGCGGCACTGGGCCGGCTCACCGCCAACATAGCGCACGAAATTCGCAATCCGCTGTCGGCGATCAGTCATGCCAGTGAATTGCTTCGCGAGGAGCGGCGCGGGCAGTTGCATGAACGTCTGTTGCGCATTGTACTGGACAATGCGCAGCGACTCGAACGCATCGTCAAGGACGTACTGGAACTCGGCCGCCGCGATCGCAGTTGTCGGGAATTGCTCGACCTGCGCGAGATTCTGCCTGCGCTGATCGAGGAGTATCTGGGCAAGCAGCAGCTTCCGGCAGACACGATCCATCTCGAATGTTCGGGAGTGGCCACCCTCTGTTTCGATCGCTCGCATTTGCATCAAGTGCTGTGGAACCTGCTGGCCAACGCGCTTCGCCATTCCCGGCGGGTGGCTGGCAGCGTTCGTGTTCTCGTTCGTGATGCCCGATCAGAAGGGCGGGTCGAAGTGCACGTGATCGACGATGGCGAGGGCGTCGACGAGGCTTGCCGGGAGCAGATCTTCGAACCTTTTTTCACCACGCATCACCAGGGTACCGGCCTGGGTCTGTACATTGCGCGCGAGCTGTGCGACGCAAACGGAGCTCGACTGGACCTGCAGCGGTCGGGGCCCGGTGCCGATTTCTGTCTCTTGGGGGGGGCCGTCGGGTGCTGACTGGCAAGGCGGAGAAGCGTCCGCGCGGAGAACTGGCGCGTGTGCTGGTGGTCGACGACGAGGCGGATATTCGGGAACTTCTCGATCTGACACTGGCGCGCATGGGAGTCTCGGCGGACCTCGCGGCAAACCTGTTCGAGGCACGGCGGCTGCTGGATCAGCGACGCTATCAACTATGCCTGACCGACATGCGTTTGCCGGACGGCGAGGGCCTGGAGGTCGTCCGCCTGATCGTCGAGCGCTATGGAGAAACGCCGGTGGCGGTGATCACGGCTTTCGGCAGTACGCAGAATGCGGTTGCTGCGCTGAAGGCCGGCGCCTTCGATTACTTGGCCAAGCCCGTGGCGCTGGAGCAATTGCGCAGCCTGATCAAGTCGGCACTGAATCTGCCGCGTCGCCGGGCGGGGGGGGGCGAAGACGAATCGGTGGGCTCCGTTACGCAGTTGATCGGGCACTCGCCAGCGATCGAACAGGTCCGTGTCACCATCGACAAGCTTGCGCGCAGCCAAGCGCCGGTCTATATCTCGGGTGAATCGGGTACCGGCAAGGAACTGGCCGCGCGCCTGATCCACGACCAGAGCACGCGCCGCGCTGCCCCCTTCGTTCCCGTGAACTGCGGAGCGATTCCGGAAAGCCTGATGGAGAGCGAGTTCTTCGGCTATCGGAAAGGGGCTTTCACGGGGGCCGAGAACGATCGTGCAGGGTTCTTTCAGGCCGCCCAGGGGGGGACCCTGTTTCTCGACGAGATCGCCGACCTGCCGTTGCCGATGCAGGTGAAGCTGTTGCGCGCGATTCAGGAAAAGAAGGTTCGCCGGGTTGGCAGCACGGTCGAAGAAGCAATCGACGTCCGCATCATCTCGGCAACTCACCGCTCGCTCAGGGATCGTGTCGACGCTGGGAACTTTCGCCAGGATCTCTATTACCGGGTAAACGTGATCGAACTCAGGATGCCGCCGCTGCGCGAACGCGACGAGGATGTCGAGGCTCTGGTGCAGGCGATTCTGGTACGACTCTGTGGCACGCAGCCGCCGCGTCTCGATCCGCAGGCAATGGCAGCGCTCAAGGCCTACAGCTTTCCCGGCAACGTGCGGGAGCTCGAGAATATCCTGGAACGCGCGACCGCGCTGTGCAGCAACGATGCGGTGCTGGCGGAAGACCTGCAACTGGCACCGCCGATGGTGGCCAACGATAGCGTCGGCAGGGACGGCGAGACTCTCGATGACTACCTGAACCGTATCGAGAAGCAAACGATCCTGGACGCACTCAACAAGACCTCCTTCAACAGGACGGCAGCGGCCAGGCTGCTCGGAGTAAGCTTCCGTTCGCTACGTTACCGGATCGAGCGGCTTGGCATCGAGGAATGAAGGCCCCGCACGACGCTGCCATTGCCGCAGTCGGTTCGGATGGCTGGCTGACCGGGGTGAGACGGATTGCATCGCCGAATTGTGATGACCGTCCGCTGGGCGAAATCGTCTCGCTGATCGTCGTCCACGCGATCAGCCTGCCACCGGGGCAGTTCGGCGGTGACGGCATCATTGAACTGTTCACCAATCGACTCGAAGCGACCGCGCATCCGTATTTCGCCCAGATCGCCGGACTGCGCGTATCGGCGCATTTTCTCATTCGGCGAAGCGGGGAATTGATTCAGTTCGTCTCATGCCGCGAACGCGCCTGGCACGCCGGCGTCTCGACCTGGCAGGGGCGGTCGCGCTGCAACGATTTTTCGCTCGGCATTGAGCTCGAGGGCTGCGACGAGTTGCCCTTTGCCCTGGCGCAATACGATTGTCTCGAACGGCTGCTTGGATTGCTCTGTGCGCACTACCCGATTGCCGCGGTGACCGGGCATAGCGACATTGCACCCGGGCGGAAGACAGACCCCGGTCCGCGCTTCGAATGGCGGCGGCTCGCGCGATTCGGTCAGCTGCCGGGCGTCGTGTCCCGCCATGCGTGATCGGTGGGCAAATCACCTTCGCCAACCGTCATTGCTCGTCGTTCAATCCCGGAATGGAAAGCGGGAGACGTTTCAATCCTCGGCTCGTGGCGTATGTTGCGAACGCCGAGATCTCCAGGGAAGTATTCAGTCGAGAAAATGGCGGATTCGACCGACCGCGTCGTTCAGGCGGTCAAGGCTCGTGGTGTAGGCAAAGCGCAGGTGCTTTTGCGGCGAATTCGTGCCGAAGTCCAGGCCCGGAGTGACGGCGACGCCAACCGACTGGAGCAATTCGTGGGCAAAGCGCTCGCTGTCTGCGGTCAGTTCGCTGCAATCCGCGTAAATGTAGAAAGCGCCTTCGGGCTTGGCGGAGAGGCGGAAGCCGAGTCTCTCGAGCGCCGGCGCGAGGAAGTCGCGGCGGCGCCGGAATTCGCTGCGACGTGTTTCGAGGATGTCGATGGTCGCCGGTATGAACGCGGCAAGTGCTGCGCATTGCGCCGGCGTCGAAGGGCAGATGAAAAGGTTCTGTGCGAGCTTTTCGATGTCCCGGGCGAAGCGCTCGGGAAAGACCAGCCAGCCGAGCCGCCAGCCAGTCATGTTGAAATACTTGGAGAAGCTCTGCACGACGAAAATGTCGTCGCCGAACTGCAGGGCGCTTTGCGCATCCCGTTCGTAGGTGAGGCCGTGATAGATCTCATCGACGATCAGTTGCCCCTGACGTTTGCGGATAAATTCCACCATTGCTGCCAGTTGCGAGTCGTCCAGCATGGTGCCGGTGGGATTTGCCGGCGAGGCGAGCAGAACACCGGCGGTGCGCTCATTCCAGCGCGCGGCGAGATCATCCACGGTCGGCTGGAAATTGCCGCGCGGCCCGACGGCAAGGCCGACCGGAACTCCTTCGAAGCTGCGCACGAAGTGCCGGTTGCACGGGTAGCCCGGGTCACCGAGCAGCCATTCACTGTCACGTTCGGCCAGGCAGGCAAGGGCCAGCAGCAACGCTCCGGAGGCACCTGCGGTGACCGCGATGCGTGCGGCGGGAACGGTGATTCCGTAACGCGTTCGATAGAAATCGGAGATGGCCTGACGCAGGTCGGGCAGGCCGAGCGCGTGCGTATAGAACACGTGGCCGCTTTCCAGAGCTGCCTGTGCTGCGGCCACGATGGGTGCGGGCGTTGGAAAGTCGGGTTCGCCGATTTCCATGTGAATCACGTCGTGCCCCTCGGCCTCGAGCGCCTTGGCACGCGACATCAGCTCCATGACATGAAAAGGGGAAATGTTGGCGAGGCGGCTGGCGGGAAAGTTTGGCATGCGTGGGTGAGGAAGCTTCGAACAGGACATACAGTGTAACCACAAGGCGCACTGGCGAACGAAAAAAGGCCGCCCGCCGGCGGCCTTCTTGCGGCTGCGCTACGACTCAGGCTGCCTGGAATTCCTGCTCGAACTTGTCGCGAATGTCGGCGAGCTTACCGGGCAATTTGTCTCCCATCTTGCCGAACCAGTCCTTGACCCCGGCGAGTTCGTTCAGCCACGCCTGCTTGTCGAGGCTTGTGACATTGGCGAACTCTTCCTTGGAAAAGTCGCTGCCAGCCCAGTCGAGATCCTCGTAGTTGGGCATCCAGCCGAGGGTCGTCTCGCGCGCCGAAACCGTGCCTTCGCAGCGTCCGATGATCCATTCGAGAACGCGGGCGTTGTCGCCGAAGCCTGGCCACGCAAATTCACCCTTCTCGTTCATGCGGAACCAGTTGACCATGAAGATCGGTACCGTCTTGTCGGGCACGTTGCCCATCTTCAACCAGTGGTTGTAGTAGTCGGCCATGTTGTAGCCGCAGAACGGGAGCATCGCAAACGGGTCACGACGAACGACGCCCTGCTGGCCGAAAGCGGCAGCGGTCGTCTCGGAACCGAGTGTCGCCGCGGCGTATACGCCGTGGTCCCAGTCACGCGTCTGGCAGACCAGCGGCACCGTCGACGCACGACGGCCCCCGAAAAGGAAAGCCGAGATCGGCACGCCTTCCGGGTTCTGCCACTGTTCGTCGATGCACGGGCATTGCGCGGCGGGTGCGGTGAAGCGGGAGTTCGGGTGCGCTGCCTTGGTGCCCTTCTCCTTCGCGATTTCCGGTGTCCAGTCATTGCCCTGCCAGTCGATGGCATGTGCCGGCGGCGGACCCATGCCTTCCCACCACACGTCGCCATCGTCGGTCAGTGCGACGTTGGTGAAGATCGTATTCTCGGACAACGAAGCCATCGCGTTGAAGTTCGTCTTGTCGTTGGTGCCGGGAGCGACGCCGAAGAAGCCGGCTTCCGGATTGATGGCGTAGAGGCGCGTGACGCCGTCCTGGTCCTTGCGCGGCTTGATCCACGCGATGTCGTCGCCGATCGTCGTGATTTTCCAGCCGCTCAAGCTCTTTGGCGGGACGAGCATGGCGAAGTTGGTCTTGCCGCAAGCCGACGGGAAAGCGGCGGCGACGTAGTGTTTCTTGCCCGCCGGCGATTCGACGCCAAGGATCAGCATGTGTTCGGCCATCCAGCCGTCGTCACGCGCCATGTTGGAAGCGATGCGCAGAGCGAGGCACTTCTTGCCGAGCAAGGCATTGCCACCGTAGCCGGAACCGTAGGACCAGATTTCGCGGGTCTCCGGATAGTGGACGATGTACTTGGTGGTTGGATTGCACGGCCAGCGCGGATCCTTTTGCCCGGGCTCTTTCGGTGCGCCGATCGTGTGCACGCAAGGGACGAACGAGCCGTCGGTACCGAGAACGGGAAATACGTCCTTGCCCATGCGGGTCATGATGCGCATGTTGACCACGACGTACGCGCTGTCGCTGATCTCGATGCCGATCTGGGCAATCGGCGAGCCGATCGGTCCCATCGAGAAGGGGATGACGTACATCGTGCGTCCCCGCATGCAACCTTTGAACAGTCCACCGAGAATTTCACGCATCTTGTTCGGGTCTTCCCAGTTGTTGGTCGGACCGGCGTCTTCCTTCTTCTCCGAGCAGATGTAAGTGCGGTCTTCGACGCGCGCGACGTCGGAAGGATCGGAGAATGCGAGGAAAGAGTTCTTGCGCTTCTTGAGCTTAATGAAGGTGCCGGCCTCGACCAGTTCGGCGCACAGGCGGTCGTACTCTTCCTGAGAGCCATCGGCCCAGACCACCTGGGCGGGCTCCGTGAGTGCCGCAATTTCGGCAACCCATTTTTTCAGGCCTTCATGTTTGACGTAATCGGGGGCATTTAGGGAAACAGTCTGGTTCATGGCAATCACTCTCGAAGGAAGGTAGAGAAGCGGAACTTACCGTGGAGCGGCGCGCGCGGGGGCGAAAGAAGTCCAGAATCCGGAATGGCCCTGCCAATCCGGTGCGACGCGTCGGTCGCGGCTGGTGGAGAAACAAGCCCAGTGCAATCGGGGTGGAAACGGCATGCTAGGCGTGGGTGCTACAAGGATTTGAGGGTTTGTGTAATTATGCCACAGGTCCGGCGTGCATCGGCGGTCCATAGACAAGTGTTTCCCCGTCGCGACAGCCGGGAAACACCGCGCAAGCGACGCGCACTGCTGCCCGCCCACCGGCCGCGGCTGTCGCTGCCTGATCCTACTGAGGAGGGATTCATGAACAAAGACCAGTTACGCATTGCCGCCCTGTTCTACCATCGCAATCCGAAGCCGGGCAAGGTCGCGATTCAGCCGACCAAACAGCTTGCCAACCAGTATGATCTGTCGATGGCCTACTCTCCGGGCGTCGCCGCGGCGTGCGAAGAGATTGTCGCGGCACCGGGTGAGGCCAGTACCCTCACCTCGCGCGCCAATCTGGTTGGCGTCATCACCAACGGCACGGCGGTTCTCGGCCTCGGTGCGATCGGGCCGCTGGCCGCCAAGCCGGTGATGGAAGGCAAGGCCGTACTGTTCAAGAAATTCGCCAACATCGACGTGTTCGACCTGGAGATCGACGAACGCGACCCCGATCGCCTGGTGGAAATCATCTCTGCCCTGGAGCCCACCTTTGGCGGCATCAACCTCGAAGACATCCGGGCACCGGAGTGTTTCCACGTCGAGAAGAAACTGCGCGAGCGGATGAAGATCCCGGTCTTTCACGACGATCAGCATGGGACGGCGATCGTGGTGGGCGCGGCCATCCTCAACGGACTGTTTCTCCAGGGCAAGCAACTCGATCAGGTGAAGCTGGTGACTTCCGGCGCCGGTGCTGCCGCGCTGGCGTGCCTGGAACTGCTGGTAATGCTCGGCATTCCGGTCGAAAACATCTGGGTGACGGACATTCACGGCCTGGTCTACGAGGGCCGCGTCGAGGACATGGACGAAATCAAGGGACGCTACGCCAAGCGCACCGATGCCCGTACGCTGGCCGAGGTGATCGAGGGGGCCGACGTCTTTCTTGGTCTGTCAGCCGGCGGTGTATTGAAAAAGGAGATGGTGGCGAAGATGGCACCGTTACCGCTGATCATGGCCCTCGCCAATCCAAATCCGGAGATCAGGCCGGAAGAGGTCAAGGAGGTGCGCAGTGACGCGATCATCGCCACCGGTCGCTCCGATTATCCCAACCAGGTGAATAACGTGCTGTGTTTTCCCTTCATTTTTCGTGGGGCATTGGATGTCGGGGCCACCACGATCACCGAAGAGATGAAACTGGCGGCAGTGCACGCGATCGCCGAGCTGGCTCGCGTCGAGCAGTCCGAAGTCGCGCTCAGGGCGTACGGCGAACAGCACACCAATTTTGGTCCCGAGTACCTGATTCCGAATCCCTTTGATCCACGCCTGATCGGCAAAATCGCGCCGGCAGTGGCCGAAGCGGCCATGCAGTCGGCGGTGGCGAGCCGTCCGATCCGGGACATCGAGGCCTATCGCGACAGTCTGGACGAGTTCGTCTATCACTTCGGCCTGATCATGAAACCGGTGTTTTCCCAGGCCAAGCAGGCACCCCGGCGCATCGTGTTTGCCGAAGGCGAGGACGATCGGGTGCTGCGTGCCATACAGGTGATCGTCGACGAAGGAATCGCCCGGCCGATCCTCATTGGCGATCCGCGGGACATCGAGCGCAAGCTCGACCATTTGAACCTGCGCGTAGCTCCCGGCGACGACTTCGATATCGTGTACGCCGACAACAACGAATTCTTCAATGAGCATTTCGAGTCCTACTGGCGGGAGTACCGGCGGCTGACGGAGCGCAAGGGCGTTGCGGCGGAATTTGCCAGGCGAGAAGTACGGCGCCGCGCGACTTTGTTTGGTGCGCTGATGGTCCGCATGGGCGACGCGGACGGTCTGATCTGCGGCACCTATGGTCGCCAGGGGGCGCATCGGGAATACGTGGAGAACGTCATCGGTCTGGCGCCCGGAGTGCGTAAGCTTTACGCGATGAGCCTGCTGGTGCTGCCAGATCGCACCGTGTTCATTGCCGATACCTACATTACCTACGATCCGTCGGCCGAGCAGTTGGCGGACATGACGCTGCTCGCCGCCGACGAGGTTCGTCGTTTTGGCATCACGCCGCGTGTTGCCTTGCTGTCGCATTCGTCCTTCGGTTCGGAAAACACTCCCAGTGCGCTGAAAATGCGCGAGGCGCTGCGAATCCTGAAGGAACGTGCTCCGCGTCTGGAGGTCGAGGGCGAAATGCATGGCGACGCCGCGCTCGACGAGCATATCCGACATCGAATCTTTCCCGGCGACGCGCGCTTGAAAGCGCAGGCCAATCTGCTGATCATGCCCACCCTTGACGCGGCCAACATCTCGTACAACTTGCTGAAGGTCGCCTCGGGCGACAATCTGACGATTGGACCGATTCTGCTCGGTGCTGCGCAGCCGGTGCATATTCTGACTTCGACGGCAACCGTGCGGCGTATCGTCAACATGACGGCGCTGACCGTGGTCGACAAGCTGATGAATGAGCGCTGACTCGTCACCGACAAGCGGCGGCGACCCGGCCCCGTGAAGTGCCGGTCGGCGTCGATGAGACGCGAGTTACCGGAGTCTGCAGGCCACCGTAGCTAGGGCCCATGGCAAATCTCCGAACTGCGCTGGTGCTTGGTGGAGGTGGCGCGCGCGCTGCCTATCAGGTGGGCGTGTTGCTGGCCATCCGGGAATTGCGCGGCGAGTCGACCGAAAACCCGTTTCCCATTCTCTGTGGCACCTCCGCCGGTGCCGTCAACGTGGCGACGCTGGCCTGCAACGCCGGCAATTTCCGCGCTGCCGTCGACGCCCTGGCGGAGGTCTGGCGGAACATGCACGCAGGCCACATCTATCGCGCCGATCCGATCGGAGTCGCTGCCTCGGGCGGGCGGTGGCTGGCGGCGTTGCTGCTCGGTTGGGCGATCGGGCGCAGTCCGCGTTCGCTGCTCGACAACCGGCCCCTGCGAAAGCTGCTCACCCAGCGACTGGATTTTCGCAACATCGAGCGCTCGATTCGCAAGGGCCGGCTTTACGCCGTCAGCATCACGGCATCGGGTTATACGACCGGAGACGGGATCAGTTTCTTTCAGGCACATCCGGAGGTGGGGACTTGGCGACGGACCCAGCGCGCCGGTTGTCGGGCTGCGCTCTCGGTGGACCATCTGATGGCTTCCAGCGCGATCCCTTTCCTGTTTCCGGCTGTACACCTCAACCGCGAATATTGCGGGGACGGATCGATGCGCCAGTTGGCGCCGATCTCGCCGGCAATCCATCTGGGGGCCGAGAAAATCCTGATCGTCGGCGTCGGACAACCGAACGACCTGGCACAGCGGCAGAGTTCGCGAACTTATCCAACCCTGGCGCAGATTGCCGGACATGCCCTTTCCTCGATCTTTCTGGATAGCCTGGCGGTCGATGTGGAACGAATGGAGCGCATCAACCGCACGCTCTCTAAGATACCGGATGACTTGTCGGCGACTGGGGAAATTCCCCTGCGGCCGCTGCGATCGCTGATCATCACCCCGTCCGAACGCCTGGATTATCTCGCTGCGCGCCATGTCGACGCGCTGCCGGTGGCGGTGCGAACGCTGCTTCGCGGTCTCGGCGCGACACATCGGCGCGGCGGCGTATTGACCAGCTACCTGCTCTTCGAAGGGTCCTACACCGGGGCGCTGATCGACCTCGGTTACAAGGACGCGATGGCTCGTCGATTCGAAGTAGAGGACTTCCTGGCGTCCTGAGTCCGTCTGATGTGCTACCTTACATAGTTCATGTATCTCCTTCTTTTTCATCGCCTATGGCTATCATGCGATGGACTGCGGTAAAATTGCCGATAATGAAATGTGCGGGAGGGACGAGATGCGGCCGAGACTGAAAACAGCGTTGTTGATCAGCACCTTGCTGGGCACGATGAGCGCGCCCATCGGCAGCGCCCACGCGACCGAAAAGGTCAGGACGGAAGCTCATAAGAACAAGGCCGAGCCGGTCGTGCACGGGAGCAAGGGGCCGACGGTGGCGCAGAATGGGTCGAACCGGACGGCTGCACACAAGACCGACGCGATCGTCAGAAAAGGCACTGCCGGCGCAGCAGCGAGCAATAGTGCCACGGCCAAGGTGCCGCCGGTGGCCCGACACGGGGCGGTTGCACCGATTGCTCACAAGGACAGGAGCGGATCACGGGTCGCGAAGTCCGAGTTGACTCCAGTCGCGCATGGTGGCAGGTATGCCAGCGCCGCGACGGGTAATGGCGTGGTGCACGCCGCGCATAAACGGGGCCTGACGAGGGTTGCCGCGAGCAGCTTCGATCTCTGGCAGGAACCAGGGCACCTGGCGGTGCAGTCGGGGTCTGCGCTGGTGGTGCCACAGGACGGCGGCGAGCCGCTGTACGAAAAAAATGCCAACGCGGTCGTGCCGATCGCATCGATCACCAAGCTGATGACGGCAATGGTCGTGCTCGACAGCATGCCAAATCTGCAGGCGCCGATTACGATCACTGACGAAGACGTCGACTATCTGCGCGGCAGCCGCTCACGGCTGGGAGTGGGAACGGTGATTACTCGCGAAACGGCTTTGCTGCTGGCTTTGATGTCTTCCGAGAACCGCGCTGCGAATTCGCTGGCGCGTCACTATCCGGGCGGCTTGCAGGCTTTCGTCGCGGCAATGAACCGCAAGGCAATGTCGCTGGGCATGGGCAATTCGCACTTCGAGGATCCCACCGGTCTCAACAGCAACAACGTTTCCACGGCATTTGATCTGGCACGCATGGTTGCTGCGGCGCATCATTACCCGCTCATCCGTGAGTTCTCCACGACTCCAGGTGCGCGTGCCGAGGTCAAGGGTCGTGAACTCGATTTCCACAATACCAACCAGCTGGTGAGCAGCCCGACCTGGGAGATTGGTCTGTCGAAGACCGGGTACATTCAGGAAGCCGGCAAGTGTCTGGTGATGCAGGCGCGCGTCGCGGACAAACCGGTGGTCATCGTGCTGCTCGACTCGGCCGGCAAGCAGACTCGCATTGGCGATGCTAATCGCATCAAGCGCTGGATGGAGAGTGCCTCGGCAACCGGCAGGCAACCGACGCGAGTGTGAGCTGTTTGTTCCGGTCAGCAGCCACGGCATGCCGTGGCTTTTTTTTTCACTGAATTTCCCCTCGATCAAGGCCATTACGCACTTCTTGCGAGTTTGATGGGGCTTGTCGCCGCTTGCGTCCTGCCCGCTTGTCCCGAAAGCACTTGCCTACCGTCGAAACGCCTCTCAAGGTGGCGTCTCCGTCGGCGGGTACCTGGTTGTCAATAATCCCGGCGGAGTGCGGCGATGTCATCCTGTCCGCATAGCACGAGGCGCACGGATTGTTCGACGATGGCCGAATCGCCGCCCGCATTGTCTGGTAGCATGCCCTCCAATGGAGAAGACTATTGCCATTAAATCGGTGAGTTCGCTCTTGCGAGCGCTTGTCCTCGGGATGTTGACGAGTGTTCTGCCGATTGCCGCACATGCCGAGACGGTCGAGCCGGCGATGGTCGCCATCGCCCATCCGGCAACCAGTGACGAAACGATTTCCCGTGCATCGCTGCGCGCGATCTTCGGTATGCGTTTGCAGAAATGGCCAGGCGAGACCGCCACCAAGGTGTTCGTTCTCCGCGACGAAGCTCCCGAGCACGCAACGTTCAGCAAGAGCCTGCTGCAGGTATTTCCCCAGCAGTTGCGGATGGCCTGGGATCGGCAGGTCTTCTCGGGACAGGGCCAATACCCTGAACAGTTGAGCTCCACCCAGGAGATGCTGTCGCGAGTGGCATCCACGCCAGGGGCGATCGGTTACGTCAAGGCGAGTGAGGTAAATCCGAATGTGCGTGTACTCAAGATTCGCTAGCGCCGCGCCGGGTATCGCGCTGTTTGGCGCCTGCCTGCTGTGGGCGCAGCCGGTGCTTTGCCTTGATCTGCTAGGAGGGGACTTCCAGGTGCACGGCTTCGCTTCCCTGACCCTGGTGAATACCAGCGACAACAATTTCTTCGGGCACAGCGACGACCGGATCAGCAACGATTTCTCGGAAGTGGGGCTGAATGCGTCGTGGCGCGTGACGCCGGAACTACAGGTGGCGGCCGAGGTGCTCTCGCGGCGCGCCGGCGGCACCGATGACGGAGGCGCGCGGCTGGACTACGGCCTGGCCGACTGGAGCCCACTCTCGAGCGAAGAAGGACGTGGTGGCGTGCGCGTCGGCCGCATAAAGACTGCCTATGGCTTGTACAACAAGACGCGCGACGTGCCGTTCACGCGACCCAGCATCATCCTGCCGCAGTCGATCTACTTCGAGCGAACGCGCAACCTGACGGTTTCCGCCGACGGAGGCGAGATTTATGTCGAGCGCTATGGCGAAGGAGGGATCCTCTCTGCCAGTTTCGCCTATGGGCAACCGCAGACCGACTCGGACGCGGCGAAAGTCGCGCTGGTCGGACTGAATCGACCAGGCAGCCTCGATTCCGGTCTGGCGCCGGATTTCCAGCTACTGTACGAGGGTGCCGGCGGCACCTATCGCCTCGCTTTCACCGCCACCCGTCTGGATTTGCATTACAAGCCCGGCTTCGGAGACCTGCTGCGCTCCGGTCGGTTCGAGCTGACGCCGCTGATCTTTTCCGCCCAGTACAATGCCGAATGCTGGAGCCTGACGAGCGAGTATGCCTTGCGCCGGTCTTCCGTCTCGAACTTTGGGCCCTTCTTCTACAACGGCACCGCCGACGGGCGAAGCTACTATTTGCAGGGAACGTACCGCCTGGCACCGCAGTGGGAAGCGCTGCTGCGTTACGATGCCTATTACGCTGACTGGGGTGACCGGGATGGCCAGCGTTTTGCGGCAGCGACCCGGCAACCCGCCTTCAGTCGCTTTGCCAGGGACTGGACGGCGGGCCTGCGTTTCGACGTAACTCCGCAGTTCATGTTGCGCGTCGAGGCGCACTGGGTGGACGGTACCGGCTTTCTGGCGGTACAAGACAACCCGAACTCCCAGTCCTTGCGTCGCTACTGGGACAACTACATGCTGCAGGCATCGTATCGCTTCTAGTCGCGACCCATGTCGGACAATCCTCCTGCGCCCCGCGCGCGCCGCGCCTCCAGATTCCTCAGCGTGAAGTGGAAGGTCTTGTTGACCTTGGGCACGGTCATGCTGTCGGTGAACGGCGCCTTATCCTGGCTGCACTTTCACGATCTGACCGTGGGTTTCGAAAAGCAGCGTACCGAGACGAGACAGCGTCTCGTCGACCAGGCCTTTGCCCTGCGCGACGACTTCGGTCTGCGTCTGCAGGGAATGGCCGCAGTACTGGCCGCTTTCGATTCCGTCGACACGCTCGGGACGCGGGCGGGGAGGGAGCGTCTGCGCAGACGTTTCGATAGCTGCTGGGCGGCGCTGCAACTCGATCTGGGGATCGACTCGCTGCAGGTTTACACGGCAGTCGGCCCACCTCTCGCCAGTTGGCCGTCCGACGTACCTGTCGAAACGGATCATGAACTGCAGGTGCGCACCGTCATGCGCAGCGAGCATGCCATGCACTGGACACGCTGCCGGGACGTCTGCACCGAGTACGCCGCGGCACCGATCCTCTCGGCCGGCCGTGTGGCTGGGGTGGTTGTGGTCGGCAGTTCGCCTGCTGACGTGGTCAATTCATTCAAACGCCTGTCAGGTGCCGATCTTGGCGTTCTCCTGCCGGTGACACAGGCGGTGACGGCCCAGCCCGCGGACAAGGAAGTCCTGCAACAAGTCGGCCTGCGGGTGATCGAGCTGAGCAGCAAGGCAAGGGCTCGGCCGCTGCTCCGCCAACTGACCTCGATTCCGCCGATCGACCGGCCGCGCGGGCATGCGTACCTCTCGTTGCCTTACGATGACCAGTACTTCGAACTGTCGTTTCTCGCGCTCGATGCTCCCACAGGAGACCAGTTGCCGCCGATGATGGTGGTCATCGACGAGCTTACCGACGCGCGGGCCGCCATTGGCAAGTCGGTCTGGAGTCGCCTACGGGGTGAGCTGCTCGCTTCATTGTTGTCGCTCCTCCTGTTGGCGATGCTCGTGCACGCGCCGCTGCAACGCATGACGCGAGCTGTATCGGCCATCCCCTTGCTGGGCCGGAGGGCTTTTGCCGAGGCGCGTGCAAGGATTGCTCCGCGCACCCGGCGTCTGCTCGAGGACGAAGTCGACAGCCTCGACGAGGCGGCAATTGCCCTTTCGTATCGGCTGGAGGCTCTGGAAAGCGAGGTTGCCGCGCATTCTGCCGAGACGCAGAAGATGCTGGATCGCATATCGGTCGAGCGGGATTTCAGCAGGGGCCTGCTCGATACGGCACAGGTCATCATTCTGACGCAGTTCGTCGATGGTCGGATCCTGACGTTGAACCGCTACGGGCGGCAACTGTCGGGTTGGCGGGATGAGGACCTTTCCGGGAAACGTTTTTTCGATCTGCTCGGACCCGAAGAATCGTCGCCGGAAGCGATGGTCCGCCAGGTCTTGCGTGACATATCCTCTGGTCGTCGTCGGCATGTGCAATTGGAATCCCTGCTGCTGGCCGCCAGCGGACAGGCGTATGAAATCATCTGGAATCATTCGCGTCTGGCCGGCCATTCTGGCGACAAGGTGATGATTCTTTCGGTGGGGATCGACCACACCGACCGCAAGCGCGCCGAATCACACGTCAAACACCTCGCCGAGCACGATCCGCTGACCGGTCTGGTCAACCGGCAACATTTCCAGCAGGAACTCGAAAGTTCGCTGGCCAGCGCGCGCCGTCTCGGACACGGTGGTGCGTTGCTTTATCTCGACCTGGACGAGTTTCGATATGTCAACGACGTGAGCGGACATCAGGCTGGTGATACCCTCCTGCGGATCGTGGCCGACGAGGTCGGCAAGGTGGCGCGTGCCAGCGATCTGCTGGGGAGGCTGGGCGGCGACGAACTCGGGTTGCTGCTGCACGAGTGTGATCACGACGGTGCCGTCCAGGTGGCGGAAAAAATCAACAAGCGGCTCGCCGAAATCCAGTTTCCCGGATTGCATGCAAGCCATCGGATTTCCGCCAGTATCGGCATCGTGGTCTTCTCCGAGGCGAAGATCGACGTCAAGCAGCTCCTCGCCAATGCAGACATCGCGATGTACCAGGCCAAGGCCAGGGGCGGGGATGGCTGGCACCTCTACTCGGAGGGGGAGGGCGTGCAGGAGAAGATTCAGGATCGTCTGCACTGGAGAGAGATGATCAGCCGCTCATTGACCGACCAGCGATTCGTCGTTCATTACCAGCCGATACAGGATATCCGTGCGCGGCAAGTGAGTCACTACGAGGCGCTGGTGCGCATGCAGGCGGCCGACGGGTCGGTGATTCCACCGGCCGCATTCATGGAAGTAGCCGAAAACAGCGGCTTGATCCGCGAAATCGATCGCTGCGTGATCCAGCAGGTGTTCGCTACAATGGTGTCGCTGTTTGCCGTCGGAAGGTATTACAGGTTCTCGATCAATCTGTCGGGCGTCAGCATCAACGATCCCAAGCTGTTGTCCTTCATCCGCAGCGAGCTGGCGCGTAGCCCATTGCTGCCCAGTCACGTAGTTTTCGAGATTACCGAAACGGCTGCCGTCTCGGACTTTTCCGCGGCACGAGCCTTTATGGAAGCAGTTCGCCAACTGGGCTGTGCGTTCTCCCTCGACGACTTCGGAGTGGGATTCTCATCATTCAACTATATCAAGCAGTTGCCCGTTGATTACGTGAAGATCGATGGCTCTTTCGTGCGTACGCTGGTCGACAGTCCCGACGATCAGGTTTTCGTGCGCGCACTGGCCGAGGTGGCTCGTGGTTTCGGCAAGAAGACGGTCGCCGAGTTTGTCGAGGACGAACGAGCCTTGAATATGCTGCGCAGCTTTGGCGTGGACTACGCGCAAGGCTATTTCATCGGCAAGCCACGGCCCGACGTCTTCTGAACGGCGCGGGCGACGGGATTCCTCGCGCCGAGGGGTTCTCGGCGTCGGTGATATAATCGCGCCCTCGCCTGCTCCCTCGTCTGCCGCCTCCGAGAATGCCGCTGTTTACGCTAGGCATCAACCATCATACTGCCCCGCTGTCGGTCCGTGAGCAGGTGGCTTTTCACTCTGCGGGGGTGCCGCGGGCACTTGCCGACCTGACACACTGCAAGCCGGTTCATGAGGCCGCGATCCTCTCGACCTGCAACCGCACCGAGCTCTACTTCGCGACCGATGCGCCGGAAGCAGCGGCACAGTGGCTGGCCGAGTATCATCATCTGGCGCGCCACGAACTCGATCCCTACCTGTATACGTATCCCGAGCGCGACGCCGTTCGCCATGTCTTTCGCGTTGCCAGCGGCCTGGATTCGATGGTCCTTGGCGAACCTCAGATTCTTGGACAGATGAAAGAGGCAGCACGTGCGGCGGACGAGGCAGGCACTCTCGGCACGACCCTGCACAAGCTGTTCCAGCACTCGTTCGCTGTTGCCAAGGAAGTGCGCTCGACGACCGCAATCGGTGTGAACGTCGTTTCCATGGCAGCGGCCGCGGTGCGTCTGGCGGAACGAATTTTCGGGCGGATCGCCGATCAGAAGCTGCTGTTCATCGGCGCCGGCGAGATGATAGACCTTTGCGCCCGGCATTTCGCGGCGAACCGGCCGAAACAGGTAGTGATCGCCAACCGGACGGTCGAGCGCGGCCTGGCTCTTGCGGACCGCCTGGGTGGCACCGCGATCAGACTCGAGGAAATCGGCGAGCGCCTGGCGCAGTTCGACATCGTTGTTTCCTGCACGGCGAGTCCGCTGCCGATCATCGGTTTGGGCATGGTCGAGCGCGCCATCAGGCTGCGTCGCCACCGCCCGATGTTCATGGTCGATCTCGCCGTGCCGCGCGATATCGAAACGGAGATCGGTGACCTGGACGACGTCTTCCTGTACACGGTCGACGACCTCGCACAGGTGGTCGCCGCCGGGATCGAATCGCGCCAGGCGGCCGTGATCGACGCCGAGGCGATCATCAGCGATAGGGTCGACGGATTCCTGCGCTGGTTGGCGACGCGTGGTACAGTGCCCGTGATTCGTTCATTGCGCGATGCCGCTGAAAGGTCGCGCCGGCACGAATTGGAGCACGCGTTGAAGTTGCTGGCCAGGGGTGAAGATCCGGCGCGGGTGCTCGAACAGTTCTCACATCGCCTGACCAACAAGTTCTTGCATGCGCCAACGCAGGCACTGAGCCAGGCGGCGGGCGACCGCGACGAGTTGCCTTCGCTGGCGGCGCGTCTGTTCCACTTGCACACCGATTCCCACATGGGCGAGTAGCGGGCTTTCGCGACTGACACCAGGTCAATGAAGAGTTTTCCGCTGCTTTCCGGCTTGACCAGATTTCCCGATGAATCAGAGCATTTGTGACAAACTCGAACAGCTCAACGGTCGCCTTCACGAACTCGACCGCATGCTGGCGAGCGGCGAGGCGACTCGCGACATTGACGAATACCGCAAGCTGTCGCGCGAGCACGCCGAACTCGGTCCCGTCGTCGCACTTTACCAGTCGTGGCGAAAAGCCGAGGCGGACCTGCATTCGGGCCTCGAACTGTTGGCTGATCCGGAAATGCGGGAGCTGGCGGAAGCAGAAGTGCAGTCCGCCAGGGAGCGGTTGCCGGCGATCGAATTGGAGTTGCAGAAACTGCTGCTCCCGAAGGATGCCAAGGATGAACGCAACGTTTTTCTGGAAATCCGCGCCGGGACCGGTGGTGACGAATCGGCGCTGTTTGCGGGCAATCTCTTTCGCATGTACGTGCGCTATGCGGAGCGTCGGCGCTGGCAGGTCGAGATCGTGTCCGCCAGCGTTTCCGACCTCGGCGGCTACAAGGAGGTAATCGCTCGCATCATTGGCAACGGCGTGTACTCGCGTCTCAAATTCGAATCGGGAGCACATCGGGTGCAGCGTGTCCCGGAAACCGAAACGCAGGGTCGCATTCACACTTCGGCGTGTACGGTGGCGGTGATGCCGGAGGCCGACGCACTCGAGGATGTGCAGATCAGTCCCGCGGAGATTCGGGTCGATACCTATCGGGCGTCGGGCGCCGGCGGACAACACATCAACAAGACCGATTCGGCGGTGCGCATCACGCACCTGCCGACGGGCATCGTCGTTGAATGCCAGGACGATCGTTCGCAGCACAAGAACAAGGCGCAGGCACTCTCCGTGCTGGTGGCGCGCATCCGCGACATGCAGGAGCGTGAGCAGCACGCGAACAGAGCTTCGGAGCGCCGTAACCTGATTGGCAGCGGCGACCGCTCCGAGCGGATCCGGACGTACAATTTTCCACAGGGGCGGGTGACCGACCATCGCATCAATCTCACTCTTTACAAGATCGACGCAATCCTGGACGGCGATCTCGACGATCTTGTTGCCGCGCTGACTGCCGAACATCAGGCGGATCAACTGGCGATGCTTGCCGAGGGCGAGTGAGGCGCTTGCTCGGGGAAGAGTCGTTGCGTGCGCGGCCTTGCCTTCTGGCGACGGTGTGCCGGCCTGGCGTGTCGAGCCTGCCGGTGACGACGATCGGCGCGGCATGGCGTACGGCCAGCGAGCACATCGACCGGCTGGACGCCCGACTGCTCGTACAGCACCTGGCCGGCTGCCGATACGCCGAACTCCTGGCGCACCCGACGCGCCCGCTGCCGGACGAACAGGTGGCCCAACTCGAGTCGCTCGTTCGGCGGCGGGTCGCCGGCGAGCCACTGGCCTACCTGCTGGGTTCGGCAGAATTCCATGGCCTCGAGTTTCTGGTTAACCCGACGGTTCTGATCCCGCGCCCGGAAACGGAACTGCTGGTCGAACTTGCAATCGAATCTCTTCAGGGCAAAATGGCGCCGCGCGTCTTGGATCTTGGCACCGGCTCCGGAGTGCTTGCGGTGACGATCGGCCATTTCGTTCCGGCGACCGTGCTTACCGCGGTCGACCTGTCTTCCGAGGCGCTGGCTGTGGCCAGGCAGAATGCCAGGCGTCACGAGGTTGCAGTTCGCTTTCTCACCGGGGACTGGTACTCACCGCTGACGGGCGAACGGTATGACCTGATCGTCGCCAATCCACCCTACGTTGCTGATGGCGATCCGCACCTGCAAGGGAACGGTCTGCCTTTCGAGCCGCGGATGGCGTTGACCGATGGGGTGAGCGGGGGCGACGGTTTGGCCTGCCTGCGTACGGTAATTGGCGGTGCAGCGCGGCACCTTCTGCCGGGAGGTCGCCTGCTGGTCGAGCATGGCTACGATCAGGCGGGAAAGGTGCGTGCGCTATTGCGAGCGGCGGGTTTCTTCGAGGTGAGGTCGTGGCGCGACCTGTCGCGGATCGAGCGAATCAGCGGCGGGAGCGTCGAGTGAACGGGCCAGCGTCGGGTGATTCGGGATACATTGTTTTTTTCAACTGGAGGAAATCTTGGTGATGGATGTACAGCAACTGATCAAGGAGCAGGTGACGGGCAATCCGGTGGTTCTCTACATGAAAGGGACGCCGCAGTTTCCGCAATGCGGATTTTCGGCGGTCACCGTGCAGATTCTGAAGGCCTGCGGTGTCTCGCGTTTCCTCAGCGTCAATGTGCTTGAGAATGCCGAGATTCGTAGCGGCATCAAGGAGTACGCCAACTGGCCAACGATTCCCCAGCTCTACGTACGCGGCGAATTCGTGGGCGGCTGCGACATCATGCGCGAGATGTACGAGGACGGCGAATTGCAGAAACTGCTGGAAGGTCTCGTCGATCCGGTGTGACGGGCCAGGCGCAGCCGGCGCGACTGCTTTGCATGGACGACGTCCGGCTGGCAGTCGATCGCCGGTCACTGGTCAAGCCGTGACTAGCCAAAGCAAGGTCTGCCCGCCCTGTCAGCAGAGGTATCATGTCCGCTGCACGGAACCGAGGGAGTGAGGACGGAATGAAGAAGCCAGCGAACAATTTGCGTCTGCCGTTGCTCGGTCTGTCTGCCTTGGCT
Source organism: Accumulibacter sp. (assembly GCF_023806565.1). GTDB lineage: Bacteria > Pseudomonadota > Gammaproteobacteria > Burkholderiales > Rhodocyclaceae > Accumulibacter. The sequence goes on along the minus strand of NZ_JAMTDV010000066.1, from coordinate 42,562 downwards.
GGTTCGTCCCTGCTTGCCGCCTGCGCCAGCTATAGCGGCAGCGGCCTGCAGCCCGGGGTGGCGACCATGTCGGAAGTGATCGCGACCATGGGTGTGCCGGCGGTGCACTGGACGAATGCCGATGGCAGCGAGCAACTGGCTTATCCGCGGGGCCCCGCAGGTACTCAGACATTCATGGTTTTCATCGCTCCGGACGGACTATTGCGGCAAATCGACCCGGTGCTCGACATGGAACATTTTGCCCGCATCGAAGCGGGCAAGAGTGACCAGCAGTCCGTGCTGCGCCTGATCGGCCCGTCAGTGCCGCAGTGGACCGAGTACTTCGCGGCGCGCAACGAACTGGTCTGGGAATGGCAGTTCTGCGACGCCTGGAATCAGCTCGCGCGCTTCGACGTGCTGTTCGATGCGACGACCGGTATCGTGCGTACGAGCTACCAGCGGCAAGCCCTGATGGGTCCCAACGGGGTCGCTCCATGGTGCGGTCGCTAGCACGAGTGGCTCCCGCGGCAGAGAAGTGCCGGCCGTTGCCGCCTCAGAAGGAGACCAGGCGAACGTTGGCGGACGTCAGGCGCGCACTGAGGACGGCCAGGAAAGACTGGTAGAAGTGCATTCGACAGCTGTCCGACGAATTCTGCAGAGCGGCGCCGGTGACCCGCACGAGTTTGGCAGTGGTCAGCGCGACAATGTCTGCGCCGCGTCGCGACGTGGTCTTGCCGATCACTGCCATTTCGCCGAAACACTCTCCGGTGGTGAGTAGATCGAGGATCAATCCGTTCTTCAGGACTTTCAATTCCCCTTCGGCGAGGAAATAGAAGCAGTCACCGGCTTTCCCGTCCTCGATGATCACAGTGCCCGGCGAGACGCGGCTCCATTCCGAAAATCGCACGACTTCCCAGATCTCGACATCGGAGAAATCGGCAAAGAAGGGGAAGGAGCGCAGGGTGTCGAATTTTTCGTAGTCGGCAATCGGGTCCGCGGGCGCGTTCAACTTGCCGCTGCGGAATGCATGCGCCAGATCTTGCGCAAATTCCGCCCAGCTCGCGTATCGATTCTCGGTATTCTTGCTCATCGCACGTGCGACGATGGCGTCGAGTGAGGGAGGAATGTCGCTGTGGAGTGCGGATGGCCGGCGTGGCTCGGTGTTGATGATCTGGTAGATCAGGTCATAGCTGTTGCGGGCCTGAAAGGGCAGCCGGGCGGTCAGCAACTGATACATGACCACGCCGAGTGAGTAGATGTCGGTTTGGTGATCGAGCGGCTGATCCTTCACCTGTTGCGGCGACATGTAGGCGGGCGACCCGATTCCAAGTACCAGGGTGCGGTCGGGAGAACTGATGATGGCCGCGCCAAAATCCGAGATCTTGACTTCTCCTTCGTTCGGGTCCGCACTCGCAAAGAGAATATTGGCCGGCTTGATGTCGCGGTGGATGATCCCGGCCCGAAAGGCAAAATCCAGCGCTCGAGTACATTTGAAAATGATCTCGACGACACGCTGGCTCGGCAGGCGAGTTCCGGATGCGCAAGCGCTCTCCAGCGTGCCACCTCCCACATACTCCATGACGATGTAGCAGAGATGGTCATCCACCACTGCATCGTAGGTCTGCACGATGTGCGGATGCAGCAGTTTGCCGACCAGAGCCGCTTCGTTGAGGAAGAGGTGGGTATACAGGGTGCCACGCTTGGGGTCTTTCAGAATGCCCGGAAAAGCCACTTTGACCGCGACCTGGCGCTTGGCGAAGGGGTCCTTGCAGAGGTACACGGTAGAGGTTGCACCACGGCCGATTTCTCGGACGATGTCGTACTTGCCGATCTTCTCCATGCCTTCTCTCGCGCCTAGCCGTGGGAAGACCGCGCTCGGCGGGCACGGGCGATCGCTGCCAGAACCTGGTCGGGTGCCGTGCCACCGACATGACTGCGTGCAGCCAGCGATCCGGCGATGGTCAGCACGGAAAATACATCGTCGCCGATCAGCGGCGAGAAGACTCGCAGGTCGGCCAGCGAAAGTTGGCCGAGATCGACACCCAGTTCCTCCGCACGGCGAACGGCCAGGCCGACCGCGGCATGCGCATCGCGGAATGGGAGCCCCTTTCGCGTCAGATAGTCGGCGAGATCGGTGGCAGTGGCAAACCCCTGCCGCAAGGCGTCACGCATGTTCGCCGGCTGGGCGGTGATGCCCGGAATCATTTCGACGAATATGCGGAGCGTGTCGCTGACCGTGTCGATGGCGTCGAACAGCGGTTCCTTGTCTTCCTGGTTGTCCTTGTTGTATGCGAGGGGCTGGCCCTTCATCAGGGTCAGCAGCGCCACGAGGTCGCCATAGACGCGTCCGCTCTTGCCGCGTGCCAGCTCCGGGACGTCGGGGTTCTTCTTCTGCGGCATGATCGAACTACCGGTGCAATAGCGGTCGGCGATTCCGATGAAGCCGAAACGGGGGCTCATCCACAGTACCAGCTCTTCCGACAGACGTGACAGATGCATCATCAGCAAGGCACAGGCGGCGCAAAACTCGATCGCGAAGTCGCGGTCCGAAACTGCGTCGAGCGAGTTTTCGCAGACGCCGTCGAAACCCAGCAAGTCGGCGACCAAGTGACGGTCGATCGGGTAACTTGTTCCGGCCAGAGCGGCGGCGCCCAGAGGCAGGCGGTTGGTGCGCCTTCTGCAATCAGCAAAGCGTTCGGCGTCGCGGCACGCCATTTCGTGATAGGCCAGCAGGTGGTGGCCGAAAGTGATCGGCTGCGCGACCTGTAGATGGGTAAACCCGGGCAGTGGTGTGGCCGCTTCTCGTTCCGCAAGATCAAGCAGCCGGTCCCGGAAATCACCGAGCAAGTTGGCAATGGCGTCGATCGCGTCGCGCAGGTAGAGGCGGATGTCCGTCGCCACCTGGTCATTCCGCGAACGGCCGGTGTGCAGTCGCTTGCCAGCATCGCCAATCAAGGCGGTAAGGCGCTTCTCGATGTTCAGGTGTACGTCTTCGAGGTCGAGCGACCAGGCGAAGGTCCCGGCTTCGATTTCCATTGCCACCTGCGCCATGCCGCGCTCGATGGCGGCGAGATCGTCGCCGCCGATGATCCCCTGGCGAGCCAGCATGGTCGCGTGTGCCAGCGAGGCACGGATATCCTGACGCCACATTCGCCGATCGAACTCCACCGAGGCAGTGTATCGCTTGACGAGATCCGACGTCGGCTCGGAGAAGCGGCCGGCCCAGGTATACTGCGAAGAAACCGATTGGCTCATGAAGGGACAGGTTCCTCGGCTAAAATCACTCGCAGAACCCATTACAGGCACCACTTCGAGTGATGGCAAGTATAAAGCAAAACGTTGCCGGCCAGCGCCTGCCGGACTTTCGCAACGCCGGGGTCATATTGCGGAGCCTGCTCGGGGTTAACCTGCTGGCATTGGTGGCGGCCATCGTGCAGAGTCAGGGCCTGAGCGATGGTCTCCAGCGTTACGCTGAATTTGCGGTCTGGGTACAACCGCTGCTGCTCTCGAATCTTTGCTTCCTGGCGCTTTTCGGGAAGCTCCTGCGGCGGATGCCCGTCTGGGTCGGCAGGGTGGTGATTGTGATCCTGGCGTTCGCTTCGTCCTTGTTCCTGTTCCAGCTCTGGAGTCTCGTGTCATTCGACCAGAGTGGCTGGCAGCAACTGCTGCGAGCAGGCTTGCTGGGAGGGCTGGCGGCAGCCTCGATGCTGTCCTATTTTGCGCTGCGCGCCAGTGCATTGTCGCCGGCGTTGGTCGAAGCACGCCTGCAGTCCCTGACTGCACGCATTCGGCCGCATTTCCTGTTCAACAGTCTCAACGCCGTGATTTCCTTGATCCGTAGCGATCCCCGACGTGCCGAGTCGGCGCTGGAAGAGCTGGCCGAACTCTTCCGTGCTCTGATGCTGGATCATCGGCAGCTGATTCCCTTGTCCGACGAAATCGCCCTGTGCCATCAATATCTCGATCTCGAAAAACTGCGCCTGGGCGAGCGTCTGCATGTCGAATGGCAGGAAGACCGCCTGCCGGCGAGTGTAGAGGTGCCGCCGCTGATGCTGCAGCCGCTGCTGGAGAACGCCGTCTATCACGGGATCGAACCATCCGCGGAATGCGGCACGATTTGCGTTCGCCTGCTGCGACGTGCTGACGAGCTGCACGTTCATCTTTCCAATCCCTGTATTGGCGGCGGCGAGCATCAGCGTGGGAGCCACATGGCGATCGACAACATCCGCGAGCGCCTCGCCCTCTATTACGATCTCGAAGCACGACTCGATACCGGTGAAGTCGTGCTGGCCGATGGCCGGCACGAGTACCGGGTACACATCGTTCTTCCTTGCCGTGGCGAGTCGCCATGATTCCCGGGGAGGCACCGTCCGTGCTGTCGGTGATGATCGTAGACGATGAGGCGCCAGCGCGCGCGCGCCTGCGCGATCTGCTGAAGGACATCGCGCCGCAACTTGCCAACGAGGTGGTGTGCGAAGCGGCAGATGGCCTGGCCGCACTGGCATTGATCGAGAAGCGGCGGATTGACGTCCTGTTGGTGGATATCCGGATGCCCGGGATGGGCGGCATCGAACTTGCCCGCCATTTGTTCCATTGCGAGCGGCGGCCGGCGGTGATTTTCGTCACCGCCTTCGACGCTTACGCAGTGCGCGCTTTCGAACTCAACGCCGTGGACTACCTGTTGAAACCGGTACGCGCGCAACGTCTGCTTGCCGCTTTGCGCAAGGTCCGTGAACGGGCGCCGTTGTCGCCTGCGCAGATCGAGCCGGCGCAGCAGGCGGCGCGCAGCCACCTTTCGTGTGTCGAGCGGGGGCGTCTGCTTCTGATTCCGGTGGCGGAAATCATTTATCTCAAGGCGGAGCTGAAGTACGTCACGGCGCGCACACGCTCCCGCGAATATCTGCTGGACGAATCTCTGACCCAGCTCGAACACGAGTTTGGCGAGCAGTTCATCCGCTTGCATCGCAGCGTGCTGGCGACCAGGGAGGCGATTGTCGGCTTCGAGAAATGCGGTTCGGACGACGCGGACGCACAATGGCAGGCCATGCTGCGCGACGTTCCCGATCGCCTGCCGGTCAGTCGCCGGCAGTGGCCGCTGGTCAGAACTTTCGCCCGGCAGGTGTTGCCGTGACTTGCTGCGGGCAATCCAGCCAGCGGCAAGTGCTCAACGTCGCTCCCAAACCTGCCAACGCTCCTGTCCGGCAAAGATCGGCAGCGAGTCGTCGACCGGGCGGTCCTCGCGGCAGCTGAAGTTCGTCGCCAGCAGTTCGTGAAGCCGTTCTTGTCGGATTGCGAAGGGAGGCCCGCCAGTTTCATCGCCGAGGAAGAAAAAGCCGGCGAGCAGTCCGCCGCGGCGCAGCAGTTCCGCCATGCGCGACGCATAGTCGGCCCACAGCCGTCGGGGCAGTGCGCAAAGAAAAGCGCGTTCGTAGATTACGTCGAAAGGAACTTCCGGATCGAAAGAAAAGAAGTCCGCACAAAGCAGCGTGCCTTGCCAGCCATCGCCGAGTGTCGCACGGGCAGCGGCAATGGCGGCAACGGAAAAATCCAGCGCGGTCGTTTCCCATCCCCGATCGGAGAGGACGGCCGCCTCCCAGGCGCTGCCGCAACCGGGAAGCAGTACCCGCCAGCGGCGTCCTGACGCGGGGCACAATCCGTTGCCGTCGATCGACTCGTAGCGGGCAGCAAAATCGTACAGGAGCGCCGGAGCCCGGCCCGCGTCCCAGGGGGTCGTACCCTCGCGAAAGCGGTGATCCCAGAAGTCCGCTAGTTCTGGTCTCTGACGCGCGAGCCTTTCAGGCAACAGGCATTTCCTCGATGTTTCGGCAATCGCCGCTGATCGTTGCGGCAGCACGATTCCCGGTCAAACGGGGCGGGTGAGGGATTGCCGGCATGTTAGAATCAGGCGTACCAAGCTGGCGTCGTGTCGGAACTGCTTTCGCGTGTCCACATAGCCGCCGGCGTTTCGGTACTTTCGCGGAAACCTGACTTGACTTCATCTGACTTGGCGCCGGCCCCTTCTCGGATCGTCATCGCGTCTCGCGAATCGCGCCTCGCGATGTGGCAGGCGAAACACATTCGTGATCGCCTGCTGCAATTGTACCCGCAGACCAGGGTTGAAATCCTCGGCATGACTACCCGCGGCGATCAGATTGTCGATCGGCCGCTTTCGGCGATTGGTGGCAAGGGTCTGTTCATCAAGGAACTCGAAGTGGCCATGCAGGAGGGCCGCGCCGACCTGGCAGTGCATTCGATGAAGGACCTGCCGATGGAAATGGCGGACGGCTTCGTTCTCGCCGCCACGTCCGGCCGCGAAAATCCCTGCGACGCTTTCGTTTCCAACCGCTTCGCCACGCTCGACGAACTGCCGCCGAGTGCGGTGGTCGGTACTTCCAGCCTGCGGCGAGAAGCAATGCTGCGCGCCGGGCGTCCGCAACTGGTGATTCGCAGCCTGCGGGGCAACCTCGACACGCGGCTGCGCAAACTCGATGCCGGCGACTTCGACGCAATCATCCTGGCAGCCGCCGGCCTGATCCGGTTGGGTCTGGCAGCCCGAATCCGGTCTGTGCTGGCACCCGAACAGTCCCTGCCGGCGCCGGGGCAGGGGGTGCTGGGAATCGAGGTGTGCGCTGCTCGGCCGGACCTCATCGCCCTGCTTGCGCCGCTGAACGACGCTGCGAGTGCGCATTGTGTGCGCGCCGAACGGGCATTTTCGCGGGCGCTCGGCGGTAGCTGCCAAGTGCCGCTTGCTGCTCACGCCTTGCTCGAGAACGACTGCCTCTGGCTGCGCGGCAGTATCGCGACCCCCGACGGCAGACAGATGCTTGTCGGAGAATTGCGTGGCGCAGCCGGAGACGACGAGTCGATCGGTCGCATGCTGGCGCAGAAACTTCGCGATCGGGGAGCCGATGCCATCCTGGAGAAGCTTGCGGCAAGCCGATGACGAAGCCGTTGCTGGGCAGAAAGATTGTGGTCACGCGCCCGCGCGGGCAGGCGTCGGCGTTGGCCGATCAGATCGCCGGTCTAGGGGGCGAGCCGGTCATCTTTCCTTTGCTCGAGATTTCTCCCGCCGCCGACGATGCCCCCCTGCGGGCAGCGATTGCCCGTATCGACTCCTTTTCCCTGGCCATTTTCGTCAGTCCGAACGCCGTCGATTACAGCCTGCCGGCGATTCTTGCCGAGCGTGTCTGGCCGCCGGGGCTGCGCGCGGTCGCCATCGGCCATGGTAGCGTCGCGCGCCTGGCCGCTTGCGGCGTCGAGCACGCGCTGGCGCCGACCGATCGCTTCGATTCCGAGGCAGTGCTCCAACTTCCCGCGCTGCAGCGGGATTCCGTCGTCGGTAGACGTGTACTGATCCTGCGCGGCAACGGCGGTCGCGAACTGCTCGCGGACGGCCTGCGCGAGCGCGGCGCCGAGGTCGAGCAGGTAGGCTGTTACCAGCGCACGCCCCCGACCAACGCTGAGCCCTTGCTGACGCTCTGGCGGAACCGTCAGCTCGACGCACTGACGATCTCGTCGAGCGAAGGTCTGCGCAACCTGGTCGATCTGCTCGATGTCGCGACACTCGTCAGTTTGCGCCGCACACCGGTATTCGTTCCGCATGCGAGGATCGCCGAACTCGCGCGGGAACTGGCTCTGCAACGGGTGATCCTGACCGGCCCGGCCGACACCGGCATCATTGCAGCGTTGAGCGCCTACGACTGGCGGCCGGATTAGTCCGCCGGAAGCCAGCCTCACTCGCCGCCACCACCGCGCCTTGGCCTAAGCCCAGTCGCGCGGTGTCAAGGCTTCGTAGATTGCCGCTTCCGGACTGCCGGCTTCGGGCCGCCAGTCGTACCGCCACTTGACGGTGGGCGGCAGAGACATCAGGATCGATTCGGCGCGTCCGCCCGATTGCAAGCCGAAGAGCGTACCGCGATCCCAGACCAGATTGAATTCGACGTAACGGCCACGTCGATAGGCCTGGAAATCCCGTTCACGATCGCCGTACGGGTGCGATCGTCTCTTTTCGATGATCGGCAGATAGGCTTCGACAAACGCGTTACCGACTGCCCGCGTCAGCGCGAAACAGCGTTCGAAACCGCCTTCGGCGAGATCGTCGAAGAAGATACCGCCGACTCCGCGCGGCTCGTTGCGGTGCTTCAGGAAGAAGTACTCGTCACACCATCTCTTGTATCGGGCATGGGTATCGTCGCCGAAAGCGTGCAATGCCTGCTTGCAGGTGGCGTGGAAATGGCGGATGTCTTCGGCGAAGGGGTAGTAGGGCGTCAAGTCCATGCCGCCGCCAAACCACCAGGCGGGTTCCGCGTCGGCTCCTGTCGCGAGCAGGGCACGTACATTCATGTGTCCGGTCGGACAATACGGATTCTGCGGATGCAGCACCAGCGAGACGCCCATCGCGGCAAAGGCGCAGCCGGCAAGTTCCGGCCGTCTGGCGGTTGCCGACGCTGGCAGCGCAGCACCGCTGACCTTGGAAAAGGCTACGCCACCACGTTCGAAGACCCGCCCGCCTTCAATGACGCAGGTGCAGCCATTGCCCGTGAGTGGCGAACCGGCCGCCTTTGCCCAGCGGTCCGCCCGAAAGGTCTCGCCGTCCTCCACCTCTTCCAGTGCTGCGACGATTCCGGTCTGCAGGCCGGTAAAGTATTCGCGCAGGCGGGCCGCCTCGATCACCGGCGGCAGTCCGCTTGCGGCAAGGGGATCGGCCGTCGGCTCATCGGCTGACGGCGCGGTGGCCGATGTCACGGCGATATTGCATCCCGTCGAAGTGAATTCCGGCGATCAACTCGTAGGCTCGCCGCTGCGCGCGCTTGACGTTGTCGGAAAGCGTCGTGACGCACAGCACCCGTCCTCCCGAAGTGACGATGCGACCGTCCCGTTCGGCAGTACCGGCATGAAAGACATGACTGTCCTCGGTGCTCGGCGGCAAACCGCTGATCAGGTCTCCGGTGCGGGGCTTGCCAGGATAGTTGGCTGCGGCGAGCACGACCCCAAGCGCCACGCGACGGTCCCAGGTGGCTTCCACGAGATTCAGCCGGCCCGCGACGGCATGTTCCAGTAGCGGCAGCAGGTCTGACTTCAGACGCATCATGATCGGTTGTGTTTCCGGATCGCCAAGGCGGCAATTGAACTCGATCGTCTTCACCGACCCGTTTCTGCCGACCATCAGCCCGGCGTAAAGGAACCCCGTGTACGGCATTCCGTCGGCGGCCATGCCTCGGACCGTCGGCAGGATGATCTCCCGCATCACACGGGCGTGCACTTCCGGAGTGACGACGGGTGCTGGTGAATACGCTCCCATGCCGCCAGTGTTCGGCCCGGTGTCGCCATCACTGATGCGCTTGTGGTCCTGGCTCGACGCCAATGGAAGCACGTTGGTGCCGTCTACCATGACGATGAAGCTCGCTTCCTCGCCTTCAAGGAATTCTTCGATCACCACTTGCGCGGGCGGGTCGTCGTTTCCCTTGGCAGCGCATTCCGGCGGAAGCATCTGATGGATCGCGTCGTGCGCCTCGGCGAGGCTCGTTGCCACGACGACCCCCTTGCCGGCAGCGAGACCGTCGGCCTTGACGACAATTGGCGCCCCTTGCCGGTCGACGTAGGCCAACGCCGCATCCCTGTCGGAGAACGTCGCAAAGCGAGCGGTCGGAATGTTGTGCCTGAACATGAAGCGTTTGGCGAAGTCCTTGGAACTCTCGAGTTGCGCAGCCTCGCTGGTCGGTCCGAAGATCTTCAGTCCGCGTGCGCGAAAGACGTTGACGATGCCTGCTGCCAGCGGTGCTTCAGGGCCGACCACGGTGAGATGGATCTTCTGCTCGGTGGCGAAATCGGCAAGCGCGTGCGGATCAGTGAGGTGGATGTTTTCGAGTCGGCTCTCGCGCGCCGTGCCGGCATTGCCAGGTGCGACATATACCTTTTGCAGCCCCGTGGTTTTTGCCAGTCGCCAGGCAAGTGCATGCTCGCGCCCCCCCGAGCCGATGACCAGTAACTTCATGACGCCCTTTTCACCACCAGAACCAAAGCGCAAGGTAGCGCATCACATCGTTCCCGTGCCACGAGATCAGTGCCGGAAGTGCCGGACGCCGGTGAATACCATGGTCAGGCCGTGCTCGTCGGCAGCAGCGATCACTTCTTCGTCACGCAGCGAACCGCCAGGCTGGATGACTGCCTTGGCACCTGCTGCTGCCAGCACGTCCAGCCCATCGCGGAATGGGAAGAAGGCATCGGAGGCGACGCAGGAACCGGTCAGGTCGAGCCCGGCACTTTTCGCCTTGCTGGCAGCAATGCGGGCTGAATCGACACGGCTCATCTGGCCGGCACCCACACCAAGCGTCATGCCGTGACCACAGAAAACGATCGCATTCGACTTCACGAACTTGGCGACCCGGTAGGCGAACAGCAAATCGCCGATCTGTGCGTCGGTCGGTGCAAGCTTGCTTACCACTCTAAGGTCATCGGTCTGGACGTTGAAAGGATCGGGCGTCTGTACCAGCATTCCGCCGCCGACACGTTTCATTTCGAAAGTGTGATGAATGCGTGCCAAGGGCAGTTCAAGGACCCGCAGGTTCTGCTTGCTGGCCAGCATTTCCCGGGCGGCATCGCTGAATGCCGGGGCCAGGAGAACTTCGACGAAATGCTTGCGGGCGTTCATGGCGGTGACTACGTCGACGTCAACCGTGCCGTTGAAAGCGATGATGCCGCCGAAAGCGGACGTCGAGTCGGTCTGGAAGGCCTTTTCGTAGGCCGCGACAAGAGTGCCGTCGACCGCCACACCACACGGGTTCGCGTGCTTGATGATTACGCAGGCCGGTGCGTCGAAAGCCTTGACACATTCCCACGCAGCATCGGCGTCGGCGATATTGTTATAGGAGAGCTCCTTGCCCTGCAATTGCCGGTAGTTGGCGATTGCACCAGGCAGCGGCATTGGGTCACGATAGAACGCGGCCTGCTGATGCGGATTCTCGCCGTAACGCAGGGTCTCGACGCGGTCGAACGCGAGTTGCAACTGGTCGGGAAAGGTCTGCGGGCGGTCCGCCGAATCGAGCGACGTGAGCCAGTTGGCAATCGCTGCATCGTAGCGCGCGGTGTACACAAAGGCCTTCTTGGCCAGTGCAAAGCACGTCTGCAGGCTCAGCGCACCATCGTTGGCCGCCAGTTCGGCGAGGAGCGCGGGATAGTCCTGCGGATCGGTGACCACGGCCACTCCGGAATAGTTCTTGGCCGCTGAACGGACCATGGCCGGACCGCCAATGTCGATGTTCTCGATCGCCTCAGACAATGTGACGCCAGGTTTGGCAACGGTTTCCCGGAACGGGTAGAGATTCACACAAACCAGATCGATCGTCGGAATTGCATGCTCTTGCAGAGTATTCATATGCTCCGCCAGGTCGCGGCGCGCCAGGATGCCGCCATGCACCTTCGGATGCAGCGTCTTGACGCGTCCGTCGAGCATTTCCGGGGAGCCGGTGTAATCGCCGACCTCGGTGACCGGCAGTCCTGCATCACTGAGCATCCGGGCGGTACCACCGGTAGACAGCAGCTTGACGCCGTGGGCGACGAGCCCGGCGGCGAAATCGAGCGCACCATTCTTGTTGGAGAGGCTGATCAGTGCTTGACGGATTTTCATGTTTGACAATTTGGCTGGAGGATGAGGAGAGTCCGGGAATCCGTTCAGGCGATCAGCTTGTGGTCGACCAGTTTCTTGCGCAGCGTGTTGCGGTTGATGCCGAGAATTTCGGCCGCAAGGGTCTGGTTTCCGCCTGCCTGCTTGAGAACGACTTCAAGCATCGGACGCTCGACGCTACGAATCACCATGTTATATACGGCGACTGGCTGTTCACCGTCGAGGTGTTGAAAGTAGTTTGCCAACGCCCTGCTGACGCAGCTTGCGATATCTTCGCCATCGGGATGATCGCGCGTCATGCAGCAAGTTCCTCGAGTTTGACGTGATCAGGACCTGCTCCGTCGGGATCAACGTGGTGGTACGGCAGATGCTCGTTGTGCTCGGCAAGCGCGGAGAAATACGCATCTATCGCCTGCTTCTGCTGCTCGATGGTTACCAACTGATTGAGCATATGGCGAAAAGCTGCTGATCCGAGCAGCCCTTTGGTATACCAGGAAACATGCTTGCGCGCGATGCCCACGCCGGCTTGGCTGCCATAGAAAAGATACAGATCCTCGATGTGGGCGAGCAAGATCTGATGAATTTCGTTGACGCGCGGCGGTGTCAGGCGGGTTCCCGTGTTCAGGAAGTGCTCGATCTCACGGAACAGCCATGGGCGCCCCTGCGCTGCGCGGCCGATCATTATCGCGTCGGCGCGGGTAGTATCGAGAACGAATTTCGCTTTCTCGGGAGAACCAATGTCGCCGTTGGCGATGATCGGAATGCTCGCGGCGGCCTTGATCGTCCGGATCGTTTCGTATTCGGCTTGGCCGCCGTAGCCGCAGGCACGCGTGCGCCCGTGCACGGCAAGCGCCTTGACCCCGGAATCCTCGGCGATTCTCAGGATGCTGAGCGCGTTGCGGTGGTTCCTGTCCCAACCGGTACGAATCTTCAGCGTCACCGGTGTGTCCGGGACGGCCTTGACGACGGCCGCGAGTATCTTAGCCACCAGCGCCTCATCCCTGAGCAGGGCGGAACCGGCCATTACGCTGCAGATCTTCTTCGCCGGGCAGCCCATGTTGATGTCGATGATCTGGGCGCCCCGCTCGACGTTGTAGCGTGCCGCATCAGCCATCATTGCGGGGTTGGCCCCGGCGATCTGGACCACGATCGGCGCCACCTCGCCCTCATGATTGGCACGCCGTTGCGTCTTGGCGCTGCCGTGCAGCAGCGAATTGGATGTCACCATTTCGGACACCGCCAGACCGGCGCCCATTTGTTTGCAGAGTTGCCTGAAAGGACGATCGGTCACGCCCGCCATGGGCGCGACAAACAGTTGGTTACGAAGCGAAAAACCGAGGAATTTCATGGCAGCAAGGTGCCTGGGGGCAAGCAAGAGTACGATTCTACCCGGTTTGCCCGAGCGAAGACAGCCAGTTTTCGCGTATGTGGGACGACAGGCGTCAGTCTTGCCGCCTGGCCTCCCAAGCAAGTAGCATCGATCTGCCTGGCAACTTTTTCGGAATGCCGGGATTGCGGCAGCGCGGGTCGCTTTCGCGGCAGCGAATCTCTCCGGAGTGCCGTTCGCGTAAGATATAATTTTGCGTCGTCGCAATCTCGCCGCGAAGCTTGCCCGAGAGATGGGGAAGGCTCTCGGCGAACACGTGCCCCAGGGGCGAGATGCCGGAGCGGCGGGACCGCGCCCACGCCCCCTGCAGCGCCTGAATACCGGCCTGAATGATCCGGCGGATTGCGCAGCTGGTACCAAGAAAAGGCTAGGCTGATGAGTAGAGTCCCGCAGCGACGTTTGCAGGCGTTGGTCGCGCGAGCGCGTAATGTATCGAGTGCAGGTCCGTCGGACCAGGCGTACATCGGCCAGGGCTTCCGGTGCTGGCCCCGGGGTGCGCAATGAACAAGCTGGCGTGCCTGCGATCGACATTTGCCGAACTGGGATGGACAACGGGCCTCCTTTACCTGGTGTCAGTCGGATTAAGGCGATTCGTTCCTTTCCTCGCTGTCGAGAAATATTATGTGGTAGCACAGCCGGTCGCCGCGCGTGCCGTGCTGCCGGAAAAACGTGGGCGGAACATCTCCGTGTTGATGATCGAGTCCGATCATCCATTGCTCGCCAAGCTGCCACGCTCGCGGGAAGAGCTGGCACGCCGATTTGCCGGCGGCGCCGTGTGTTTTCTGGCCATGCGTGACGAACGGATCATCGGTCATCTCTGGGTCACCCGTTCGCCCTATCGGGAGGCCGTCGATCGCAGCGAATTCGATCCGCGTCCGTCGCGCAAGATGGCCTGGGATTTTGACATGTGGATCATGCCGGGTGACCGACTGGGCTTGGCATTCGCCCGACTGTGGGACGAGTGCAACAGCTACTTGCGCGAACAAGGCGTCACTTGGACCTGCAGTCGTGTCTCGGCTTTCAACCGCGCGTCGCTGCGCTCGCATGCACGCATGGGCATGCGCGTCATGCACACGCTCATCTACTTTCGCGCGGGTTCACTCGAGCTCTTGCTTGCCGACGTCGCCCCTTTTCTGTCGGTTTCTTTCAGTCGTTTTCCCATTGTTACCCTGGTTGCTCCGCTTGCCTGCTAATCCCGACCAGCGAGCCACCTTGCCTGCCTGCGGTCGAACCTGCTCTCGGGCCGCAATTTGGCACCCATGACCAATCCGATGAAGCAATCCGAGAAGCTCCAGAACGTACCCCCCGTTGCTGCGTCGCTCACGCCGCTGACGAAACTCGATGGACTCGAGGAGAAGTGGCGGTTTCTAGAACAGCGTTCAGCCTGTTCGTTTTTTCAATCGTGGCTGTGGATCGGTACCTGGCTATCGAATCTGCCGCCTTCTGCACGCTGCTACCTGCTCGAAGTTACCGGCGATGACAGGCCTGTCGGGCTCGCAGTGATCGGAGCATGCACGCTCTTCAGGCACCGTTTCGTTCGCACGCGCGCGTTGCTGTTGCACGAAACCGGCAGGCATGCGATTGATCGTATGACCATCGAGCACAACTCGATTCTCGCCGAAGCCGGGCGCGAGAGCGAGGTCGTCTTGGCTGGTTTGCGCTGCATTGACGCCGCCGATTTGACCTGGGACGAGTTTGTCGTCAGCGGAGTCGGGGCGGCTTCCCTTGACGCGTGGCAGGCGGCCATTCCGGCGGCAAAGTGGTACATGGATCTACGGCAACAATCGGATTGCCCGTTCGTGGATCTAGAAGATGTGCGAGCGCGTGGCGGCGATTATCTTTCGCTGTTGAGCGCCAATGCGCGGCAACAGCTCAGGCGCTCGATCAAGGCCTATGAAGGGTTTGGCAGTCTCCGTCTGTCGGTGGCCTCGACCGGGGCCGACGCCCTGGAGTATCTGCATGGGTTGCAGGTGCTGCACAACGCGCATTGGACGGGTTTGGGCAAGGAAGGAGCATTTCCCAATGAGTTTACCCGCCGCTTCCATGATCAACTGGCGCTGAGAGGCGGTGATTGCGGGGCTGTGCAGCTGTTGCGCGTATCGGCGGGGACCGAGGTCGTCGGCTACCTCTACAATTTTGTCCATCACGGACATGTATATTGCTACCAGAGTGGCTTCAAGTATCTGCCCGATGCGAAGTTCAGGCCTGGCCTGGTCAGCCACTATCTTGCGGTGTTGCACAACCTGCAGGCGGGTAACCGGATCTACGACTTTCTGGCAGGTCCGCAACGCTACAAGCGACGCTTGGCGACAGCACAGACGCGCATGTTGTGGTTTTCTCTGCAGAGAACTCGAGTCATTTTTGTCGCTGAACGCCTATTCACTCGCGCAAAGGATGCACTGCGCCGGCGATTGCGGTCGCCTACGCAGTGATCACTTGCGCTTGGGAAGTTTCGACGATTCGGAAGCGAAGGTTGCGCTGGCGGGTCCGACGACCCATCACGATGGCCGTAGGCGCGCGCGCACCTACCCGGATTGGTGTGCTTGCCTGCTGTGGCAGGTGGGTGCCGTCGTTGGCAGCAGGCGGGCAGCAGTGATCGCTGGGTGAGCAGCTTCTCTGAGCGCCCAGCCGTTATCGTTGGCCGCGCCCGCTCCCGACTATTGTTGTGCTCCGGTGTTCCGGAATGTTGTACTCTTGGCCTTCGCAGACTTGCCCGGGGACAGGTCGCGGTGCGACGGCAACGCGTTGTCGCGCGATCCATGATTTTTCGACAGGAGGTTCCATGCGTTTCGCAGCCGGATTGTTGAGTGTCGTGCTTCCATTTTCACTCATTGTCAGCGGATCTTCACAGGCCCGTGAATGGGATGCAATCAAGAGTTCAGGAACAATCGTCGCGGCCACCGAAGGGGGGTTTCAGCCGTTCAATTATTACGATGGGCCCAAGCTGACCGGCTTTGAGGTGGAACTTGCCGAAGCGATCGCCAAGAAGCTTGGCCTCAAGCTCGAATGGAAAGTGGTTCCGTTCGATGCACAACTGGCGGCACTGAAACAGGATCGCTTCGACTTTGCAATTGCCTCGCACGGTTATACCGAGGAGCGTGCCAAGTCGGTCGACTTCGCGCATCCCCACTACTGCACCGGCGGACAGATCGCCGCTTACAAGGACGGGCCGCTGACCGTGGCGGCACTGAATGGCAAGACCGTCGGCGTGCAACTCGCCACCACCTATGCCGACGCAGCCAAGAAGGTCAAGGGGGTCAAGACCGTCAAGACATACAAAGGAGATCCGGAAGCTTTCTCGGCGCTGCGTGCGAAAAAAGTGGATGCCTGGATTTCGGACAAGTTTACGGTCAAGGCCACACTCGAAAAGAATCCGGATGCCGGTATCTCCGGCGGAGAAATGGTGTTTGTCGAACGCGTCTCGATGATTCTGCGCAAGAACAACAAGGCGCTGGAAGACAAGCTGAACCAGGCACTGGCCGAAGTGATGAAGGATGGCACCTACAAGGCGCTCTCCGAAAAGTATTTCAAAGAAGACATTTCCTGCCGTTCCTGAGGAAATTCCGGATTCATGGACTGGACCAGGAAGCACCCTGGGTGGGCGATGGCCGGCGCGATGGTCGGACTGCTTGTCTTTCTCTGGGGCATGGCGGTGCCGCTGGCTGCGGCACCTGCGCCGATCGGTCCAGCCGCGCAACAGTTTGTCGATGGCGCCCGGATTACCGTCGAGCTGACGCTGATCTCCGGCAGTGCCGGTGTGCTGATCGGTGTCCTGGCCGGACTCGGCAAGCTTTCGCATTTCTGGCCGCTGCGCCGGTTCTGCGATGGCTACGTTTGGCTGATCCGCGGCACGCCTCTGTTGTTGCAGATTCTTTTTGTCTGGCTGGCCTTTCCGGAAATTCTGCCGGAAGGGATCGAATTGTCCGATTTTGCCTGCGCCGCGATTGCCCTGTCGCTGAATGTCGGTGCCTACAACACTGAATGCGTGCGTGCCGGCATCCTCGCGGTGCCGCATGGTCAGATCGAAGCAGCGCGGGCACTCGGCCTAACCCCCTTGCAAACCTTCCTGGGCGTGATCCTGCCGCAAAGCATGCGTGTTGCCCTGCCGGCGCTGGCCAACAACCTGGCGTCGCTGGTCAAGGATTCGTCACTGGCTTATGCGATCAGCGTCGTCGAACTGACCATGGTCGGCTACCGGGTGCAGGCCGAGAGTTATCAACCGATTCCGGTGTTCATCACCATCGCCGTGATATACCTGATTCTGACCACAGCATTTACCACCTTGACAGCGGCGCTGGAGGCACAGCTCGACGTCGGCCAGAAGCGCTAGCCATAGGACAAGCGGATGAATACTGAGGACGCTCCGCGGATCATCATCGAGGCGCGCAGGGTCAGCAAGAGCTTCGGTTCCTTCCAGGCACTCAGGGACGTTTCGGCAACCTTTTTCGAGGGGCAGGTGACGGCGATCGTTGGGCCGTCAGGGTCCGGGAAGTCGACCTTTCTGCGTACCCTCAATCGCCTCGAAGCGCAAGATGCGGGCGAGATCATCGTCGATGGCATCGTTCTCAACGACGATCTGAAGCACCTGGATGCGATCCGGCGCGAGGTGGGGATGGTTTTCCAGAGTTTCAATCTGTTCTCGCATCTGACGATTCTGCGCAATGTGGCGCTGGCACCAATACGGGTCAGGAAGATGCCGCGCTCGGCGGCCGAAAGCAAGGCACTGCAGTTGCTCGAAAGGGTGGGGCTGAAGAGCCAGGCGGCGAAGTATCCGGTGCAGCTCTCCGGTGGCCAGCAACAGCGGGTGGCAATCGCCCGTGCGCTGGCCATGGACCCGAAGGTACTGCTTTTCGACGAGCCAACCTCGGCGCTCGACCCCGAAATGGTCAATGAGGTCCTTGCCGTGATGCGCGAACTGGCCCACAGCGGCATCACCATGTTGGTGGTGACGCACGAGATGGGTTTTGCGCGGGAAGTTGCCGACCGGGTCATTTTTTTCGACGAAGGCGTCATTCTCGAAGACACCTCCCCGGCGCGTTTCTTTTCGAATCCAGAACACGAGCGGGCCAAGGCTTTCCTGTCGCAGGTCAGGCACGGCTATTGATCAGCGGCGTGCCTTTGGTACGGGTCTCGATCTGCCGCGAGTGCGTGCCTGGTACGTGAATCGCGACGAGCGCGCCGCAAGATGGCGTGTCAGTCCAGTCTGAATCGCTTCCCAGCGGGGGGGCGTAAGCTCACAGGCCGAGCGTCGTCGGACTCAGGGGCTGGACTCCGGCGGCGACAATCTCGTTGAAGCGCTGCACGACGGGCGCGCATTCGCTCTGGTCATCGACGATCAGTCGGGAACGCGGCTGATCCCGATGGAAGCGCACGAGTGCGTGACGGCCATCGGCAATCAGCAGCGACTCCGCGAGAGTACCGAGGTGTGGTGGAGATTCGCTGATGGTCAGCGCCGGCGCGTAAGTGCTCAGCAGATTCAGCAACCGCGGGCTGTATTGTCGGACGAAATCTGCTTTCCGGACAACGATCGTCAGTCGCCCCGGAGAGCGATGGGAGTCAAGCAAGGCGCGCAACGCGGCCACCTTCGATAAGCTTTCGAGCTTGAGTGACGACAGATCCTCGTCGAAGATTTCCAGTGTGACGGTCGATCGATCGAGGATTTCCTGCGTTGCGGCGTCGTACTCGCTCCAGGTAGTGAGCAACTTGCTGGTCATCGACCGCCACCTGCCTTTCGATCGGGAAGATAGCAGGGCTGGCGCCCATCGCGCAAGCCGTGCACAGCGGTCGCTGCTATCATGACGATGAGTCTGCACCGGCATCGTGATGCCAGCCGCGTGATGTCGGCGATACCGGTCGATCGTTCGCGAGGAAAGGAGAAAATGTGGAAGGAAAGAAAAAGTCGGCCTGTCTGCTGAGCGCAATGTTGAGTTGCGCGGCGTTGCCCTGCAGTGCCGCTGACGTCGGGGCGGAGCAAGTGGTGGCGGCAATCGAAGCGGTCTTCGGAGTTGTCCCTGGAGAGCGTCGAAATCATACCAAGGGAACCTGCGCGCTAGGCGAGTTCGTCGGAACGAAAGAAGCCGCCGTGTATTCGCGCTCGGAACTTTTTTCCGGTAAGGTGGTGCCGGTCGTCGCGCGCTTTTCGCTTTCAGGTGGCAATGCCAAAGCGCCGGATACGGCCAGGAGCGCGCGTGGCATGGCACTCGAGTTTCAGTTGCCGGGTGGTGGCCTGCAACACATGACGATGCTCAACACGCCGATGTTCGGCGCTGCACGACCGCAGACCTTCCTCGACCTGATGGTTGCGATCACACCTGATCCGGCGACCGGCAAGCCGGATCCCGAGAAAGTCCGGGCATTCAAGGAGAGCCATCCGGACAACCGGGCGCAGGCAGATTTCCTGGCCAGTCGCAATCCGCCTGCAAGCTATGCCAACAGCCGCTATTTCGGCATTCACACCTTCAAGTTCATCAACCGTGACGATCAGGTCACGTTGGTCCGCTGGCGCTTCGTCCCGCTTGCCGGCGAAAAACAGCTGTCGGACGACGAGCTCAAGTCTTCGCCGCCGAATTTCCTGGAAGCGGCATTGATCGAACAGACCAGGGAGCAGCCGGTGCGCTGGGAGATGATCCTCACGGTGGGCGCCCCCGGCGACCCCGAGGACAACCCGACTCTGTCGTGGCCGGAGGGTCGCCAGCAGATCAAGGCGGGGATCTTGACCATTCTTGCGGCGATGCCCCAGAAAGGAGCTGCATGCGAATCGATCAATTTCGATCCACTGGTGATGGGGGACGGCATCGGGCCAACTGCTGATCCGGTCCTCCTGTTCCGCTCGCCCGCGTACGCGGTGTCCTTCGGAAAACGGCTCGGTGGCCTGTAGCGCATACGGAGGAAGGTTCCGGGGGCAGGCGCCAAACCGCCGCATGTCGAAGCAACAGGGCAGAGCACTCGACAAATCGCTTTACATGCCGGAGGCTAGTTGTTAGCATCTAAAGTAGAATATCTATTTGCACGCTAAATGTAAAATATTGCAGGGTTTTTTGGGCGAGGAGTGGCGACTTGCAGCTTGATCTCTCGATCTTCAACCCAAAATCGCGCTCGCTGATCGGTCTTGATATCAGTTCATCTTCGGTCAAGATGGTGGAACTGGGCAGTGATGGCAAGGGCAATTATCGTGTCGAGCGCTACGCAATCGAAGTCTTGCCAAGGGATGTCGTCTCCGATGGGAACATCGTCAATCTCGAGGCTGCGGCCGAATCGGTAAGGCGCGCGTGGAAGAAGCTCGCAACTTCGACGCGGCTAGTGGCGATTGCCCTACCCGCGGCGCATGTCATCACCAAGAAGATCATCGTTGCCGCCGGTCAGCGCGAGGAGGAACTTGAGCTGTTGGTCGAATCCGAAGCCAATCAGTACATCCCGTTCCCGCTGGATGAGGTCAATCTCGATTTTCAGGTAGTCGGTCCGGCGCCGTCGTCGCCCGACGAGATCGAGGTGCTGATCGCTGCGTCGCGCAAGGAAAAGGTCGAAGATCGTGTTGCCGTTGCCGAATCGGCCGGCCTCAAGCCGAAGGTGCTGGACGTCGAGTCCTACGCAGTTCTTGCGGCATTCGAACTGATCCAGGCGCAGCTTCCCGAAGCCGGCAAGGGAAGGATCGTTGCCTTGGTCGACGTGGGCGCAAACGTGATGAATCTGACCGTGCTTCGAAACGGGCAGCAGCTCTACGCGCGCGAGCAGGCCTTCGGCGGCAATCAATTGACCCAGGATATCGTTCGGCTTCTGGGAATGCCTTTCGAGGAGGCCGAAGCCGAGAAGCGTCGCAACAATCTCCCCGAGAAATACGAAGCCGAGTTGCTGCCGCCTTTTCGTGAGGCGCTGGCTCTGGAATTGTCGCGCGCCCTGCAGTTTTTCTTCACCTCGACACAGTTCAACGAGATCCACCATATCGTCCTCGCGGGTGGTTGTGCAGTAATTCCCGGAGTCGACCAAGTCGTGGCTTCGCGAACGCAAATCAACACGATCATTGCCAATCCTTTTGCCAACATGTTGCTTGCGGATGGCGTTCGTGGCAAGAATCTACTGGCCGATGCTTCGTGCCTGTTGGTGGCCTGTGGCCTTGCGCTGCGGAGATTCGACGCATGATACGGATCAACCTTCTTCCGCACCGGGAGGAGAGGCGCAGGGCGCGACGCCAGCAGTTCTACGCGCTGCTGGGGATGGTCATGCTGCTTTCCGGGCTGATCATCGTCGTTGTCTACTCGGTGATCGCCGGGTACATTGCGGCGCAGGATGCCAGAAACGATTTTCTCAAGAAGGAGATCGCCGTACTCGACAAGGAGATCGATCAGATCAAGAGACTCAAGGAGCAAATCGACGCCCTGATGGAACGGAAACGGATCATCGAGTCGCTGCAGCGTGATCGGGCGGAGGCAGTTCGATTGCTGAGCGAGCTGGCGAAGCAGATGCCCGAGGGAGTGTACCTGCGATCTCTCAGACAGGAGGGTCAAAGAATCAGCCTCGTCGGTTTCGCTCAGTCGAGCGCACGCGTCTCCACGCTGATGCGCAACATCGAGGCTTCGCCTTGGCTGGAAAAACCACAATTGCTGGAAATAAAGGCGGCAACGGTCGATAAGCGGCGTCTCAACGAGTTCAGCATGAATGCCTCGATCAAGAGGACTGCAGCCGCACCCGGAGGGCAGAAGTGAAAGCGAATGCACTTCGGTCGATCGATCTGCGCGCTTTCCTCAGGGATTTCCAGGGCCTGAATCCGCGCGATGTGGGAACCTGGCCGCTGGCGCCGCGCGTGACCGTGCTGCTCGGTGTCTTTCTGGCCGTTGTCCTGGCGGGCTGGTGGTTCTTCTGGGCGGACCAGTTCGACGCACTCGAGAACAAGCAGCAAACCGAGTTGCGCCTGCGGGACGAGTACGTCGTCAAGAAGAAGCAGGCGGTAAACCTTGACCTCTACGTTCAGCGCCTGAACGAGATTGACCGCGCATTCGGCGCACTCTTGAAGCAGTTGCCGAACAGGTCCGAGGTCGACTCATTGCTCGTCGAGATCAATCAGGCAGGCATGGGGCGAGGCCTGCAGTTCGAGCTGTTCAAACCCGGTCCCGAGCAGGTCAAGGACTTCTACGCCGAACTGCCGATCAACGTGAGATTGACGGGGAGCTATCACGATTTCGGTGCCTTCGCGGGGGATATCGGAAAGCTGTCGCGAATCGTCACCCTGAACAACATCGTCATCGGCACGAATGCGCAGAGCAAGGATGGCACGCTGGTAATGGATGCGATTACCAAGACTTTCCGTTAC
The DNA here is from genome assembly GCF_023806565.1 of Accumulibacter sp. Taxonomy (GTDB): domain Bacteria; phylum Pseudomonadota; class Gammaproteobacteria; order Burkholderiales; family Rhodocyclaceae; genus Accumulibacter. The sequence continues at coordinate 20,269 of NZ_JAMTDV010000066.1, read as the reverse complement.
CTCGATGAGGAAGAGCTGGCAGCCAAGAAAAAGGCTGCTCAGGCTGCGAAGGCCGGAAAGCAATGAGGATCTTGACCTTGTTGCTGAGTAGCGTCCTGCTCGTTGCGTGTTCCACTGGCGAGCACGAGGATCTACGTGAGTGGATGAAGGCCGTTGGCCAGGATTCCAAGGCCAGGATTCCGCCGTTGCCGACGGTCGAGCCGTACGAAGCCGTTTCCTACGATGTTGCCAATCTGCTCGACCCTTTCAAACCGGCCAAGGTGGGTCCCGAAGACAAGAAGGGCGGCGGTGGCTTCCGACCCGACCTCGATCGTCCAAAGGAGCCGTTGGAGCTCTATCCCCTGGAATCGCTGAAATACGTCGGTGTGATGACGCGGAAGAAGATGTGGTATGCGATCATTCAGGTTGACAGTACCTTGTATCAGGTGAAGGTCGGGAACTACATGGGGCAGAACTTCGGCGTGGTGGTCAATATATCCGAGTCCGAAATTACCCTGCGCGAGCTCGTACAGGACTCCGCAGGGGACTGGGTGGAGAGAACGAGCACCTTGCAGTTGCAGGAAAAGGGAGCAAAGTAAATGAGGCACATCAAACGGACACTGCTCGGCTTGCTTGTCGGTGTGCTATTCGCTCTCGGATTGGCAAGCGCAGAGGACGTTGCACAGAATTCTCTCGACGCGATGAACGTCGTGCAGCAAGGGGCTCTGCTCAACGTCAAGCTGACTTTCAAGGAACCCTTGAAAGCGTTGCCCGCTGCCTTCAGCGTCGCCAAACCGGCGCGCATCGCTCTTGATTTTCCGAACACGACCAATGGTCTTGGTAAATCCAGCCAGACCTACAATGAAGGCGATCTGAGGAGTGCCAATATCGTGCAGGCCGAAGACCGGACGCGAGTCGTTCTGAACCTGAGCAAGGCGATGACTTTCGAACCGACGATCGACGGCAACAATCTGTTGCTGGTCCTGGCACCGAGTGAAAAGCTTGGTGGGGTGGCTACGCGAGTCGAACATTTCTCGCAGGCGAGTTCGTCCGCGCTGTCGAGCGCGATTCGTGACATCGCCTTTCGGCGAGGCAAGGACGGAGAGGCTCGAATCACTGTCGACCTGACCGACGCCAACGCAGGCATCGACATCAAGCAGCAGGGGTCGAAACTGGTGGTCGACTTTGCCAAGGTTACGGTCCCCGAGCACCTTCGAAAGCATCTGGACGTGACCGATTTTGCCACGCCGGTACTGGCCGTCGATACGTTGCAGCAAGGTGCCAACACGCGGATGACCATTACTCCTCGTGGCCTCTGGGAACACAATGCCTATCAGAGTGACAATCAGTTCGTCATCGAAGTCAAACCGATCATCGAGAACCCGAACAAACTGGTACAGGGGTCGCGCGGTGGTTATCAGGGAGAAAAGCTTTCGCTGAATTTCCAGAATGTTGATGTTCGCCGCCTGCTGCAAGTGATAGGCGAGTTCACCGGCATGAACATGGTCGTCAGTGATTCGGTTGGCGGTGCGATCACGCTGATTCTCAAAGACGTTCCCTGGGATCAGGCGCTGGATATCATCATGCAGCAGAAGGGCCTCGACATGCGCAAGAACGGGAATGTCATTCTGATTGCGCCGCGGGAGGAAATCGCGACCAAGGAAAAGCTGGAGTTCGAATCGCGAGTCCAGATCGGCGACCTCGAGCCGTTGCTTACCGAGAGCTTTCAAATCAACTACATGAAGGCGAAAGACATCCAGGCACTGATCGCTGACCCGAGACAGCCTCTCCTTTCCAAGCGCGGTAGCGCGAACACCGAGGATCGCTCCAACATTCTGTTTGTCCGAGATACTTCCGGCAGACTCGACGACGTGCGGGCGATGATTGCCAAGGTGGACATCCCTGCCCGACAGGTGATGATCGAAGCGCGCATCGTCGAAGCGACCGACAGCTTCGCCAAGGACCTCGGAGTGCGCCTGAATTGGGGCCAGAAGTATCCGAGCGGCGCGGTCAGCATCGGCGGGGACAGCACGGCGATCAGCGGGCAACTGATCGCCGGCACGGTGGCCGGCAGTGTCGCGCCGCTCGGCGCCTACGGTACGCAGGTCAATCTTCCGGCCACACCGGCATCGGGGACGCCAGGCACCTTGTCGTTGCTGCTCTTCAACAAGGCGCTGACGCAGTTCCTGGCGACGGAGATTTCGGCGCTGGAGGCTGATGGGCGAGGCAAGGTCATCTCCAGCCCGCGCGTGATGACGGCCAACCAGGTCGAGGCGATCATCGAGCAGGGTGTCGAGATTCCCTACCAGCAGGCGACCAGTTCCGGAGCCACCAGTGTTGCGTTCCGGAAAGCGAATCTGTCATTGAAGGTCACTCCGCAGATCACCCCGGATGGCCGGATCATGATGAAGCTGGACGTCAACAAGGACACTCCGAGCGCGCTTCCCACCGGCGGAGCGGGAGTTGCCATCGACACCAAGCACGTCAAGACCGAGGCCCTGGTGGACAATGGCGGGACCGTGGTGATCGGGGGGATTTATACTCGAAGAACAGATGACAAGACAACACGTATTCCATTTCTCGGCGACCTTCCCTATGTAGGATTCCTGTTCCGGAACCGCTCCACCGTCGACGAAAAGACCGAATTGCTGATCTTCATCACGCCTAGGATCGTCGCCGAGACGCTGACGTTGCGGTAATGCTATCCGGTGGTGTAGCGGGCTCTGGCGCCACAGCTTGTCCGCTGGAAGCTGTACTTGATTCGTGAAGAGCGAAAAGCGCAACGTCTATCTGGTCGGCCTGATGGGAGCTGGCAAGACGACGATCGGAAAAGCTCTGGCCAAACGCTTGACCTATCGTTTCATCGACTCGGATCACGAAATCGAGGCTCGCACCGGCGTCAGTCTGCCGACGATCTTCGAAATCGAGGGCGAGGACGGTTTTCGCAAGCGGGAGGCCCAGGTCATCGCGGACCTCGCAGCACTCGAAGGCCATGTGGTGGCCACGGGTGGCGGTGCCGTCCTGCGACCGGAGAATCGGCAATATCTGCAGGCCACCGGTTTCGTCGTCTATCTCGACGTGCCGCTGCCGACACTCTGCGAGCGCACTCGTCACGACCGGAATCGGCCGCTGCTGCAGGTCCGTGACCCGTTGCAGAAGCTCAAGGAGTTGCACGCGCAACGCGATCCCCTGTACCGAAGCATTGCCGACCTGGTCGTCAGTGGCAGCAGGATTACTGCGCAGTCGGTTCTGCATCTGATGAACAAGGAAGCGGGAGAATCATGGAGACGCTGACCGTTGCCCTCGGCGATCGCTCGTATCCGATCCACGTCGGACGCTGCCTGCTCGACCAGGCGGGGCTGCTGACACCATACCTGCAGCAGCGGAAGGTCGCCATCGTCAGCAATACGACCGTAGCACCCCTGTATCTGGGTCGCCTGGCCGATCCCCTGCGTCGTGCAGGGAGCGAGGTCGTCGAGGTCGTTCTGCCCGATGGCGAGCAGTTCAAGGATTGGCGAACCCTCAATTCGATCTTCGACAAGCTGCTCGAGCACCGTTGCGAACGCTCGACGACGCTGATTGCTCTCGGAGGAGGCGTCGTCGGCGATATCACCGGATTCGCCGCTGCCTGCTTTCAGCGTGGCGTGCCTTTCATCCAGGTGCCAACGACCCTGCTCGCGCAGGTCGATTCGTCGGTCGGCGGCAAGACGGCGATCAATCACCCGCTGGGCAAGAACATGATCGGCGCTTTTCATCAGCCGAGGGTGGTGCTTGCCGACACCGATACCCTGAACACGCTTCCGGATCGCGAGTTGCGGGCCGGTCTCGCGGAAGTCATCAAGTACGGCCTGATCAGAGACCTGCCATTTCTCGAATGGCTCGAACTACATCTGGAACGCCTCGTCGCTCGGCAGCCGGCTGAGCTGGCGGAAGCAATCTGCCGTGCGTGCCGGAACAAGGCCGAGGTGGTCGCAGCCGATGAGCGCGAAACGGGTGAACGGGCTCTGCTCAACCTCGGTCACACCTTTGGCCATGCGATCGAGACGGGAGTTGGCTACGGAGAATGGCTGCACGGCGAAGCGATTGCCGCTGGCACGATGATGGCCGCCGAGCTGTCGGCGGCGCTGGGTTGGATCGACAGGCAGGACGTCACGCGCGTCGAGCGGATCTTTCAGCGTGCTGGCCTGCCGGTGCGTGGGCCAGACTTGAGCGTCGACCGCTACCTCGAATTGATGCAACATGACAAGAAGGTGCAGGACGGGAAACTCCGCCTCGTGCTTCTGCGGCAGGTCGGGCGTGCGGTGCTCAGCGACGCGGCGCCAACAATCACGATCCGCAAGGCGATCGCCAACTGCAGCGGCCATGGCTGAACTGGCTGCTTATGCGGTTGCCGCGAACAACTCGCGAGGTCGCCTTCACCCCGAGTCCAGTCCTTCGCATCGCAGCGAGTTCCAGCGCGATCGCGACCGGATCGTACATTCCACAGCGTTTCGGCGCCTCGAATACAAGACCCAGGTATTCGTCAATCACGAAGGTGACCTTTTCCGCACCCGGCTGACGCACAGCCTCGAGGTGGCGCAGATCGCGCGTGCGATTGCGCGAGCTCTACGGCTTAACGAGGATCTTGCTGAAGCGATTTCCCTGGCGCACGACCTCGGTCATACGCCGTTCGGGCACGCCGGCCAGGACGCGCTCAACGACTGCATGCGTGAGCATGGCGGCTTCGAGCACAATCTCCAGAGCCTGCGCACGGTTGACCTGCTGGAAGAGCGTTACGCGGCCTTTTCCGGGCTCAACCTCTGCTTCGAAACGCGAGAGGGCATCGTCAAGCATTGCACTCTCGAAAAAGCCCGCCAGCTCGGCGAACTCGGCGAGCGCTTTGTCAACCGAACGCAACCCTCGTTGGAAGCGCAGATCTGCAATCTGGCCGACGAAATTGCCTACAACAATCACGACGTCGACGACGGACTACGGGCGGGGCTCATCACCCTCGAACAACTCGATGAAGTAAACCTGTTCGCGCGGCACATCTCGCATGTCCGGGGCATCCATCGCGGATTGAGCGGACGCCGCTTGATCCACGAAACGGTTCGGCGCATGATCGATACGTTGGTGTGCGACCTGATCGAAACGACCGCGGCGAACATCGCCCGGCAGGCGCCACGCGACCTTGCGGAAGCGCGTCAGGCACCGCCACTGGTCACTTTTTCGGAGGACTTGCTGGCGGCGCAGCGCCACATGAAGCGCTTTCTGCGAGCCCACCTTTACCAACACTATCAAGTATTGCGCATGGCAAGCAAGGCACGACGGATCGTCAGCAACCTCTTTGCCGCCTTCGCTGCCGATCCGCGCCTGCTACCGCCGCAATATCGAGCGGCTGACGAAGGCGACCAACTACGCCGGGTGGCGGATTACATCGCAGGAATGACCGATCGTTATGCGATCAAGGAACATCGCCGCCTGTTTGCGGTTGGCGAAGACTGATCGCCGCTGGCGGTGCGCACGCAACGCGCTCGCCCTCAAGGCGAAGGCCAGTCCTTGATATATGCCTTGAGCAGCTTGTTTTCCATGTTCCGTTCTTCGAGCACTGCCTTGGCGACGTCGTGAAACGAGACGATTCCGACGATGGTGTCCCCCTCCATCACGGGAACATAGCGCGTGTGGGAATCCACCATGATGCGGCGCAACTCGTCGACGTCCATGTCCGGATCAGCGGTGCGGGGCGTACGATCCATTGCCTCGATGACCAGGATCTCGGCGATTGGCGGCGTTGGCCCGACGCGACGTTCAGTCTGTCGCTTGGCAAGAATTGCCATCACTTCGCGGAATGTCAGCATTCCCGCCAGCTTGCCGTTCTCCACGACGATTACCGAGCCAATATCGTTTTCGGCCATCATGATGACCGCTTCCGAAAGAGGCGACTCCGGATGCACGGTGTACAAGGCTGAATCCTTGACCTGCAGAACTTCTTTGACCTCCATGTGACCCCCTAGAGATAGGAAAGCTGGCGAACGCGCGAATCTGACTATCGATGTGATTCTATCAGATGTCGGTAACCATCCGGAAATCTGGCGTCCCCCTCTTGACCGGATCGAATTGCTGGCCGCGCTTGTAGCGCGGCCAGCGGCTGCGCCAACGAAAGACGCCCGCGTTTGCGGGCGTCGTCGATCGCAGCCACGACAAGTTGGGGGCACTCAGCCTTTCAAGGCAGCCTGCACCTCATCCAGCATCTTCTTCGCATCGCCGAAGAGCATGCGATTGTTTTCCTTGTAGAAGAGTGGGTTATCCACACCGGCGTAGCCCGAGGCCATGCTCCGTTTCATCACGATCGAGATTTTTGCCTTCCACACTTCAAGGACCGGCATGCCGGCGATCGGACTGCCCGGATCGTCCTGTGCAGCCGGATTGACGATGTCGTTGGCGCCGATCACCATGGCGACGTCGGTGTTCGGGAAGTCATCGTTGAGTTCGTCCATTTCCAGCACGATGTCGTAGGGCACCTTGGCTTCGGCGAGCAGGACATTCATGTGGCCTGGCATTCGCCCCGCCACGGGATGGATGCCGAAGCGCACGTTCACGCCCTTTTCGCGCAGGAACTTGGTGATCTCGTAGACGGTGTGCTGCGCTTGTGCCACCGCCATGCCGTAGCCCGGAACGATGATCACGTTCTTGGCTTCGCGCAGCAGGTCGGCTGTCTCGGCCGCAGACACAGCCACTACCTCGCCCGCCGGCTGGGTACCGCTGGAAGCAGCGGGCGTGCCGCCTTCGGTGCCGAAGCCGCCGGCGATCACCGAAATGAAGTGCCGGTTCATCGCCTTGCACATGATGTAGGAAAGGATCGCACCCGACGATCCCACCAACGCGCCGGTGACGATCAGCAGGTCGTTGTTGAGCATGAAACCGGTGGCCGCGGCCGCCCACCCGGAGTAGCTGTTGAGCATGGATACCACCACCGGCATGTCGGCGCCGCCGATGGCCATCACCATATGGATGCCGAAGAGCAGCGAGACCGCCGTCATCACGACCAGTGGCGTCATGCCTTCGCTGAGCGAATGAGCATGCAGGAACTCGCGCCCAAAGTAGACCACGATCAGCAGTCCAGCGAGGTTGATCCAGTGGCGTGCCGGCAGCAGCACCGGCTTGCCGCTGATCTTGCCCGAGAGCTTGCCGAAAGCGATGATCGAGCCGGAGAAGGTGACCGCACCAATCAGGATTCCGACATAGATCTCGATTTCGTGAATGGTCTTTTCGGCGCCCTGGAACTGTCCGGCAGCGGCCGGATCGATATAGTTCGCGAATCCGACCAGTACCGCAGCCAGGCCAACGAGGCTGTGCATCAGAGCCACCAGTTCGGGCATCTGTGTCATCTTCACCGTGCGCGCGGCGAACACACCGATACACGCGCCGACAACCATGGCGCCAATGATCCAGCCGTATCCGGCGGAAGTGACCTGCGGACCGAACACGGTGGCCAGCACGGCGATGGTCATTCCGATCATGCCGTACAGGTTGCCACGGCGTGACGTTTCCGGGTGCGAGAGGCCGCCCAGACTCAGGATGAACAGGATGGTGGCTCCGACGTAGGAGACCGTTGCGAGCGTTACAGACATGACGGGCCTCCTCAGTTCTTACGGAACATTTCCAGCATGCGCTGGGTCACGGCGAAGCCGCCGAACATGTTGATGGCGACCAGCGCGATGCTGACCACGGCGAGACTGACGATCCATGTCTCGGGGCGTTCGAGTCCCCCTTCCGTCAGCGGCGGGGCTACCTGCACCAGCGCACCGATGGCAATGATGCTGGAGATCGCGTTGGTGACGCTCATCAGCGGCGTGTGCAATGCCGGCGTGACGTTCCAGATCACCATGTAGCCAATGAAGCAGGCCAGCACGAACACGGTGAAGTGGCCAATGAACGCCGCCGGTGCGTTGGCGCCGATGAACCAGAACAGTGCCGCACCCACCAGGAAGGTGATGGCCACGCTCTGCGCAGAGGACTGCTCACCACCGCCGCCGTGGCCGTGTCCGCCCTTCTTCTCGGCCGGCTTGGCCGCTGCAGTTGGCTTGGGGGGTGGCGGAGCCGGTAGCGTGAGGGGCGGCGGCGGCCAGGTGATCGTGCCGTCCTTGATCACGGTCAGGCCGCGAATGGCGTCGTCTTCCATATTGACGTTGATGACGCCGTCCTTGTTCTTGCAAAGTTCCTCGGTCAGGCGGAACAGGTTGGTCGAATAGAGTGTGGAGGATTGCGTCGCCAGCCGGCTGACCAGGTCGGTGTGACCGATGATGGTCACACCGTGCTTGACCACGACTTGGCCGGGCTCGGTCAGTTCGCAGTTGCCACCTTGTTCCGCAGCCATGTCGACGATTACACTGCCCGGCTTCATCGACTGCACCATTTCCGCGGTGATGAGCCGAGGAGCCGGTTTTCCAGGGATCAGAGCGGTGGTAATGATGATATCCACCTCTCTGGCCTGCTTCGCGTACATCTCGCGCTGCGCCTGCTGGAAGCCCTCGCTCATCACCTTGGCGTAGCCGCCGCCGCCGGACCCTTCCTCCTCGTAATCGACCTTCACGAACTCGCCACCCATGGACACCACCTGATCGGCCACTTCCGCGCGGGTGTCGTTGGCGCGCACGATGGCGCCCAGACCCACGGCAGTGCCGATCGCCGCCAGGCCGGCCACGCCGGCGCCGGCGACGAAGACCTTGGCCGGGGGAATCTTGCCCGCTGCGGTGACTTGGCCATTGAAGAAGCGCCCAAAGGCGCCTGCGGCTTCGACGACGGCGCGATAGCCGGAAATGCCGGCCATCGAAGTCAGCGCGTCCATTTTCTGGGCGCGACTCAGCATGCGTGGCAGCGAGTCGATGGCAAGCACGGTGACCTTGCGCGCCGCCAGCTGCTGCATCAACTCAGCGTTCTGTGCCGGCCAGACGAAGCTGATCAAGGTCTGGCCCTCGTGCATCAGGGCGACTTCCTCTGCAGTCGGGGCACGCACCTTGAAAACGACGTCGGCCGCCGCCCATAGTTTCGTGGCGGTGTCGAACACTTCCGCGCCGGCAGCGCGGTAGGACTCGTCGCTGAAGTTGGCAGCAGTTCCGGCCCCGGATTCGAGCGCCACCGAAAAACCCAGCTTGATCAGCTTCTCGACGACCTCCGGTACTGTCGCGACCCTCTTTTCTCCTGCAGCAGTCTCTCTCGGGACTCCGATTGTTAGCGGCATTCACTCCTCCATCACTTGTCGTGCCAGTGTTCAAGAAATTCGGTTGCTGGCCGCGAATCCCGCCGCCCGCGAAACCGCGAAATAGACGATTCTGATGCTCCCCACCGCGGCGGAAACGCTTGCCCTCGGCATCGCCCGCCGCTTGCCCGCCGCCGCGACCCTGCGTGTATCGAAGAGCGCCACGCGGCTTTCCGCGTCAGCTTACCATAAGCCATGCCGCGGACTTTACCATGGCGAACACGCCAGCGGGCCATTTCGGCCCCGCAGGGAAGCGAGCGCCGCGCACACGGGCCGGCGATGAATTCAGGCGGATCTGGTGTCGGCACGGATTTTGCCTCCGTGCAGGATGGCGCGGTGGAACCTCCAGGAAGTCGCGCAAGAGCATCGGGCGCCCTTTTTCGGTGCAAAAGCGACACTTTCGTGCCCTTCCGTGGTGCGGCGCAGCATCTTGAATGGTCGGTGTATTCAGGGTATAGTCGCCAGTCCCCGTGAGCGGCAAGGTGGCTGGCTTTGTGCCTGCCTCCGCGAGGTTTCGGACCGAGGTTGCCCGGGAACTGTCTTTGATTTGTGAGGATTCCAGTGTGATGACTGCGGCCATACCTGAACGGCAGGGGCTTTACGACCCGACCAACGAGCACGACGCCTGCGGTGTCGGTTTTGTAGCGCACATCCGGGGCAAGAGAAGCCACTCGATCATCGAGCAAGGTCTGCTGATCCTGAAGAATCTCGATCATCGCGGAGCGGTTGGCGCTGACCCGCTGATGGGTGATGGCGCAGGAATCCTCATCCAAATTCCCGACGCCTATTTCCGCGAGGAAATGGCCGGGCAGGGGGTCGTCCTGCCGCCAGCCGGGGACTACGGGGTAGGCATGGTGTTTCTGCCCAAGGAATCCGCTTCGCGCCTCGCCTGCCAGGAAGAAATCGAGCGCGCGGTACGCGCGGAGCATCAGGTCGTTCTCGGCTGGCGCGACGTTCCGGTCGATCACGCTTTGCCGATGTCGCCGACCGTGCGTGCAATGGAGCCGGTGATCCGCCAGATCTTTGTCGGGCGTGGTGCGGACGTGATGGTGACCGATGCTCTCGAGCGCAAGCTGTACGTGATTCGCCGGCGTGCGGCCAACGCCATACGGGCGCTGGGATTGAAGCATAGCAAGGAGTTTTACCAGCCGTCGATGTCCGCCCGGACCATCGTCTATAAGGGTTTGCTGCTCGCCGAGCAGGTCGGCGAGTACTACAAGGACCTCAAGGATCCACGCTGTGTCTCCGCCATGGCGCTCGCACACCAGCGTTTCTCGACCAACACTTTTCCCACGTGGCAACTCGCGCACCCGTTCCGGATGATCGCTCACAATGGCGAGATCAACACGCTGCGAGGCAATTACAACTGGATGCGCGCGCGCGAGAAGGGCACCTGGTCGCCGCTGCTCGGAGCAGATCTGGAAAAGATCTGGCCGCTGATCTATCCGGGGCAGTCCGATTCGGCGTCCTTCGACAACGCGCTGGAGCTCCTGGTGATGGGCGGCTACTCGCTGGCGCACGCGATGATGATGCTGATTCCGGAAGCCTGGGAATCGCATACGCTGATGGACGAGCGGCGAGGAGCTTTCTACAAGTATCACGCGGCAATGATCGAACCCTGGGACGGTCCGGCGGCGGTGGCGTTCACCGATGGACGCCAGATCGGCGCGACGCTCGACCGCAACGGCTTGCGTCCCGCCCGCTACCTGGTTACCGATGACGACCTGGTGGTGATGGCTTCGGAAGCCGGCGTGCTGCCGATTCCCGAGGAGCGGATCGTCAAGAAGTGGCGTTTGCAACCCGGCAAGATGTTCCTGATCGACCTCGAACAGGGACGCATCATCGATGATCTCGAGCTCAAGGAGACGCTGTCGCTGACCAAGCCGTATCGCGATTGGTTGAGCCGCATCAACATCAAGCTCGACGATCTGCCGGTTCCGAAGAGCGTCGCAGCAAGCGCTCCCTTGGCCTCCCTGCTAGACCGACAGCAGGCTTTCGGATACACGCAGGAAGATCTCAAGTTCATTCTCGAGCCGATGGCGAGCTCGGGCGAGGAGGCAACCGGCTCGATGGGAAATGATTCCCCGCTGGCCGTCCTGTCGAGCCGCAGCAAGCCCTTGTTCAACTATTTTCGGCAGCTTTTCGCGCAGGTGACCAATCCGCCCATCGATCCGATCCGCGAGCAACTGGTGATGTCCCTGGTGTCGTTCATCGGCCCCAAGCCGAACCTGCTCGGGATCAACGAAATCAACCCGCCATACCGTCTCGAGGTGGCACAGCCGGTACTCGATTTCGACAACATCGCGAAACTGCGGCGGATCGCGACCTATACCGGCAACAAGTTCCACTCGGCAGAACTCGACATCTGTTACCCGCTGGCCTGGGGCAAGGAGGGCGTTGAGGCGCGCCTGGCGTCCCTGTGCGCCGAAGCGGAGGAACACGTGCATAAGGGATCGAGCATCCTGATCGTCTCGGATCGCCGCATCGATGCAGGGCATGTGGCGATTCCGGCGCTGCTGGCGACCTCGGCGGTGCATCACCATCTGGTGACGAAGGGTCTGCGCACTAGGGTCGGTCTGGTGGTCGAAACTGGTGCAGCGCGCGAGACGCACCATTTCGCTCTGCTCGCCGGTTATGGAGCGGAAGCCGTCCACCCGTATCTGGCACTGGAATCCTTGCAGCAGATCGCCGGCGGCGATCCGGAAAAGGGTGACAAGGCGATCAAGCACTTCATCAAGGGGGTCGGCAAGGGCCTGCTCAAGGTCATGTCCAAGATGGGCATTTCGACCTACATGTCCTACACCGGAGCGCAGATATTCGAAGCGGTCGGTCTGCAAAAGCAGATGGTCGACAAGTATTTCACCGGCACTTCGACGCAGGTCGAGGGAATCGGTGTCTTCGAGATCATGGAAGAGGCGATTCGCCTGCACAGGCAGGCATTCAGCGACGATCCGGTGCTGGCCACGATGCTCGACGCCGGCGGGGAGTATGCCTACCGCGTGCGCGGTGAAGAACACATGTGGACGCCGGATGCGATCGCCAAGCTGCAACACTCGACGCGCACGGGCAGGTACGAAACCTACAAGGAGTACGCTCGCCTGATCAACGACCAGACGCGGCGCCACATGACGCTGCGCGGGCTGTTCGAGCTCAAGTCGGCCGGACCGTCGGTGCCGCTGGAGGAAGTAGAGCCAGCCAAGGAAATCGTCAAGCGATTCGCCACCGGCGCGATGTCGCTCGGATCGATTTCGACCGAAGCGCACAGCACCCTGGCAATCGCCATGAATCGCCTTGGTGGCAAGTCGAATACCGGAGAGGGCGGCGAAGACCCGGCGCGCTTCAAGGCGTTGAAGGGCGGCGAGAAGCTTTCGGACGTGGTTGGCAAGACGCGCATTGAACGCGACTACCAGTTGCAGCCTGGCGATAGCCTGCGCTCGGCGATCAAGCAGGTCGCTTCCGGGCGTTTCGGGGTTACCGCAGAATATCTGGTGAATGCTGACCAGATTCAGATCAAGATGGCGCAAGGCGCCAAGCCCGGTGAAGGCGGTCAACTGCCGGGCCACAAGGTTTCCGAGTACATCGGTTTCCTCCGCCACTCGGTTCCCGGCGTCGGATTGATTTCGCCACCCCCGCATCACGACATCTACTCGATCGAGGATCTGGCGCAGCTCATCCACGATCTGAAGAATACCAATCCGAAGGCGTCGATCAGTGTCAAGCTGGTTTCCGAAATCGGCGTCGGGACGGTTGCCGCCGGCGTCACCAAGGCCAAGGCCGATCATCTGGTGATTGCCGGCCACGACGGTGGGACTGGCGCCAGCCCGCAATCTTCGATCAAGCACGCCGGTTCGCCATGGGAACTGGGCCTTGCGGAGACGCAGCAGACGCTGGTCCTCAATCGCCTGCGCGGGCGCGTGCGAGTGCAGGTCGACGGGCAGATGAAGACCGGTCGCGACGTGCTCATCGGTGCGCTGCTCGGCGCCGACGAATTCGGTTTCGCCACTGCGCCGCTCGTCGTCGAAGGCTGCATCATGATGCGCAAGTGTCACCTCAACACCTGTCCGGTAGGGGTGGCCACACAGGATCCTGTGCTCCGTCGGAGGTTTTCCGGTCAGCCGGAACACGTGGTCAACTACTTCTTCTTCGTTGCCGAGGAAGTGCGCGAGCTGATGGCGCAGATGGGAATTCGCAGTTTCAATGAGTTGATCGGCCGCTGCGACCTGCTGGACATGCAGAAGGGGATCACACACTGGAAGGCGAAGGGACTGGACTACAGCCGCATATTCCACCGTCCGGAAAACGAGTCCGGGACGCCAGTGTTCCAATGCGAAAGCCAGGACCATGGCCTGGGCAGAGCTCTGGACAATCGGCTCATCGAGCTCGCCAGGCCAGCACTCGAAAGCGCTGAGAAGGTCCGCATCGACTTGCCGGTGCGCAACATCAACCGCACGGTCGGGGCGATGCTGTCGGGCCAGGTGGCAGAGCGCTACGGACATGCCGGATTGCCGGAGGGTACCATCGAAATTCGTTTCACCGGCACCGCCGGGCAGGCCTTTGGCGCTTTCCTGGCACGTGGCGTGACCCTCGACCTCATTGGCGAAGCCAACGACTACGTGGGCAAGGGACTTTCCGGAGGGAGGATCATCGTACGTCCGAATGCGGGTTTCCGGGGCGAGACGCAAGGCAACATCATCGTCGGCAACACGGTCCTTTATGGGGCCACCGAGGGTGAAGCGTTTTTCGCCGGGGTGGCCGGTGAGCGCTTCGCTGTCCGCAATTCGGGTGCCACTGCGGTGGTCGAAGGGGTCGGTGACCACGGCTGTGAATACATGACCGGCGGGACGGTCGTCGTCCTCGGCATGACCGGCCGCAACTTTGCCGCTGGAATGTCCGGCGGGGTGGCTTACGTGCTCGACGAGGAAGGTACTTTCGAGTCGCGCTGCAATATGGCGCAGGTGTCTCTGGAACCGGTCGAGGAAGAACTGGTGGCTCGCCAGGGGAGCGACGCCGGAGACGACCTCGAGGGCCACGGCAAGGTCGACGTTCGCCATCTCGGCGTCATCGACGAGGTCTTGCTCAAGGGCCTGGTCGAAAGGCATTATCGGCTCACCGGGAGCCGCCAAGCATTGCGCTTGCTCAACGATTGGGAGCGCTATCGCCGGCGCTTCGTGAAGATAATGCCGCACGAATATCGTCGGGTGCTTGTCGAGCTGGCGGTGGCGCAGAAGCAACTGGAGGCAGCATAGGAAATGGGTAAGCCTACGGGATTCATCGAGTACCAGCGTCTGGCGGAGGTCAGTGAGCCCGCCGCGTCGCGTCTGAAGCATTACCGCGAGTTCGTCGTGGCGCTCACCGACGAACAGGCGAGCCTGCAGGGTGCGCGCTGCATGGATTGCGGCATTCCGTTCTGCAATACCGGTTGCCCGGTGAACAACATCATTCCCGACTGGAATGACCTGGTCTATCGCGGCAATTGGGAGCAGGCGCTGACGGTGCTGCATTCGACCAACAACTTCCCGGATTTTACCGGCCGCATCTGCCCGGCGCCGTGCGAAGCCGCGTGCACGCTCAACATCAACGCAGATCCGGTCGGCATCAAGTCGATCGAGCATGCGATTGCCGACAAGGGTTGGGAAAAGGGCTGGATCCTGCCGCAGCCGCCAAAGCGCACGACTGGCAAGAAGGTTGCCGTGGTCGGCTCCGGGCCCGCCGGCTTGGCGGCGGCACAACAACTGGCGCGGGTCGGGCACAGTGTGGTGGTGATCGAGAAGAGCGACCGGATCGGTGGCCTGTTGCGCTACGGGATTCCCGACTTCAAGTTCGAGAAATCGCACCTGGATCGCCGCATTGCCCAGATGCAGGACGAGGGGGTAACTTTCCAGGTAAATCAAGAGGTTGGCGGTAGCGGCGAGAATGCGCTGCCGGCCGCGCAGGTGCTCGCCGAGTTCGATGCGGTGATTCTCGCCGGCGGTGCAGAATGCCCGCGCGACCTGCCGGTGCCGGGTCGTGACCTAGACGGCGTACATTTCGCCATGGAATTCCTGCCGCAACAGAACAGGTTAAACGCCGGCGACCGGGTGGATGCGCAGATCGTGGCCACCGGCAAGAATGTGGTGGTGATCGGTGGTGGTGACACCGGTTCCGACTGTGTAGGTACCAGCAATCGGCATGGAGCGCTGTCCGTTACCCAGTTCGAGGTCATGCCGCAACCGCCGCAACAGGAGAACAAGAGTCTCACTTGGCCGTATTGGCCGTTGAAGTTGCGCACCTCGTCTTCGCACGAAGAAGGGTGCGCACGCGACTTTGCCGTTTCCACCAAGAAATTCATTGGTGAAGAGGGCAGGGTGAAGGCTCTCAAAGTGGTACGAGTCACCTGGAGCGACGGCAAGATGACCGAGATTCCGGGCAGTGAGTTCGAGATACCGGCCGACCTGGTGTTGCTGGCGATGGGCTTTGTCTCACCGGTTCGGCAGGGGCTGCTGGAACAGTTGGCAGTGGAGCTCGATGGGCGTGGCAACGTCCGGGCTACGACCGACGGCACCGGTTGCTATGCAACGAACGTGGCGAAGGTCTTTGCCGCCGGCGACATGCGGCGTGGCCAGTCGCTGGTGGTCTGGGCGATACGCGAAGGCAGGCAGTGCGCACGCGAAGTGGACGCCTTTCTGATGGGCAGTTCCGACCTGCCACGCTGACCGACATGGCCGGTGCCGACACCGCCGGTCATGTAATTCATGACGGTTTTCCGTCGCTTCCGACCTCCCGTGTGCAGCGGCGAGGGAAGTGGGTATCCGCCGACACACAGGGCAGGATGGAACCAGCGGTTTTCGCATCGTGCGCGTAAACCGGGTTCACTATCCGCCATATGTGACATAGTTGTGCGCTTTCTCCGCCCGATCTGAAATAATAGTTAAAAGTGGCGTTGGCCATGGCAACGGGGGGGCTGCCCATTTCTGGTCCCGGGCCGTCGAACGCGACGGAGCAGGAAGGCGGCAGGAGTGATCTCATCTGCAGGGTTCTAACGAATTCACGTTCATGAATATAGTCATTCTCGCCGCCGGGCAAGGCAAGCGCATGCATTCGAACTTGCCCAAGGTTCTCCACCCGTTGGCGGGCAAGGCCTTGCTCGCGCACGTCATCGATACGGCTCGCAGCCTCGCTCCGCAGAGCATCTGCGTGGTCTATGGACACGGTGGCGAGGTCGTGCGCGCAGCGATCGACGCGCCGGATCTGATTTGGGTTCTGCAGGAGCCGCAACTCGGGACCGGGCATGCAGTGCTGCAGGCAATGCCGCATCTCGGGAACGCTGCCACAACCCTGGTGCTCTATGGCGATGTACCGTTGATTCAGGTGGATACGCTCAGGCATCTGGTGCATGCCGCGCGGGATGCGCTGGCGGTCCTCACCGTCGAGCTGGCGGATCCCGGCGGCTATGGCCGGATCGTGCGCAACGCCGCCGGCGAGGTGGTACGCATCGTGGAGCAGAAGGATGCAACAGCAGACGAGCGTGCGATCAGGGAGGTCAATACCGGTATCGTCGCCCTGCCGACGGATCGGCTGGCCGCCTGGCTGGGACAGCTGTCGAATGACAACGCACAGCAGGAATACTATTTGACCGACATCGTCGCCCTCGCGGTGGGCGAGCGCGTGCCTGTGCGCACGGCGCAGGCACGCGGCGAATGGGAAGTGCTTGGGGTCAATAGCAAGGTGCAGCTCGCCCAGCTCGAACGTGTCGCGCAACGTCGGATCGCCGACCGTCTGCTCGAACAGGGCGTACGTCTGGCTGATCCGGAACGCATCGATGTGCGGGGCGAACTCGTTTGCGGGCGCGACGTCTTCATTGACATCAACTGCGTGTTCCAAGGAAAGGTGGTTCTCGAAGAAGCCGTCGAGATCGGTCCAGCCTGCGTGCTCAAGAACGCCCGTGTCGGCGCCGGATCACGTCTGGCCGCGTTCAGCCACATCGAAGATGCTACGGTCGGGCCGGACGGCGTAATTGGACCATTTGCCCGCCTGCGTCCGGGCACCGACCTTGCAGCCGGCGTGCATGTCGGCAACTTCGTAGAACTCAAGAATGCGCGGTTGGCTGCCGGATCGAAGGCCAATCATCTCGCCTATGTCGGCGACGCCATTATTGGCAGCAGGGTGAATATTGGCGCCGGCACGATTACCTGCAATTACGATGGTGCCAACAAGTTCAAAACGGTCATCGAGGACGATGCATTCATCGGCTCCGATACGCAGTTGGTTGCCCCCGTCACGGTCGGCCGCGGCGCCACGCTTGGCGCCGGCACGACCTTGACCAAGGATGCTCCGCCGGACACCCTCACCATCTCGCGTGCCCGGCAAATTTCCATTCCCGGCTGGAAACGGCCAAGCAAGAAGTGATCTGACCATGTGTGGCATCGTCGCCGCGGTCGCCGACCGCAATATCATCCCGGTTCTGCTCGAAGGTTTGCGGAAGCTCGAATATCGTGGTTACGATTCGGCCGGTCTCGCGTTTATCGACGCGAGCGGCCTGCATCGCCTGCGTTCGGTCGGCCGCGTTGCCGAGCTCGCGGCGCAAGCCGAAGATTCGCAGGCTGCCGGCGACACCGGCATCGCGCACACCCGCTGGGCGACGCATGGCGTACCGTGCGAGCGCAATGCGCATCCGCACATCTCTGCCGGATTGGCGGTGGTGCACAACGGAATCATCGAGAACCACGAGTCGCTGCGCGGACAGCTCAGGGCGCTCGGTTACGTATTCACCTCTGACACCGATACCGAAGTCGTGGCGCATCTGATCGCCCACGAACTGACGACGACGGTCGATTTGCTGAGTGCGGTCCGCCAGGCGATCGCGCAGTTGCAAGGTGCTTACGCGATCGCCGTGCTGCGCGAGAGCGAGCCGGAGCGACTGGTGGTCGCGCGCGAAGGCGCACCGCTGTTGCTCGGACTGGGCAGCGACGGCTGCTACGCCGCTTCGGATGCCTCGGCGCTGGTGCAGGTGACGCGCCGGATGGTTTACCTCGAAAACGGCGATTGCGCCGAACTGATGCGCGATCGTTACCGCATCACGCGCGTCGATGGTACACCGGTCGAACGCCCGGAAAGCGAGTCACAGCTTTCGGCCGAAGCCATCGAACTCGGCAATTACCGGCACTACATGCAGAAAGAGATCTTCGAGCAACCAGTGGCAGTGGCCAACACGCTCGAAATGCTTGGTACGGCACGCAGCCTGCAGCCGGGTATCTTCGGCGCCGAAAGCGAATCTACTCTGGGCGAGGTCGGGCAGGTCCTGATCATCGCCTGTGGAACCAGCTATCACGCGGGTCTGGTCGCGCGCTACTGGCTCGAGTCGATCGCGGGCATTCCGTGTTCGGTCGAGGTGGCCAGCGAGTATCGTTACCGCGACTCGGTACCGGACCCACGAACCCTGGTGGTGACGATTTCCCAGTCCGGAGAAACCGCCGACACGCTGGCCGCGCTACAGCACGCCAAGTCTCTCGGCATGCGGCGCACCCTGTGCATCTGCAACGTTCCGGAATCCTCGCTCGTACGCGAGAACACCCTGCGTTTCATCACCCGTGCCGGCCCGGAGATCGGTGTCGCTTCCACCAAGGCCTTCACGACACAGCTCGCGGCCCTCTACCTGCTGACCCTGGTGCTGGCCAAACTGCGCGGACGACTCGACGCCGAGGCCGAGGCAGCCGAGCTGCACGCGGTGCGACATTTGCCGATGGCGCTGGCCAAGGTCCTCGAGCTCGAGCCGCAGATTCGCGACTGGTCCGAGCGTTTCTCGATGAAGCAACATGCCCTCTTCCTGGGGCGCGGCCGCCACTATCCGATCGCCATGGAAGGCGCGCTGAAGCTGAAGGAAATCTCTTACATCCACGCCGAAGCCTATCCGGCCGGTGAACTCAAACATGGTCCGTTGGCTCTTGTCGATCGGGAGATGCCGGTGATCGCCGTCGCCCCCAACGATACGTTGCTGGAAAAGCTCAAGTCCAACTTGCAGGAAGTGCGCGCGCGGGGGGGCGAACTCTACGTTTTCGCCGATGCGGACAGCGACATGAAGGAGTCGGACGGGATTCAGGTGCTTCATCTGCCCGAGCACTACGGAGCACTTTCCGCATTGTTGCACGTGGTACCGCTGCAGTTGCTCGCCTACCATGTTGCGCTGGTGCGCGGTACTGACGTGGACAAGCCGCGCAATCTGGCAAAATCCGTCACCGTCGAATGAGTCGCTGATGCCGCACCCGATGAATTCAGCGGGCGCGCAACGCTTGCCGGAGCTGGAATACCTCGGCGATGCCCTACCGTTCACCGCGCAGTTGCACGCCATGCTCCCGTATTCACCGCTTTTTGAAAGCCTGCAACTCGACGAGGTGCGCGCGCTGAGTCCGTTTCTGCAGGTCTACCGGGCACAAATCGGGCAAACGGTGCTGCGCGAAGGCGAAGCCGGTGATTTCATGCTGTTCGTGATCGAAGGTCGCATCGACGTCTTCAAGGAAGCGGGCGACCACGCCTCGAGCCTGATTGCGGTGATCGGGGCGGGAAAGGTGCTGGGCGAGATGTCGCTGATCGACGGCGATTCGCGGTCGGCGACCTGCATCGCCGATGCCGTCACGCTGATGGCGGCGCTGTCTCGCGAAGCGCTCGCGCGCATCATCGTCGAGCAGCCGCTGCTTGGCGCCAAAATCCTGATGGGGCTGGTGGTGTTGCTGTCATTTCGACTGCGCAAGACGAGCGCGCAATTGCTCTCCTGTCTCGAGCAGCAGCGCGGGCAGAAAGGCGTGACCGAAGTGGGATCGCCCTTCGTTTGAACCGCGTCAGGCCTTGCGGCCTTGCGTGCGCGGCGGTTTCCCGAAACTGGGCGCAAGGCCCATCTCGGAAATCGATCGGCCGACGGGCTCGGCTGATGCAGAGATCTGATGGTCGAATTTCCGGGATGTTCGAGGTCAGCCATGGCCAGCAGCTACCTTCCCGCGGACTGGGCTTCGCCTGTGACGATTGCCGCTAACGGTCATTGCAGTTGCGGCCGCCCCGGATGATGAAAGAAGATGCGAGTTG
>NZ_JAMTDV010000065.1 GCF_023806565.1 Accumulibacter sp. | reverse complement strand
ATCGCCCAGCGCTCGGAGCGTGTTGGCCTCGCCGAGCCGAGCCTCGATCTGGCGGAAGATCGGCAGCGCCTGCTCGTAGGCCTGGCGCGCGCCGGCCAGATCGTCGGTGCGCATCTTCAGATCGCCCAGCGCTTGGAGCGTGTTGGCCTCGCCGAGCCGAGCCTCGATCTGGCGGTAGATCGGCAGCGCCTGCTCGTAGGCCTGGCGCGCGCCGGCCAGGTCGTTGGTGCGCATCTTCAGATCGCCCAGCGCTCGGAGCGTGTTGGCCTCGCCGAGCCGAGCCTCGATCTGGCGGAAGATCGGCAGCGCCTGCTCGTAGGCCTGGCGCGCGCCGGCCAGGTCGTTGGTGCGCATCTTCAGATCGCCCAGCGCTTGGAGCGTGTTGGCCTCGCCGAGCCGATCCTCGATCTGGCGGTAGATCGGCAGCGCCTGCTCGTAGGCCTGGCGCGCGCCGGCCAGATCGTCGGTGCGCATCTTCAGATCGCCCAGCGCTTGGAGCGTGTTGGCCTCGCCGAGCCGAGCCTCGATCTGGCGGAAGATCGGCAGCGCCTGCTCGTAGGCCTGGCGCGCGCCGGCCAGGTCGTTGGTG
This sequence comes from Accumulibacter sp., assembly GCF_023806565.1. GTDB lineage: Bacteria > Pseudomonadota > Gammaproteobacteria > Burkholderiales > Rhodocyclaceae > Accumulibacter. The sequence goes on along the minus strand of NZ_JAMTDV010000065.1, from coordinate 25,082 downwards.
CGCATCTTCATCCCGGCTAGCGAGAACATGACCAATGCGGCACTGTGTGTCTCTGCGGCGCGCTCAAACAGGGATACAGCCATCGGTTCGAGCAGCGGCAACATACTGTGTGCGGTACCGCCGTACTGCGCAAACAGGGAAGCGCTTCGCAGTACGCTGGCGGCAACAGGGTCATCCTCGGCCGGCCAGAGCGGACCCGTGCGCAGTTGAAGCAGCTGGATAAGATTGCTGGACTCCGTCAGAAACTGCAGCCGCGCTGCCTGCGCATCTGGTGTGCCGAGCGCTTTCTTCAAGTGGCTGGCGTAGGCGGCCAGGCCTTCATGCACAACCTCCACCAGATGGCGACTCTCCAGTGCTGCGGCGCTCTGCCAGCGCTGCCAGGCCCAAGCGCGCACAGGGGCCGCCATCATGATGCGCCGTTGTTCGCCTGCCAGTTGCACGAGGTGGTGGTCCAGCAGCGCGGCCAGCCCATCGCCGAGTGCCGTGCGCTCTTCCTGCGGCAGCAAGGCCTGCAGCAAACCGCCGGGCAGGGTGCCCAGGGCATCGAACAACGCTTCGGCCATCGGCGCCTGCCGCACGGCGGAGGCCAGCGACAGCCGCAAGGCGCTGGCCAACCGAGCCTTATGCACGTGGCGGTCCAACGCGGCGGGCACGGCAACACCGTGAAGCGCGGGTTCGGCGATCGCCTCTGGGCCGATCTGCGCCAGCTGCTGCCGCAGGGCAGGCACATCAACCTCGCCGCCCAACTGGCCCGCCATCAGCACGATGGCGCGCGCAACACCGCCCAGTTCGGCCAGCAGGGGGTCGAGTAGCTCGGGCACAGCCTGATGCTGCGCCAAGCGTGGGCCGGCTGCGGCAATAAAGAGGATGCGGGATTCCTCGGGATCCAGCAGCGTCAGCTCGCGTGGGAAGAGGCCCGCAGCGCCATTCGTGCCCGGCGCGGCCAATGCGTGGCGGCTGGTGACGATGGCGCGAAAGCCTGGGCCCGTGGCGCGCAGGCCGGCCAGCAGGCGCAGCAGGTCGGCGCGGACGGCGGGGTCGGGCAACACGTCTTCGGCGTTGTCCAGCACGAGTAGCCACTTCCGGCCGGCCAGCGCACCTAGCAGTGCACTGTCGTCGTCGAAAGGCTGTTCGGCCACGAGCAGGCCCAGCGTCTGGCGCAGATGCGCCAGGCTGGGTTGGCCGCTGAGGTCGATGAAGGCTACCCCTTCGCCAGCAGCACGGCGGCGGTACGCCATCGCCAGCGCCAACTCGGTTTTGCCCGCACCGGCCAGCCCTTCAAGCACCACCACGGGGTGACGATCCAAGTCTTCGGTCAGACGTTCAAGGCGCTGCTGGTGGTCTACATAGTGGCCCGCGCAGGCTGGCAGTTGTGGCAGCCACCTGAGCCCATGGCCGCCCAGAGTTATTGGCAATAGCGGCGGCAGACTCGGCACCAGTGTCGCTCCGGGCGCCGCTGGTGGCGTGCGCAAGAAGAGAACCGGGCGCGCCCAGGTCAGGCTGCCTTCGTCGAGTTCAGCGCGGGCCCTGGCAAGCGCGGCCTCCAGATCGCTGCCGGCCTGGCCCCATGCGGCGATCAGATCCTTGGAGAGCTTGGACACCGCAGCGGCGTCGAGGGCCGCGAATGATGCGAGAACTGCAGCGACGTCGCCGCGGTCAGGGTCGAGCAAAGCCTCGGCCACGCTTACATCCAAGGGGCGGAACGTGCCTGCGCCGTGGCAGCTCCACAATAGCGCCACATCCACCTGCCCTTGTCGCACGGTCAAGGCGAAGTCCGAGGCCGCCACGACCCGGCCAGGATCGCTCGGATAGGCGGGGCTGTCGCCGTCGTGCAGCAGCAGCCCGCTGCCACTGTCCAGCCCATGGCCCACCCAGACGAGGATGTGCGGCCGACGTCCTGCCAGGCAATCGGTCAGCGATCTTCTGCTTGCACTAGGCAGGGGTGGCAGGCGCTTGACCACACCTTGCGCGTCCAAGGCCTGAACGGCGGCGTCGTGCCCGGTGAAGAGTGCATCGTCCATCGCCTGCGCACCGGGCTGCTTGACGTTGGCCCACGCCACTTGCACGCTGGCTGGCGCGTTGGCCATTGCGCCAAGTCGCATGGCGCGGGAAGCCAGGTCACGAGTTCGCCGCACGGCACTCCAGCCGGCGCGACGGAAGAGGTAGCCCCGTTCGTCACACAGCAACTCGAACGGCAGGGCGGAGAGTGGCTGCCCCATCCAACGCGATGCGCTGTCGAGTGGACAGCGGATCTCCAGGCGCAGGCCATGCGCGCCCTGCCGGGCAGCGCCTGTCGCCTCTTGCCAGGCGTCGTGAATCGGCGAGGCGTTGCCCAGCAATTGCCGGTGCAGTGCCTGGCCATAGAGGCGCGCCACGCCGTCGAGGCCGGGAACGCCTGCACGCCAGTGCTGCAGGAACTCCTCGACCGAGATGCCGCTGTCTCCGAGTGGCAGGTCTGGCGCCGGCAGCGTGCACACGCCCTGCGCGTCGAAGTGATCGTGGTCGCCGGGATCGACCAGGGAGACTGTCAGGAATTCGGGGCCACCGCCTGCCGGGAGCATGGCCTTGATGTCCAGTCGCCTACGCACGGGGGTCTTTGGATCCTGAGCCAATTGTTGTTTCCTTTCTTCCTTCCTCGCATGTGTATGATCGCACTTCACGATCGCGGCGTCACGATCGCTCAAATGGCGCAGTTCCGGGCCAGGCGGTACGGTGTTCGGCCATCCTTGGACTCCCGCAAGATTTGGAGGGCCGGGATCATCTGCTTCTCGTAGCCGTCCGGTCTCAATCCGAGAAGACGGCTGAGCAGGGAGTGGCGGGTTCTGTCCTACGCCCTTGACTTCCGATGAGTGCGATGTACAGCTGCCGGCAGCCCAGAAAGGCGGACGAGCGGCAGCTTCCGGCGGCAACTGCCGTTCGACCGCCGAATCTGAGTGACCGTACCCGGTCTGAAGCGGCTGTAGCCGGGGAAAGTCGTAACGTACGGTGATGGCCGGCTGCCGACCGACGCCATCCCGCACCCGGCGACCGCTCCCGCTGCGAAGCTGCCGGTCAAGCAAGAATGGCGCTGCGGAATGCCGAACGGCGGCTTCCGTGTGGTCAGTGCTGGAGGTAAATGTCTGTTCTCACGAAGCTCGACCGCCGGTCCAGAGTAGTTTCTCACTTTTCCTTGCCCCTGTGCGCCCTGGCGCATTTTCGGTGAGGTTCTTGTTTGATGCACGCCCCTGTCTCCGGACTGGGGCCTCCCGGTTCCTCCGCCACGAAGATGCGCTTGACGTTCCGATCCTTGCGCAGGTCGAGGCCTTCCTTGAGCGCGGTTTTGCCGCGGCTGGTATCGTCCGGGCGACGTTGGCGTCGAGAACGGTTTGTTTGGCGTCCCTCGTTGGCTCCGTGCCGTGATTGACGACATTACCCATGAACGCGCTGTTCGATCAGGGAGCGAGGCTGAAGCTGATCAACTCAGCGGCGTCTGCGGGCACCCTTTCGCGGTATTACAATAAGCCATGCCGTAATACCAAGGAGGCTTCATGGCCACGACTCTCACCAGCAAGGGGCAGGTCACCATCCCGAAGCAGATCCGGGACGCGCTCGACCTGGTGCCCGGATCATCGGTGGAATTCGCCGTCAACAAGGAGGGTGAGCTGGTGATTCAAAAGGTCGGTGCGCGACCCGGTCGCGAGCCGGATCGCTTCGACGCAGCACGCGGCAAGGCCGATGTGAAGTGGCGCACCGATGAACTGATGGCTCTGCTGCGCGGCGACGCCTGATGTTGTTGGTCGATACCAATGTGCTGGTCGACGTTCTGGAAGACGATCCGGAATGGGCCGACTGGTCGATTGGCCAACTGCGCGCGCAGTCGAGGATTCATCGCCTGGCGATCAACCCGATGATCCATTCGGAACTGTCGCTGACGTTCTCGACGGTCGAGGCACTGGATCGCACCGTCGATGACTTGGGCCTGACGATGATCGAGATTCCGCGGCCAGCGTTGTTTCTTGCCGGCAAGGCCTTCTTTCGCTATCGCCGGCAGGGAGGAAAGAAGAGCAACGTGCTCGCCGATTTCTTCATCGGCGCTCATGCCGCCGTTGCGGGCTACACTGTGCTGACCCGCGATACTCAGCGTTACTCCACGTATTTCTCCGGGGTCAGTCTGGTGAGTCCGGCATCCGGGACGGGCAGTCAATGAATCCAACACGAGCAGGGAGAGGTGGTCCCGTTTGTTTGCACAGCAAGGGCTCTTCGAAAAGTGGAGTTCTGCCCGTTCCGGTCGGCTGACAATCGACTTCCTGCCTTACTTCTTCCTGCCTCCCGCCCATGCCGCGTCGGCCACGCGGACTTGCCTGGGCACCAGCTTCAGTTCGTAGAAGGTGTCGGCGATCTTCTGCGGTTGCGCCAGGACTTCGTCGCTGACCGGCTTGACGCCATAGCTGAGACGTCGCGCAGCCAGTTCGACGATCGGCAGATCGATGCCGATCTGCGGGGCGAGGAATTTCGCCACTTCCCTGGGATTCAGCCTGCCCCACTGGTCGATGCGGTCGATCTCCTCGATCAGGATGTTCAGGATCTCCGGGTATTTCTCGGCGAAGGAACGCGCGGCGAGATAGAACTGGTGATTGGCAACGACACCCTTGCCGTCGGCGAGAACGCGCGCACCGAGTTGCTTCTCGCTGGCCGCCAGGAAAGGATCCCGGATCGACCAGGCATCGACGCGACCACTCTCGAAGGCCGCGCGGGCGTTGGCCGGCGGCAGGTAGATCACCTCGATGTCGCCGAATTTCAGGCCGGCCCTTTCCAGCAGCCTGATCAGCAGGTAGTTGGCATTCGAGCCCTTGGCGACGGCAACGCGCTTGCCCCTCAACTCGGCAACGCTGCCGATCGGCGAATCCTTCGGCACGATGATCGCTTCGGCAGTTGGGGCCGGCGGTTCGTTGCCGACATGAACCAGGTCGGCACCGGCCGCCTGAGCGAAGATCGGTGGCGATTCGCCGACGCTGCCGGCATCGATGCTGCCGACGTTGATCGCCTCGAGCAGGGGTGGGCCAAACGGAAACTCCGTCCACTTGACCTCGACCCCCTGGCTGGCGAGACGCTTTTCCAGGCTGCCGCGAGCCTTGAGCATGACCAGCGTGCCGTACTTCTGGTAGCCGATGCGCAAGTCCTTCGGCGCGCTGCTGTTCGTGGTCTGCGCTGGGCCTGGTTGCCGATGATTCCCGCCACAAGCAAGGCGAGCAACGCCGTTTTCAGGAGATGTTTCGCGAATCGACCCAATTGTCCAAGCGCCTGCTGATGCATGAGGATCCTTTCACGGCGAGATTCGCCGATGCCTGATCAGAAAGCCTGCTCTTCGCCAAAAGTCACCCGGTGCAGTAGCCGGTGCTGTACTCCAGGGTCGCTGACCGCGTAGTGGATGGTGGCGCGGTTGTCCCAAATGGCCAGTGTGTTCTTCTGCCAGCGCAGTCGCGCCTGAAATTCTGGCCGCTGGAAACGGGCGAAGAGCAGGCTCAGCAGGGCGTCGCTTTCCTGGCGCGGCAGGCCCTTGATGCGATCGGTGAAGTTCGGGTTGACGTAGACGAGTTTCCTGCCGGTCACCGGATGCGTGCGCACCACGGGGTGGACCACGGGCGGGTGATCGTTCCTGGCCTTGCGGTACTGCGCCTCGCCGTCAGCTTGTGCCGCGAAGTATTGCGGCCAGCCGCTGTGCTCGAAGCTGTGAATCGCCTCGAGTTCTTCGAGAAGGAGCTGAAACGATCGCGGCAGCGAATCATGGACCGCCGTCGCACTCGCCCAGACGGTATCACCACCGGAGTCGGGAACGACATGGGAATAGAGATATGAGGATTTGCCGGGCAAGTTCGGAAGTCGTGGCCGGCGGTCCCGGGGCGATCTCGGCACTGGCACCCGTTGCCGCCCGGTGCACGCCCGCAGCCGGACGCATTGCGTTTGGCTCTTCACTCGGAGACGCTTCCCAACTGCTCGGCAGGAAGAGACCAGCGCCCCTCATCGGCTCGGCGAGCGATTTCCGCCAGCGAGGCGGGTTTTCCGTAGAGGAAGCCCTGCACCAGGTCGGCCCCGGAATCGCGTGCCAGCGCGTCCTGCAGGCAGGTCTCGATGCCCTCGCAGACTACCGTGGCCCCCAACTGGTGAATGATGTCCACGATCCTTGGCAGGACACGCCGTGCCCGCGGGTTTCTGACCGCCTCGACGACCAGTGTGCGGTCGATCTTGACGACGTCCGGGGTAAGCCGCCACAGGCGGTCGAAGTTGGAGTCCTGCGCGCCGAAGTCGTCGATGGCGACACGGAAGCCACGCCGGCGATAGCCAAGGATCGCCTGCTTTCTCGACGAGCGTCGGCTCCCGGGGGACGGGCCGGGAAGCTTCGGAGCGAATTCGATCTGGCGACTCGGGCGCTTGCCGTGGCATCGATCCACGAGGAACTTCCTCGACGCCTGCGTGGGGCACTCGCCAAATCCGGCAATCGTCCTGCCTGGACGGGGGGCACGGTGACAGGGCGGTGAATTCTGTGGACTGAAACATTTCCACACAACCACGAGTCTGCGTGCCGACGATTTGTCACTAGAATGGCGGCGTCCTTCCGTTCGTGGCAAGTTCCTCGTCGGCCCTGCACCGGTAGCCGAGTCGAGCCATGGGTTTTCGCCGCAGAGTCTGCGAACGGTTTCGATCAACGACTTTCGGTGCGGTCGTGCAATGAATGATGGCGCCTTCCTGCAAGCCGAGTTCTTCTTCCGGGTTGCCCGTTTGCTGGTCATTCCAGCCGGAATCTGCGACTTTCTGCTGCGGAGGAGTACGATCGCCCACTGGATCGTCCTGGTGATGGCGTCATACTTGGTCGTTCGCCGGCGTCCACGCCGTTCTGCTGCAGTCGCTGGCAGAGTCGGCCAGCGAGCGGCGGTCTTCGCCGGGATCGCCGCCAGGCTGCTGTCGCACGTTCTGATCGAGCATCCCGACAGGCCCGGGCGCCGGTTTGTGCATGACCATGCCGGTTTGTAAGCTGCCCGCCTTCGCCCGTGCGCTGGGCTCCCGCAATTACCGCTTGTATTTTCTCGGCCAGCTGGTCTCGCTCGCCGGCACCTGGATGCAGCAGATCGCGATGATCTGGCTCGCCTATCGTCTGTCCGGCTCGGCCTTCGTGCTCGGGATGATCGGCTTTGCCAGCCAGATCCCGATCCTGATCTTCGCTTCGCTCGGCGGGGTGTGGACCGATCGCCTCGATCGGCGCCGGCTCCTGCTCTGGACGCAGGCGCTGTCGATGTTGCAGGCCCTCTTGCTGGCAGCCCTGGCCTGGCAGGATCTTGTTTCGCCCGGCCTGCTGCTGGTGCTGGCGTTCTTCCTCGGCTGCATCAACGCGCTGGATGTACCGGCACGGCAAGCGATCGCCGTTCAGTTGCTCGACGATCCGGACGATCTGCCGAACGCGATCGCGCTCAATTCGCTGTTGATGAACAGCGCGCGCTTCGTCGGGCCGGCCCTCGCCGGATTCGTTGTCGCTGCAGTCGGCGAGGCGGTCTGCTTCCTGCTCAACGCCATCTCGTATCTGGCCGTGCTCGTCGCGCTGCGGGCAATTCGCATTGTCGCCGTTCCTGGGCAGCCGGTGCCGACCGGGGCCGCGCTCCGGCAAGGATACCGCTACGTTCTCGGTCATTGCCAGATTCGCCGGTCGCTGCTGCTGGTCGCCTGTGTCAGTTTCCTCGCCACGCCGTACGCGGTGCTCATGCCAATCTTCGCCCGGCAGGTCTTCGCGGGCGACGCGCTCACCTATGGCCTGCTGATCGGCAGCGCCGGAGTCGGATCGCTGCTGGCGGCGCTGTTCCTGGCGTCGCGTGCGGATACCCGCGAGTTGCCGCACTGGATCTGCAGGGCGGCGCCGGCCGTCGGCATCAGCCTGTTCGTCTTTGCGCTGACCCCGGTACCCTGGCTGGCATTCCCCGTGCTGGTGGGACTCGGCTTCTCGGTGATCCTCACCGTCGCGGGAAGCAACACGCTGATTCAGACGGTGGTCGACGAGGAATATCGCGGTCGCGTGATGGCCCTTTTTTCGATGGCATTTCTCGGTGTCGCGCCGCTGGGCAGCCTTGCTTTGGGCAGCCTTGCGCACGCCTGCGGCATCCGCCGGACCCTGGCCGCGTGCGGAGCACTGATGCTCGTCGCCGGAGCGGTCTACCGGCACGTGACGCTGCGCCCAGGGCGCGCGGCGTAGAGCAACTCTTGGGCAGGGAGAACGATGGCGAGCGAGCGAAACAGTGGGCGGTGGATTCCGGGAAGGCGTGGCGGGTGGATCGCTGTCTTTCTGCTGCTGGCGGCAGTGGTTGGCGGCGTCATTTACTTTCGCGGCATGACGCCCGCCGTCGACGGTGCAGCGGGCAGTCGGGGGCGAGGTCCCGCCGGCAATCGCCCGCAGTCGGTGGCGGTCGCCGAAGTCAGGATCGCCGATTTGCCGATCTGGGTGCCTGCGCTGGGCACGGCGGTGCCGCGCAATCTGGTCACGGTGCGCAGCCGGGTCGATGGCGAGTTGATCCGGCTCCACTTCCGCGAGGGAGATGTGGTCAGGCAGGGGCAGCCGCTGGCCGAGATCGATCCGCGACCGTTCCGGGCGCAGCTTGCCGAGGCCAACGGTCAGTTGCAGAGAGACGTCGCTCTGCTGAAGAACGCCGAAATCGACCTCGAACGCTACCGGACGCTCTGGGCGCAGGACTCGATCGCCAAACAGCAGCTGGATACCCAGGAGGCGCTGGTGCGCCAGTATCGCGGAACGATCGAGGCGGATCGTGCGCAGGTGGCCAGCGCCAGATTGCAACTGGATTTCGCGCACATCGTGGCGCCGGTCGCCGGTCGGGTCGGCTTGCGCCAAGTGGATCCGGGCAACCAGATCCACGCCAATGACACCAACGGCCTGGTGGTCGTCGCGCAGGTGCAGCCGATGACCGTCGTCTTCGCGGTGCCCGAGAGCTACTTGCCGGCGCTTCGCCAGCGTATCGCCGCCGGCCAGCCGGTGGTCGTCGAAGGATGGGACCGGGATTTCAGGAACCGCCTGGCCAACGGGCGCCTGCTTGCCCTCGACAATCTGGTCGACCCGGCGACCGGCACGATCAGGCTCAAGGCCGAATTTGCCAACGCCGATCATGCGCTGTTCCCCAATCAGTTCGTCAACGTGCGGTTGCTGCTCGGAACGCAGAAGAATGCCACGCTCGTTCCCGGGGCAGCAATTCAGCGTGGCGCCCAGGGCTCCTACGTTTACGCAGTGGACGCCGACGACGTGGTGAAATCGGTACGGGTGGTTCCGGGTACTGCCGATGGCGAAGTGGTGGCGGTCGATGGCCCGCTGGCGGCGGGCACGCGGGTAGTCACCGACGGGGTCGACAAGTTGCGTGACGGTACCCGCATCGAGGTCATCACTCCCGAGGTGCGCGGTGGCGAACGCGGCGGGCAGGGCAAGCGCCGCGGAGACGGCGGCCGCCCCCCCGAAGGGTCCGGGCAGAACGCGGCGGGTGCCGCAGACGGACAGGCAGAGCGTCCGCGCCGGTCCGCAGGAGGCCAGCCAGCCGCTGCCAACTGAGCGCCGGCGCAGACCATCATGAACCCTTCGCGCATCTTCATCCTGCGGCCGATCGCCACTTCCCTGCTGATGGTGGCGATCCTGCTGGTCGGCGCCCTGGCGTACCGGCTGTTGCCGCTTTCGGCCTTGCCCGAGGTGGATTATCCGACCATCCAGGTGATGGCCCTGTATCCCGGTGCCAGCCCCGAGGTCGTCAACTCGTCGATTACCGCTCCGCTGGAACGCCAGTTCGGCCAGATGCCGGGGCTGGCGCAGATGTCATCGACCAGTTCGGGTGGTGCTTCGGTGATCACTCTGCGCTTCAGCCTCGACCTGAGCCTGGACGTCGCCGAGCAGGAGGTGCAGGCGGCGATCAATGCCGCCGCCAATCTGTTGCCGAGCGATCTGCCGTTGCCCCCGGTCTATAGCAAGGTCAACCCGGCCGACGCGCCGATTCTGACGCTGGCAGTCACCTCGCCGTCGCTGCCCGTTCCGCGCATGCACGACCTGGTCGAAAGCCGGGTGGCGATGAAGATTTCACAAATCCCCGGTGTCGGTCTGGTCAGCATCGCCGGTGGCCGGCGGCCCGCAGTGCGCATCCGGGTCAACCCGCAGGCGCTGGCCGGCGTCGGCATGTCGCTCGAAGATCTGCGCGCGGCGATCGGCAACGCCAACGTCAATCTGGCCAAGGGCAGCTTCGACGGCCCTCTGCGCGCTTCGACCATCGACGCCAATGACCAGTTGAAAACGGCCCGCGAGTACGCGGCGCTCGTCGTCGCTTACCGCAATGGGGCCGCGCTGCGCCTGCGCGACGTCGCCGAGGTCGTCGAGGACGCAGAGAACACCCGGCTCGCCGCGTGGGCCGACACGCAGGAGGCGGTGATCCTCAATATCCAGCGCCAGCCGGGTGCCAACGTCATCGAGGTCGCCGAGCGGGTGAAAAGAGCCTTGCCGCAATTGCGCGCGAGTCTGCCGGCGTCAATCGACGTGGCGGTGCTCAGCGACCGCACGATCACCGTCCGCGCCTCGGTGGACGACGTGCGCTTCGAACTGCTGCTCTCGGTGGCGCTGGTGGTGATGGTCATCTTTCTCTTTCTGCGCAACCTTCGGGCGACGGCGATTCCCAGCCTGGCGGTCCCCCTCTCGCTGGTCGGAACCTTCGGCGTCATGCACCTGGCCGGCTTCTCGATCAACAATCTGACGCTGATGGCGCTGACGATCGCCACGGGATTCGTCGTCGATGATGCCATCGTGATGATCGAGAACATCGCCCGTCACGTCGAGGCCGGCGACCCGCCACTGCAGGCTGCGCTTGCCGGGTCGCAGCAGATCGGCTTCACCATCATCTCGCTCACCTTGTCGCTGGTGGCCGTACTCATTCCGCTCCTGTTCATGGGCGACGTCGTCGGCCGTCTGTTCCACGAGTTCGCGATTACCCTGGCCGTTGCCATCCTGATCTCCGCCGTCGTCTCGCTGAGTTTGACGCCGATGCTCTGCTCGCGCCTGCTGCGGCAATTGCCTGTTGCCGAGCAGAGTGAGTTCTTCCGCGGCAGCGGCCGCCTGTTCGACGCGGCCATCGCGCAGTACGGGCGTGCGCTGGACTGGGTTCTTGAGCGCCAGGGAGCGACCCTGACGGTGGCGGTCGCTACCCTGGTGCTGACCGTGATGTTGTATCTCTGGATTCCCAAGGGATTTTTCCCGGTGCAGGATACCGGTCTCATTCAGGCCGTCAGCGAAGCGTCGCAAGGCGTCTCGTTCGCCGCCATGGCCGAGCGTCAGCAGGCAATGGCTGCGGTCATCCTGCAGGATCCGGCAGTGGCCGGGCTCTCTTCGTTCATCGGGGTCGATGGCAGCAACCCGACGCCGAACAGCGGCCGCATGCTGATCTCGCTGAAACCGCTCGCCGAGCGGCAACAGTCGGCGTCGGCAATCATTCGCCGCCTGAGCGAGCGTGCGCGTGGCGTTCCGGGGATGACGCTGTACCTGCAAGCGGTGCAGGATCTGACCATCGAAGACCGGATTTCCCGCACCCAGTACCAGTTCATGCTGGCATCGCCGGACTCGGCAGCGCTCGGTCAGTGGGTGCCGAAGCTGGTCGACCGTTTGCGTGCGCTGCCGATGCTCTCGGACGTCGCCTCGGATCTGCAGGAGCACGGCCTGCAGGCTTACGTTGCGATCGATCGCGATGCCGCCGGCCGCCTCGGGGTGAGCACCGCGGCGATCGACAACGCGCTGTACGACGCCTTTGGCCAGCGCCTGATTTCGACCATTTTCACCCAGTCCAACCAGTACCGCGTGGTGCTCGAAGTGCAGCCCGACTTTCAGCTCGGTCCCGCAGCCCTGGAAACGATCCACGTTGCCACCGCTTCGGGACAGCAGATTCCGCTGTCGTCGCTGGCGCGCGTGGAAGAGCGCCCCACGGCCCTGGCGATCAACCACGTCGGGCAGTTCCCCGCCGCCACCGTTTCCTTCAATCTGGCTCCTGGCGTCTCGCTGGGTGAAGCAGTCCAGGCGATCAAGGCAACCGAGCGCGAGCTGGCGATTCCCGCCAGTATCGAAACCAGCTTCCAGGGCGCGGCACTGGCCTTTCAGTCGTCATTGACCAACACCCTGTTGCTGATCCTTGCCGCTGTCGTGACGATGTACATCGTGCTCGGCGTACTCTACGAGAGCTACATTCATCCGATCACCATCCTGTCGACCCTGCCCTCGGCGGGCGTCGGCGCTCTGCTGGCGCTCTGGGTCAGCGGTGCCGGTCTCGACGTGATCGGGATCATCGGCGTCATCCTGCTGATCGGGATCGTCAAGAAGAACGCGATCCTGATGATCGACTTCGCACTGGACGCCGAAAGGAACGCTGGCCTGTCGCCGCGGCAGGCAATCCGGCAGGCCTGCCTGCTGCGTTTCCGGCCGATCCTGATGACCACCCTGTCGGCGCTGCTGGCCGCCCTGCCGCTGATGCTCGGCGGTGGCATCGGCGCCGAGCTGCGCCAGCCGCTGGGAGTGGCGATGGTTGGCGGCCTCCTGCTCAGTCAGTTGCTGACCCTGTTCACGACGCCGGTGATCTATCTCGCCTTCGACCGCCTGGCACGGCGGCTCAGTCAACGATGAATTTTTCCCGCCCGTTCATCCAGCGTCCCGTGGCCACCACGCTGGTGACGCTGGGGATTACGCTGGCCGGGATCATCGCCTTCTTTCTGCTGCCCGTGGCGCCGCTGCCGCAGGTGGACTTCCCGACCATCGCGGTGCAGGCGTCGCTGCCCGGCGCCAGTCCGGAAACCATGGCGGCCACCGTGGCGACACCCCTGGAACGGGCGCTCGGGCGAATTGCCGGGGTCACCGAGATCACTTCATCGAGTTCGCTCGGCAACACGATCGTAACGCTGCAGTTCGACCTCGATCGCAACATCGATGGCGCTGCCCGTGACGTGCAGGCGGCGATCAATGCGGCGCGTACGCTGCTGCCCAGCGGCCTGCCGAGCAATCCGATCTACCGCAAGGTGAATCCGGCCGACGCTCCGATCATGATTTTGTCGCTCACTTCCGACAGCATGGACCGCGGCCAGATGTACGACGCCGCGTCGACGATCCTCGCGCAGCGCCTGTCGCAGGTGCAGGGAATCGGCCAGGTCAACATCGGCGGCGGGGCACTGCCGGCGGTGCGCGTCGAACTCGATCCGAACCGCCTCGCGCAGACCGGCCTCGCGTTCGAGGACGTGCGCGCTGCCATCGTTGCGAGCAACGCCAATCGCCCGCTCGGCATCGTCGAACAGGGTGCGCGCCAGTGGCAGATCGCCGCCAACGATCAGGCCAGGACCGCGGCCGAATATCAGCCACTGATCGTTCGTTTTCGCAACGGCGCCGGCGTCCGCCTGGCGGATCTGGGCGATGTCCGCGACAGCGTCCAGGACGTGCGCAATTACGGTGCCTCCGACGGCAAGCCGGCGGTATTGCTGATCCTTTACCGGCAGCCAGGCGCCAACATCATCGAAACGGTAGACCGTGTGCGCGATCTGCTGCCGCATCTTCGCGCCATCATTCCGGCAGCGATCGACCTGCGCGTCGCGCTTGACCGCACGCCGACGATTCGCAGTTCGCTGCGCGACGTCGAACGCACCCTGGCCATCTCGGTCGGGCTGGTGATCCTGGTGGTCTTCGTCTTCCTGCGTCAGGCGCGGGCGGCCCTGATTCCCAGCGTCGCGGTGCCGGTGTCGCTGCTCGGCACTTTCGGCGTCATGTACCTCTGCGGCTACAGTCTCGACAATCTGTCGCTGATGGCGCTGACCGTCGCCACCGGGTTCGTGGTGGACGACGCGATTGTCGTGCTCGAGAACATCGTCCGCCACCTCGAAAAAGGCGAGACGCCGTTGCAGGCGGCTCTGGCGGGCGCACGCGAGATCGGTTTCACGGTGATTTCGATCAGCCTGTCGCTGATCGCGGTTTTCCTTCCGATCCTGCTGATGGGAGGCATCGTCGGGCGACTGTTTCGCGAGTTCGCGGTGACCCTGTCGGCGGCGATTCTGGTCTCGCTGGTCGTCTCGCTCACCGCCACCCCGGCGATGGCTGCTCATCTCCTGCTTCCAATCGCCGGACGGCGAGACCCCGGCCGCCTTGCGCGCCTCCTTGCCGCTGTCTCGCGCCGCCTGATGGTCGGCTACCGCAAGAGCCTCGCCTGGTCCCTGCGGCATGCCCCTCTGGTACTCCTGCTCCTGCTGTTGACCATCATCCTCAACGTCCATCTCTACGGCGCCATCCGCAAGGGATTCTTCCCGCAGCAGGACAGCGGGCGCATCATGGGTTCGATCCAGGCCGATCAGGCAATATCGTTCCTCGCCATGCAGCAGAAGCTCAAGGATTTCATGGCGATCGTCCAGCACGATCCCGCGGTCGCGACGGTCACCGGTTTCACCGGCGGCGGGCAACGCAACACCGGAACGATGTTCATCAGCCTGAAGCCACTCGCCGAGCGGCAGGCATCGATCGATCAGGTCGTCGGCCGCCTGCGCGGCAAGCTCTCGCACGAGCCGGGAGCCAGCCTGTTTCTGGTGCCCGTGCAGGACGTGCGGATCGGCGGCAGACCGAGCAACGCGCAGTACCAGTTCACGCTGCAGGGGGATGAACTGGAAGACCTGCGGACCTGGGAGCCGCGCGTGCGCGATGCGCTTTCGCACCTGCCACAACTGGTGGACGTGAACACCGATCAGCAGGACAAGGGCTTGCAGACTTCGCTGGTGATCGACCGCGACGCGGCTTCGCGCCTCGGCGTGAACATGCGCAGCATCGACAATGCGCTCGACGACGCTTTCGGCCAGCGGCAGGTGTCCACCATCTACAATCCGCTCAACCAGTATCGGGTGGTGATGGAAGCGGCGCCCCCCTTTCTGATGAGCCCGGAGACTCTCAAGTCGATCCATATCCCCAACGCTGCCGGGGTGCAGGTGCCGCTTGCGTCATTCGCTCGCTTCGCAGTGACCAATACTCCGCTGGCCGTCAACCATCAGAGCGGCTTTCCCGCTTCCACGATCAGCTTCAACCTGCCGCCGGGCGTATCGCTCGGCGAGGCGAGTCTGGCCATCGAGCAGGCGATGGCTCAGCGCGGCGTTCCGACCTCGATTCACGGCAGCTTTCAGGGAACGGCGAAGGCATTTCGGGATTCGCTCGCCAGTCAGCCGCTGCTGATTCTTGCCGCCCTGATCACCATCTACATCGTGCTCGGTGTGCTCTACGAAAGCCTGCTGCATCCCTTGACCATCCTGTCGACCCTGCCGTCGGCAGGCGTCGGCGCATTGCTGGCCTTGATGGCGGTCGACAGCGAGTTCTCCGTCATCGCGCTGATCGGCGTCATCCTGCTGATCGGCATCGTCAAGAAGAACGCCATCCTGATGATCGACTTCGCGATCGAACGCCAGCGGCAACTTGACGTTTCGGCCGGCGAGGCGATCTACCTCGCCGCCATATCGCGCTTCCGCCCGATCCTGATGACCACCATGGCCGCCATTTTCGGCGCCGTCCCGCTGGCGGTCAGCCGAGGCGACGGCGCCGAACTGCGTTCGCCGCTGGGAATCGCCATCGTCGGCGGTCTGCTGGTCAGCCAGATCCTGACGCTATACACGACGCCGGTGGTCTACGTCGGCCTCGATCGCTTGCGGACCGGGCTGCTCGGCCGACGCCGCCGGCCACTCGTCCCGCCCGCGCCGCAAGCCGCGTAAAAGGAAATACGACATGCGCCACCTGCTTCCCGTCTTCTGCATCTGCGTCGCGTCGGTGCTTGCGGCCTGCTCGCCGGGCCCTGACTACGTGCGGCCGGAAGCCGAGGTGCCGGCGACCTTCAAGCAAGCCGGCCGCTGGCAGGCGGCTGCGGTGGACGCTCCGCTGCCACAGGAGAAATGGTGGCAGGCGTTCGACGATCCGGTGCTCGACGGCCTCGTCGAGCAGGTCATGCTCGACAATCAGAACCTGAAGCAGGCGGAAGCCCGCTACCGGGCGGCGCGCGCCACGCTGGACAGCGCCCGGTCCGCGTTCTTTCCGACCGTTTCGCTCGCCGCCACGGCGAATCGCGGCAACACCGCGGCCGCCGCCAGCGTCTCGACGCCGGCCACCACGACCTACTCGCTGTCGGCGCTCGCCAGTTGGGAAATCGACGTCTGGGGTCGAATCCGGCGCAACGTCGAGAGTGCCGATGCCAACTTGGCAGCGAGCGCTGCCGATCTCGGTGCCGCCCGCTTGTCGACCCAGGCGCTTCTCGCCCAGACCTTCATCCAGATGCGTGCCGCCGAGGCACAACTGGACTTGCTGCAGCGGACCATCGGCGCCTACGGCCGCTTCCTCGAACTGACCAGGAATCGCTTTGCGGCCGGCGTTGCCTCCCAGCTCGACGTGGCGCAGGCAGACACGCAGTTGAGCAATGTCGAAGCGCAGGCGATCGACGCCGAAAACCAGCGCGCGCAATTCGAGCACGCCATTGCCGTGCTGGTCGGCCGGCCGCCGGCCGTTTTCGCGATCAGCACGGTCGGTCGCCTGCCGTCCGCACCGGCGATCCCGGAGCTGATCCCCTCGCTGGTCCTCGAGCACCGCCCCGACATCGCCGCTGCCGAACGGCGGATGGCTGCTGCCAATGCCCAGATCGGAGTTGCTGCCGCCGCGTACTTCCCGGTGCTCGATCTGGCCGGGGCGATCGGCTATCGCAACAGCGCCCTGTGGAATCTGATCGACGCGCCCAGCCGCTATTGGTCTGTCATTCCCACACTGGCCGGGACGCTGTTCGATGGCGGCGCCCGCCAGGCTGCGGTCAGTCAGGCAACCGCCGGCTATGACCAGACCGTCGCCGCTTACCGCCAGACGGTGCTGACGGCGTTCCAGGAAGTCGAGGACAACCTCGCGGCAGCGCGTCTGCTGACGCGCGAGAGCGAAGTTCAGGAGCGGGCACTGGCTGCCGCCCGGCGTTCGCGCCTGATCGCCGAGAACCAGTACCGGGCCGGAATCGGCAGCGCCTTGAACGTAGTCACCGCGCAGTCGGCGGAACTGTTCGCCGAGGTGACCAGCATCGCCACCTCGAGTCGGCGTTTGCAGGCTACCGTCCAGTTGTATGTGAACGCGGGTGGTCCATGGGCTGCGCCGGTGGTGGAATGAGCCGCCCACGGCGGTCGGGTCGAAGTCCGAACGGAGAAAGCTGGTAAGATGAGACCTCGATCGGCAGTGGGCCGGGCGCGATGCCGGCGCACTACCCCAGGATGAAGGACCGATGCTGCGGATTGCCCTGAAGACGCTGTTCGGCCATCACGGCAAGGTGATCGGCATGGTGATCGGTCTCGCCGTGGCGTCGCTGATGATGACCCAGCAACCGGCGACGATGATGTCGATCCTCGGGCGAACCTACAGCTTCATCAATGACGTCTCGCAGCCGGACATCTGGGTGATGGACCCGATGGTTCAGTTCGTCGATGACGCGAAGCCACTGGCGGACTCGAAACTGGGTCTGGTTCGTTCGGTCAGCGGCGTCGCCTGGGCAGTGCCGATTTTCAAAACGACGACGGTCGCGCGCCTGCCCGACGGCAACACCGCCAGCGGGCAGTTGATCGGCGTCGATGATTCGAGCCTGATCGGGGCGCCTGCGAAGATGGTCAGCGGCCTTACCGACGACCTGCGCCGGACCGATGCGGTGTTCGTCAATGATGAAGGTGCGAAGCTGAGATTCGCCCAGAAGCAGGCCGACGGAACCTTGCGTCCGCTGCAGGTCGGCGACATCCTCGAACTCAACGAACGCCGCGCCGAAGTGGTCGGCATCGCCCGGACGGGACCGACATTTTCCTCGCAGCCGGTGATCTACACGACGTACACGCGTGCGCGCCTCTACGCTCCGGCGCAGCGCAAGATCATGTCCTTCGTTCTGGTCAAGGCCAAGCCGGGGCACGACGTGCTCGAGCTTACCCATGAAATCCGCGAGCAGACCGGACTCGCTGCCTACACCGCGGAGGAGTTCAAGGAGCTGTCGCTCTGGTACTTCATCCGCAACACCGGCGTCCTGATCAATTTCGGCATGGTCACGCTGGTCGGCTTCATCGTCGGCGCGGTGGTGTCGGGAATCATGTTCTTCAATTTCACGCAGGACAATCTGCGTCATTTCGCGGTGCTCAAGGCGATCGGGGCGACGCCCCGGCAGCTGCTCGGCATGGTGCTGTTGCAGGCGGCGATCGTCGGCGCCATCGGCTACGGCATCGGCATCGGCCTGGCGTCGATCATGGCGATGCTCTCGTCCACCTTCCAGGTCAAATTCACCTATTCCCTGCTCGCCTTCTCGGCCGGCGGGGTGCTCGTCATCTGTCTGCTGGCGGCCGGTTTCTCGCTGCTGAAGGTGCTTCGCCTCGAACCGGCGGTGGTCTTCAAGGGGTAAGCGGTGCCTACCGTCGAATGCCGGCAACTGACCAAGGTGTATGGCTCTGGCGACACCGCCGTGCACGCCCTGCGCGGCGTCGACCTGACCGTTGAGGCAGGAGAATTGCTGATGCTGGTGGGGCCGTCCGGCTGTGGAAAGACGACCCTGATCTCCGTCATCGCCAGTATCCTGGATGGGACTTCGGGCGAGTGCCGGGTTCTCGGCCAGGACGTTCTGACCATGCCGGCGGGCGACAAGCCGAAATTCCGCCTGCAGCATCTCGGTTTCTGCTTTCAGTCGTTCAACCTCAATCCTTGTCTGAGCGCTGCCGAGAACGTTGCCGTGCCGCTGCTGATTGCCGGCTGGAAGTATGCGCGCGCCCTTGCCCGCAGCCGTGAGCTGCTGGCTCAGGTCGGGATCTCCGAGAAGGCCGATGTCTTGCCCGACCAACTGTCGGGCGGGCAGCAACAGCGCGTCGCGATTGCACGCGCTTTCGCGCAGGAGCCCGACCTGATCGTCTGCGATGAACCGACCAGCGCGCTCGACTCGGTGACCGGAGAGAAGGTGATGCAACTCGTCCGCGAAATGACTCATCGCACGCAACGCTCGGTCATCGTTGTCACCCATGATGCACGCATCTTCAAGTTTGCCGACCGCATCGTCGCGATGGAGGATGGGCGAATCGTGCCACCGAAGGAGGAGGTCGCCGGTGGATTCGATCGTTTGCCGCCGGCCTACGTGGAAACGACTGACGGACGAGGACAAGCATGAAACTTCGCCAGTTGTTTCGTCTACCCTATGTCCTGATCGCGCTGGCGCTGGTTGGCCCGATCTTCCTGTTGCCGCGCGTGATGCGTTCGACGGCCTTGCAGCCGCCGGCGCCGATCCAGGTATTGCCTGCCGCTGCTCCGTTCAAGAGCTACATTGCCGGTTCGGGGGCAGTCGAATCGTCGTCGCTCAACCTCAATATCAGCCCACCGGTAGCGGGGATCATCAGCGAGATGGCGGTGGAACCAGGAAAGCACGTGAGGAAAGGGGACCTGTTGTTTCGCCTGGATGGCAGGGAAGTGCAGGCCGAACTGCTGCGCCGGCGGGCAGCCGTCGAAGTCGCCAAGGCGACGCTTGCCGCCGCCGAGGCCGCGGCCGCCGAGGCCGCCGATCAGTTCGAGCGGGTGCGCGACGTTACCGATACCCGGGTCGTGTCGACCGAGGAGCGAAATCACCGGCGGCTGGCCGCCAGGGCGGCCAGCAAGCGCGTCGAATCGGCAAGCGCCGACTGGCGGGCGGCGCAGGAGAACGAGAAGGCACAGGCCATCACGCTGTCGCGACTCGATGTGCTGGCGCCGATCGACAGCGAGGTCCTGCAGGTGAATGGCCATCCCGGAGAATTCGTGGCCGTCGGTGCGACGGCGAAAGCGCCGGTGGTCCTGGGAAACACCGATACCCTGCATGTTCGGGTCGAGATCGACGAGAACATCGCCTGGCGCTTCGTCCCGGGAAGCCGGGCAAAGGGTTTCCTGCGCGGCAACAAGGAGCTCAACGCCGATCTCAAGTACGTCCGGGTCGAGCCGCTGCTGGTCGGCAAGGCATCCTTGACCGGGGATTCCACCGAGCGCGTCGATACCCGCGTCCTGCAGGTCATTTACTCGTTCGACCAGAAGCTTCTGCATGCCTATCCCGGCATGCTGCTCGATGTCTTCATCGAAAGTCCGGAAGTGCCGACCGCCAGCTTCCGGCACGAGTCACCGGAATGAGTCGGCGAACGTCGCTGCTGTGGTGCTGCCTGCTGCTCGCCGCTTGTACGGTCGGACCCGACTATCGGCGGCCCGCCGTCGAGATGCCGCAGGGTTTTCCAACGGTGGCCCATCTGCCGCAATCGGTTTCTCTCGAGCGCTGGTGGGAAAGCATGGGCGATCCGCTGCTGATCGATCTGCTGCAAAAGGCGCTGCGTGAAAATCCGAGCGTGCAGATCGCGTTGCAGCACCTGAATGCGGCGCGAGCCGTCGAAAAAGGCGCCGATGCGCTGTCGTATCCGACGGTCGGTGGCACACTTGCCGCCAGTCGGCGGAAAACGACGCCGCCCACTTCGCTGACGCCGATTTCGGACACCTATACCGCGGGTTTCGATGCCACCTGGGAAGTCGACCTGTGGGGAGGCATCCAGCGTCAGCAGGAGGCGGCGAAAGCGGGGACAGCCGCCAGCGAAGCCGATCTTGCCGACGTGCGTCTGTCCCTGCTCGCCGAAGTCGGCGCCCAGTACGTCGCCTTTCGGGTGGCGCAGAAGATGGAAGCCTATACCCGGCAAACCATCCGTTCACGCCAGGAAACGCAGGAGATCGTTCATCAGAAGATCAGGGCCGGGTTGACCAGTGGTGATGACGGGACCCGCGCCGACTCCCAGCTGGCGGGTGCCCAGGCGGTACTGGCGCAGGCGCAGCAGGCGGCAGCATCCGCCCGCCTGAGCCTCGAATTGCTCTGCGGTTTCCAGCCGGGGGACCTGGTCGAGCCGCTGCAGCGGTCCGACCTTGCCCTGACTTCGGCGCCTCCCGCCGTCGTCCTGCCTGCGCAACTGCTGGAACGGCGCCCGGACATCCGGCGTGCCGAGAGCCTGGCAATCCAGGCGGTTGCCCTGGTCGGAGTTGCCGAGGCCAATCTCTTCCCGCGTTTCGACCTGCTGGGCGCGCTTGCCGCCTCGCGCGTCGTTCCGACCACCCCGTGGTTCGCTCCGTTCTCCGTAGCCGCGACACTCAATGGCGTGGTGTTCGACGCCGGCGCGCTGGCGGCGCAAGTCGAAGAGAAGGATGCCGACGCTGCACAAGCCGTGTGGCGTTACATTCAGACCGTGCGCAATGCCGTATCGGAGGTCGAGCAGAAGCTGGCCGCAATCGATCTCGGCTCGCAGAAAGTCGATGCCTTGCGCCGGCAGGCCGAGTTCGACCGCGAGACCCTGGCGATCAGTTGGGAACGCTATCGCCGCGGCCTGACCACTTTTCTCGACGTGGCGGATGCCGAGCGTGGCACTTTCGCCACCGAACTGGCGCTGCAGCAGGCCAGGGGGCAGGTGCTCACGGACTCGATCAGTCTCTACAAGGCGCTTGGCGGTGGCTGGATCGAATAGCGGCAGCTGCCCTGGCCAGGCGCGGTCCACCTCACCGGAATGCGCCGTGCGCAAGACCCGGACACCCATCCGAGGGCGCGGCCGGAGCCCGAACGAACGCAAGGCGCGCGTGCCAGCACGCTCTCGTGCGCAATGCCGAGGCGCCTGTGCGCCGGCTCTGCCGGATCGGCTTCCTTCGCGGTCGGGCTGCGGCCGACCGCAGGAGAAGTCTGGTCGATCACTCGCTCACCCCGATGACTCCTTGGAATCCGGGTTCTCGCGGTCGGTCGCGTAGAATTCCGCCATGCCCAGGAGCATGAACGCGTGGGTGAGCAGTGAAAAGAAAGCGACATAGGTCAACAGCAGGGGCACTTCAAAGAACACCTTGCGAGGATCGTCGGACCCCAGACCGAAGACTCCCCAGGCGTACTCGCGGTATGCGGAATAAATCGAGACATAGGCGACCACGGCTGCCAGGCCGAATGCCAGCGAGACCCAGGCCCGCCGCCGCACATTGGTGTTTCCTCGCGCCGTGAGCACCTTGCGCTTGCCGAATGTCGACAATACGAGAAACAGCGTGAAAACCGTCGCGATGAGCGTAATCAGATGCGGCGGGAAGATGTTGAATACGCCGCCATCGTCGCCGTATCTGCCGAGCGGGATGGCTTCCAGGAGGGCACTGGACAGAGGGAAGAACACCGAGATGCCTGCCAGGATCCCCCACAGCGTACCGAGAAAGGCGACGAACTCACGGAATTCGTGGAGAAAGGCCTCGCCTCTTCTTGAAGACACCGTGGACCTCCGCTAACCAGCTACAGATTCCGCGTCTCCACTTGAGCGCGAGCCGGCAGCGTTCCCGAGCGATGAGAATATTGCTCCGGCCGCTGTCATCCCAGAGGAAGTCATCATAGCAGCGATCCCGTGTCAGGGCCGGGCCGCCATCGATGGAAATTGACGCCCCCTGCTGGCCGCTCATATACAATAAGCCTTTATAGCGCGCTTGGATTTCCTGTCCGTTGGCCGCGATCGAATCCGGCTCCCCGCGCCTGCGCGACGAAGACGAGCCGGGCGTACGGGCCCATATCCCCTGCATCCTGGCGGCCTCGCAGAGCTCCCGCTACCACGATCCGGCGCGAGCGCGGTGAGCGCGAAATGAACACTGACTCGATCAAGCTCGCCCACGGGACGACGGAGCGAAAGGGCGATGCGGCGGTCCTCAGGAGCGTGGCGCTGCCAGCCGTGACGCGCAAGCGGATCTGGCGGCGGCGGGAAAAATTGCTTTAGTCCAATGCCAATTTCGAGGAAACAAGGCAGCCAATGACTCCCCAGGAACGCAAACGAGCCTTGCAGGCTTTCCACAGGGCACTGCAGGATCGGCCGCTCGACCCGGCGGATGCCGACGACGCCAGGCGCTACGTGCGGGAATTGCATGTCAGCCGACGCGAAGCGGGTCTGGAAATCGACCCGGTGGCGCGGCTCGCGGCCCAGATCGAGCGCGAAACAGGCTCACGGGTATGGTTGTTCACGGGCAACATCGGCAGCGGCAAGAGCACCGAATTGCGCCGCTTGCGCCAGAGCCTGCGCGAATCGCCGGAATATCTCGTCTTCCTGACCGATGCCGCCGACTACATCAATCTCAACCAGAAGATCGAGATCGGGGATTTCCTGATATCCGTAACGGCGGCATTCGCCGAGCAGGCCGGGCACCTGCTTGAGGACGACGTCGTTGCGCGCGGATATTGGGAGCGCATCGTCGACTTTCTCAGCAACACCGCGATCGAGATTCGTGAGATGAGCGTGGGCGCGGGTGCGGAGGCAAACGTGCCCGGAATCGCCAGGTTCTCTTTCAAAGGCGACCTGAAGGCCGCGCTGATTCGCGACCCCGTCGTCAAGCAACGGATTCAGGCACACTTGCGCGGCCATCTTGCTGCCTTGGCGGAACACCTCGAACTCTTCCGTGGCCAGATTCTCGACCGTTTGCGCGGGAAATATGGCGACGATATCAAGGTCGTGCTGGTCATCGATTCGCTGGAACGCCTGCGCGGCAGTGGCGAAGCAAGCGACGACGTATTCTCCAGCGTGCGCGCGATGTTCAGCCAGTACCCCGACATGCTGCGCCTCGCCGATTTACAGACGGTATATTCGGTGGCGCCCTATCTGATCAAGCTGGCGCCACACCTGGCCGGAGTCTTCGGTGCCGGCACCCTTTGCCATTTGACCACGGCCCATGTCTTCCAGGCGCGTTCGCGCGAGCCGGATGCGGAGGGCGTCGCCATCATCCGCAAGATTGTCACGCGCCGCTACGGGCAGTGGGAGGAACTGATCTCCGCCGAGGCACTCGATCAGGTCATCGAGGCGTCCGGCGGCGATTTGCGCGACTTGTTCCGCATGCTTTCGATCCTCCTGCTCGAACTGGAATTTTCGACGAACGTCGAGGCGGCGCTGCGCTACACCTTGAACCAGATTCGCCGCGACATGACCTGGATCACCACCGGGCATCTCGAACGGCTGCGCCACTTGGCCACGACCAAGGCGCCGCGTCTCGAAAGCGACGCCGACATGGACGCGCTGGTGCATGACCTCGAAACCAAGCGCGTCCTGATGTATCGCAACGGCGAGGATTGGTACGACGTGCATCCGCTGCTGCGCGAGCAGGTCGAACGGGAACGTCCCGGAAGCGCCGCCGGTGCCGGTTGAGCTCGATCCCGGCTGGCCGCGCTTGCGGCGCAGCCTCGACCTTGCCGACGGCTTCGCATTCTATCTGGTGTTCATCGACTGGCCAGCTCAGGTCGATCTCGGTTGCCGCTATCTCGATGACAGTCTGCGCTTGCGCACGCTGCGCCTGCAGCGCGTGCTCCCGGCAGCATCGGGCGAGCTGGTCAGCGTGGCAATGGACGCCTTGCTCGGCGGCGATTGCCGGCCGGGCCGGCCGGTGTGGCTCGAATGCTGGCGCCACCCGAGCGACGACGGCTGGAGCGAGGCGAGGCGGCAGCTGCTCGCACGCCTGAACGAGGGCCGCGGCAGACTCGAAAGCACCTTTCGCGCTCCGCTCGTCTTGTTGCTGCCTTGCGATGACGTCGCAAGGACCGCGGAAATCGCACCGGATTTGTGGTCGGTGCGGCGTCTCACTCTGCGCTGCGAACGTCCAAGGCCCGAACCCGCGGTGGCCGGTGCAACGCGCATCGATTCGAAGCCTGCACGCGATGGCCGCTTGGCCGAGCTGGCCGAATTGGCCGAACGCCGGCTTGCGGCCTGGCAACGGCAATCTGCCGGCGCCGGCAAGGCCAATCTCGCTGATTCCTGGGCTGCCGTCGAGTCCCTGCGCGAGTTGGGCCGTCTACCTGAAGCACGCCGGATTGCGTCGGAGAGTCTGGAGCTCAGCCGGCAACTGCGCGCGGCGCTGGGCGACACGCCGCAGACGCTGCGCGACCTGTCGGTGTCGCTGGACAACGTCGGTGGCGTGTCCGGCGAGCTCGGAGACCTGGAAGCGGCGCGGGCGGCGTATGCCGAGAGTCTGGAGCTCAGCCGGCAACTGCGCACGGCGCTGGGCGACACGCCGCAGG
>NZ_JAMTDV010000064.1 GCF_023806565.1 Accumulibacter sp. | reverse complement strand
CGTACCCTCAATGCCATTCAACCTACGCCGTCTCCACACGAAACGACATAGAGCCACAATACCTTCGACCCCGGATTTGGACGCTGCCCAGCGGGCAGAATCAGAAAGCGGCCATTGTTGGCGAGCAACCCCAGACGAGCATACTGATGCTACTGATGCCGGAAATCCCGGCCAATCCAGCGGTCACGAGCCTTACCTTTCCACGCCGCGGCAGAAAAACTCAGCAAGGCCGCCCATTCCTCGCCGCAGCTGGCAACGTACCACAGCGTATGGCCGATCTTGGCCAGATCCCCCAAATAGTGGTGCTGAGCCATCAACTCCCGATAGCGAGCCTCTTCGCCCCTCTCCATCGGGCGCACACGCAACGCGTCAAATTCGCCTTCCATCCGCCCTTCATACACACCTCTTCACCCGATGTTCATTGGCCGCTACTAACCAACGGATTCTTCAGCTATTGACCGGATGGACAAATTCGACCTGCCAAAAGTGCCGCGTTTCCTATACATCAGAATACTTTTCCCGTAAAATCGCGCCATCGAATTCCGGCCTGCCATGCCATGCGAGGAGTGCCGGGGGCGTACGGGCCTGGGGTCCGAGTACGTGTATCGTTATCCGGCGGCGCAAGCCGCCGTTTCCGTTTAAGAGCCTGTGCAGTGGGTGGTCCATGTCGCACCTGATGAATACCTATGCCCGCTTGCCGATCGCTTTCAGCCGCGGCGAGGGCAGTTGGTTGACCGATACCGAAGGCAGGGTCTACCTCGACGCGCTGTCGGGAATTGCCGTCAATACCCTGGGGCACAATCATCCGCGGCTGGTTGCGGCGATTGCAGGCCAGGCCGGGCGCCTGCTGCATTCGTCCAATCTCTACCGCATCCCGCAACAGGAGCAACTGGCCGACAGGCTGGCAGCGCTGTCGGCGATGGACGAGGTTTTTTTCTGCAACTCGGGCTGTGAGGCGAACGAGGCGGCGATCAAGCTGGCGCGCCTGTACGGTCACCGGCAGGGAGTCGATAGTCCGGCGACGATCGTCATGGAGAGGGCTTTTCACGGGCGGACCATGGCGACCTTGTCGGCCACCGGCAACCGCAAGGCGCAGGCCGGTTTCGAACCGCTGGTTTCCGGCTTCGTGCGTGTGCCCTACAACGATCTCGACGCGATTCGGGCAATCGCCAAATCGAACCAGAATGTCGTCGCGGTCATGCTCGAAATCGTGCAGGGCGAGGGCGGCGTCAACAGTGCCGACATCGACTTCCAGCGCGGTCTGCGGGCGCTGTGCGACGACCGGGAATGGCTGCTGATCTGCGACGAGGTGCAGTGCGGCATGGGTCGGACGGGGACCTGGTTCGCCTTTCAGCATGCCGGAATTCGACCCGACGTGGTGACGCTGGCCAAGGGTCTGGGCGGCGGCGTACCGATTGGCGCCTGCCTGGTCGCCGGTCAGGCGAGTGGGCTGTTGCAGCCGGGCAAGCACGGTTCGACCTTTGGCGGCAACCAGTTGGCGACCACCGCTGCGCTGACGACGATCGAGGTGATCGAAAAGGATGGCCTGATCGACAACGCCGTCGTCGTTGGTCGCCAGATTCGCGAAGGTCTCGGCAAGCAACTCGGAGGCGAGAGGGGAGTCGTCGCCATTCGCGGCCAGGGCCTGATGATCGGAATCGAACTCGATCGCCCGTGTGGCGAACTTGTGACGCAGGCCCTCGACGCCGGCCTGTTGATCAATGTCACTGCGGACCGGGTGGTGCGCCTGCTGCCGCCGCTGACTTTCAGCGCCGACGAAGCACGCGAACTGGTGTCGCGACTGGCGCCGCTGATTCGCGCATTTCTCGCTGCCGCCTAGAGATCCGCCATGGACCGCGTAAAACACTTTCTTCAGTTCAAGGACTTCACGCGTGCGGAGTTCGACTACCTCCTGGAACGGGCGCGCTGGATCAAGGCGGAGTTCAAGGCCTACCGCAAGTACTGGCCGCTCAGCGATCGCACGCTGGTGATGATTTTCGAGAAGGCCAGCACGCGCACCAGACTCTCGTTCGAAGCCGGAATGCAGCAGCTCGGAGGTTCGGCGATCTACCTCAACAGCCGCGATTCACAGTTGCACCGCGGTGAATCGGTCGAAGACGCGGCGCAGGTGATTTCGCGGATGAGCGACGTGGTGATGATCCGTACTTTCGAACAGGTGATCATCGAGCGCTTCGCTGCCAATTCGCGGGTGCCGGTGATCAACGGCCTGACCAACGAGTACCACCCTTGCCAGATTCTGGCCGACATCTTCACCTTCATCGAGCATCGTGGTCCGATTCAGGGCAGGACGGTGGCCTGGATAGGTGATTCGAACAATGTCTGCAATACTTGGCTGCAGGCCGCCGAAGTGCTCGATTTCAAGGTGCAGGTGTCGACACCACCGGGTTACGAGGTGGCGGCCGAACGCGCCGGCCTGTTTGGCTGCGAGCACTTCGAACAGTTTGCCGATCCGATGGACGCGGCGCGTGGCGCCGATCTGGTCACCACCGATGTGTGGACGTCGATGGGCTTCGAAGCGGAGAACGAGACGCGCCGAAGCGCCTTCGCCGCCTGGCAGGTTGACCTCGAGATGATGCGCGTCGCGCATCCGCAGGCGCTGTTCATGCACTGCCTGCCGGTGCATCGCGGTGAGGAAGTCGCGGCAGCGGTGATCGACGGGCCGCGCAGTGTCGTCTGGGACGAAGCAGAAAACCGCATGCATACGCAGAAAGCGCTGCTCGAGTACCTCCTGCTCGGCCGCGTCGATGCTTCCGGGGGCGCTGCGCCTTCTCCAGAATCCAGTTCAAGCAGGGAAATGCCATGAGCGACATCAGGAAAGCCGTCCTTGCCTATTCGGGCGGACTCGACACCTCAGTGATCCTGAAGTGGTTGCAGGATACCTATCAATGCGAGGTCGTGACGTTTACTGCCGATCTCGGCCAGGGGGAAGAACTCGAGGCGGCTCGCCCGAAAGCTTTGAAATTCGGTATCGCACCGGAAAACATCTATATCGACGATCTGCGCGAGGAATTCGTACGCGACTTCGTTTTCCCGATGTTTCGCGCCAACACGGTGTATGAGGGAGAGTATCTGCTCGGCACGTCGATCGCGCGCCCGCTGATCGCCAAGCGCATGATCGAGATCGCCAGACTGACCGGTGCCGATGCGGTGGCGCATGGAGCGACCGGCAAGGGCAACGACCAGGTCCGCTTCGAACTGGGTGCCTACGCGCTGTGCCCGGACATCCGGATCATCGCTCCCTGGCGCGAGTGGGACCTGCTGTCGCGCGAGAAGCTGCTGGCCTACGCCGAGCGTCATGGAATACCGGTCGAAATGAAGCACCGCGAAGGTGGTTCGCCGTATTCGATGGACGCCAACCTGTTGCACATCAGCTACGAAGGCCGCCACCTCGAAGACCCGTCGGCCGAAGCCGAGGAGTCGATGTGGCGCTGGACGGTATCGCCCGAGGCGGCGCCGGATGCTGCCGAGTACGTCGACCTGGAATTCGAGAAGGGCGACCTGGTGGCGATCAACGGTCAGCGCCTGCGTGCCGACGAATTGCTGGCGCTGCTCAACCGGCTCGGCGGCAAGCACGGCATCGGGCGTATCGACCTCGTCGAGAACCGCTATGTCGGCATGAAGTCGCGCGGCTGCTACGAGACACCCGGTGGCACGATCCTGCTGCCGGCGCATCGCGCGATCGAGTCGATCACCCTCGACCGCGAGGTCGCGCATCTCAAGGACGATCTGATGCCGCGCTACGCCAGTCTGATCTACAACGGCTATTGGTGGAGTCCGGAGCGGCGCGCGTTGCAGGTCCTGATCGACCACACGCAGCAGACGGTGAATGGCTGGGTGCGGGTCAAGCTGTACAAGGGCAACGTCATCGTCGTCGGTCGCGATTCGAAGGCCGATTCGCTGTTCGACTCGTCGATCGCCACCTTCGAGGACGACGCCGGTGCCTACGACCAGAAGGACGCTGCCGGCTTCATCAAGCTCAACGCGCTGCGCATGCGCATCGCGGCCAAGCTGGCGAGCCGCCGGAGCTGACCAAGGGGGATCCGTCGATGTTCGGGTTGACGGAGGAGCAGATATCGGAATTCGGCATGACCTTCGGAGTCGGTGCCTTCATGCTCTTCATGCTCTTCATCATCGGCGAGATTGCCTGGAAATCGAAAGCCGGAAAGACCGGCACGATCGTGCTCTTCTTCGTCCTGTCGTTCGGCATGCTGGGCTTCCTTACCAAGACGATCCTCGAAAAATTCTGGAGAATGTGAACATGTCGCAATTCGATCAGGTCAGCGTCGTCAAACAGGCAAACGTCTATTTCGACGGCAAGTGTGTCAGTCACACCGTTCTCCTCGCGGACGGTGGCCGCAAGACGCTCGGCGTGATCCTGCCGTCGACGCTGCGGTTTACGACCGGCGTGCCGGAAGTGATGGAGGGTGTCGCCGGCTCCTGCCGCGTGCGTCGCGCGGGCGAGAGCGGATGGACGACCTATGCTGCCGGTGAGTCGTTTGCGGTACCGGGCGATTCGGCGTTCGAGATCGCCTGTGACGAGCCCTACCATTACGTCTGCCACTTCGGATAGGATGGCCTCGTTCGTCTGCGGCCTCTTTGCGATCAACTTTTCCACGAACCTGACATGCCCTCATTCGATTTTTCTTCGGAAGCCGACATGGCTGCCCTGCACAACGCGATAGACGTCACCCGGCGGGCCATCGACAATCGTTACGATTTCAAGGGGAGCAGCGCGAAAGTGGAGTTGAACGAGAAGGACCGGGTGATCACGCTGTACGGCGACTCCGATTTCCAGCTAGGTCAGATCCGGGATCTGCTGTTTCCGGCGATGGAGAAGAAGGAGAAGGAAAGCACCAAACGGCTCGACGATCAGCCGGTACAGCGGATTTCCGGCAACAAGGTCAAGCAGGAACTGAAGATCAGGATCGGCATCGAGTCGGAGCTGGCGAAAAAGATTGTCAAGCTGATCAAGGATTCGCGACTCAAGGTGCAAGCCTCGATCCAGGGCGATGCGGTGCGCGTCAGCGGCGCCAAGCGCGATGATCTGCAGGCCTGTATCGCGACGGTTACCCGAGCGATCACGGATTTCCCCATCAAGTACGGCAATTTCCGCGACTGAGCGCGGCCGCGCGGGCCAGCCGCTCGGCGCCGCGGCTTTCTTGCCGCGCTTCGTGGCCATGTGCTACGTTATGAAATCGTGTGAGCCTGGCCCCTGCCAGCAGAGAGTGGGCAGCCAATTCTCGTTTCCTTGCGAGTGCAGATCTTGAGAATCTTGCCAACCAGTTCCTCCCGTCGGCCGCCGTCGCTACGACGAAGTGCCGATCGCCGGCAAGGCCGGCATGCCCGCTGACGCAGTGGACGACCCCGTGTCGGCGGACAAGACCGATCCTGGTGTGCTTTCCTGGACCGAGGAGCTGCGTCGTGTGGCCGTGGCGGTCAGCAAGAAGGACCGTCGTCCCGGGGTACGCCGTCAGCAGCTCTTCTATCTGTTGCACTGGACTGCGGACGCGTGCGGCTTCGGGGTTACGGTGTGCAAGGGGCGTGATCCCGAAAGCGCCGACGAGCTGTGGAGCCTCGATCGCGCGCTGAACAAACCGCCGCGCTTCGTCAGCGACGAGGATCGCCCGATCCTTCGCCTGCTCTGGGCCGAGCGTTCCGTGGACACCGGTCTGCGCGCGTTCGGCCTGGGACCCCGGCATGGCGCAGAGGCCTTGCAGCGAATGGCGGAAAGCGGTCGACTTTGCCGCAAGGACGACTACGCTCCGCTGCTGCTTGCGCCAACGCGCCCGGCCACGGTCAGCTGGCGGGCCAGTGGCGACGGGCGCCGCTTGCCGGTGCTGAATCCGAAGCCACCGGCGAGCATGGTGGTCCCGCTGGCGCTGCCGTGGTACGTCGACCTCGATCGGCACCAGGTTGGGCCGCTGCAGGTCGGCGGCAATGCAGCGGTCGTCGCACGGCTGTTCTCGTTGCCGCCATTGTCGGCGACTGCCGCGGCACTGGTCGGCGAAGCGCTGGC
The DNA here is from genome assembly GCF_023806565.1 of Accumulibacter sp. Lineage (GTDB taxonomy): Bacteria > Pseudomonadota > Gammaproteobacteria > Burkholderiales > Rhodocyclaceae > Accumulibacter. The sequence continues at coordinate 19,726 of NZ_JAMTDV010000064.1, read as the reverse complement.
CGAATCGGCGCGCGAATTGCCGAGCGATCCGGAACACGTCGGCGTCGGCATGCGCAGTATCGTCGCCGAGCCGGTGGCCATTCTTCGCCTGGAGACGCTGCAGACGCATGGCAATCGTAGCTGGCGGGAATACCCTGCCTGCTACGGCGGCGGGCCGTTCGACGTCGCACTGCCTGTCTTCCGTTATGCGGACGTCGAGCTGATTGCCGACGATCCGCGTGATTTCGCGACCCTTGCCAATGGCGAGACGGTGCGCGTGATGCGGCAGCGCGAACGGGAAGATCGTCTGATGAACGAGCTTGCGGATGCTGGCCTGGAGAAGATCGCCGGATATGTACTGCACACCTTCGGCCGTCCCCCCGACAACGCTTACGGTCTGGCGCACGAGGGCCAGTGGCCGGCGTTCATGCGGGATGCGCTGCCGTCTCTGCGTGCCGCCGGCTGGCAGGTCGACTTCGCCGGTGATTTCCGGCATCGCCTGATCGAGGTCGAGGCGTGGGATGCCGACCTCGTCGAGGGAGAGGGTGGCTGGTTTCATCTCGATATGGGAGTCATCGTCGAAGGCCAGCGGCTGCCGCTGGCGCCGATGCTCGCCGCGCTATTCCGGCGTGATGGGCGCTGGCTCGACAGCGCGCAGTTGGCGCAGGTTGCGGACGACGAGCTGATCGACCTGGTGACCCCGACCAACCTGCGCGTGCGAGCTCCGGCCTGGCGCCTGAAGCCGCTGGCGGCGACGCTGATCGATCTGTTCGACGGTTTCCCCGGAGGCAACAGCCTGCGTCTGTCCCGTTTCGACGCGCCTCGGCTGAGCGAGCTCAACGACAGCAGTCGCTGGCAGTTCCGGGGTCAGGGGGACGTTCTGGCACTCGCCGATCAACTCACCGCGGCGCAGGGAATCCGCCACATCGATCCGCCGGCCGGTCTCGGTCTGGAACTGCGCCAGTACCAGATCGAAGGACTGGCGTGGCTGCAATTCCTGCGCGAACAGAATCTCGCCGGAATTCTCGCCGACGACATGGGGCTTGGCAAGACGGCGCAGACGCTTGCGCATCTGCTGCTCGAGAAACAGGCCGGCCGGCTCGATCGGCCGGCGCTGATCGTTCTGCCGACCTCGCTGATCTTCAACTGGAAGAACGAGGCGGCGCGCTTTGCTCCGGGTCTGGCGATCCTTTCCTTGCATGGTCCGGAACGCAAGAGCCGCTTTGCCGAGATCGCGCACAGTGACGTGGTGCTCACCACCTATCCGCTGCTCTGGCGTGACGCCGCCGAGCTGACCCGGCAGCCATACCACGTGCTGATTCTCGACGAGGCGCAGACCGTCAAGAACGCTCGCAGTCAGGGGGCCGAGGTGGTTCGCAAGATCGTCGCTCGGCATCGCCTGTGCCTGACCGGGACCCCGCTGGAAAACCACCTGGGTGAGCTGTGGAGCCAGTTCGACTTCCTCTTGCCAGGTTTTCTTGGCAGCAACCAGGCGTTTACCAGGTACTGGCGGACGCCGATCGAGAAGTTCGGCGACACGCAGCGTCGCGACCTGCTCGCCCGTCGAGTCCGTCCGTTCATCCTGCGTCGCAAGAAGGAGGAGGTGGCACGTGAATTGCCGGCCAAGACGATCATCGTGCGCAAGGTCGAACTGGTCGGCGGCCAGCGCGACCTCTATGAAACCGTTCGCGTCGCGATGGACGAGAAGGTTCGCGAGGAAATTGCGAACAAGGGATTCAATCGCAGTCAGATCGTCATCCTCGACGCGCTGCTGAAGCTGCGCCAGGTATGCTGCGATCCGCGTCTGGTCAAGGCGAGATCGGCCCAGAAAATCAAGGAGCGGGCAAAGCTGGATCTCTTGATGACGATGTTGCCGGAGCAGGTCGAGGAGGGGCGGCGCATCCTGCTTTTCTCGCAGTTCACCAGCATGCTGGATCTGATCGAGAAAGAACTGAAGCTTGCCGGTCTCGATTACGCCCTGCTCACCGGGGACAGCAGGGACCGCGAGCAGCAGGTGCGCCGCTTCCAGGCGGGCGAAGTGCCGATCTTTCTGATCAGCCTGCGCGCCGGTGGCGTCGGACTGAATCTGACCGCGGCCGATACCGTCATACATTACGATCCGTGGTGGAATCCCGCGGCGGAGAGCCAGGCCACCGACCGCGCGCATCGCCTTGGTCAGGACAAGCCCGTATTCGTCTATAAGTTGATCGTCGCCGGCAGCATCGAGGAGAAGATTCTCGCGCTCCAGGAGCGCAAGGCGGAACTCGCCGAGCGCATCCTCTCGGCCGATCGCGGGGTCGACGCCAAGTTCGGACGCGACGACATCGCTGCCTTGTTCGCGCCGCTGCCGGGCTGACCGTCCACGCCGGCGCAGCGGTTTTCGGCATTGATCGCGCGGCGATGCCGAATGCGCCGGCGGCAGGGGACTGCTGGCAATGTGCTGGCGGAGTGATGCCATCGTCACAGTCGCGAGGGAAGGTGTTCGCTGAGGAGGAGAATGCGAGATGGAACGGCAGGCGGAGACCAGGCGGCTGGATGACTTCCAGCTGAGAACCGGCGACGCGTTGATCGTCGTCGATGTGCAGAACGACTTCCTGCCCGGCGGCAAGCTCGCCGTGACGGCAGGCGACGAGGTCGTGCCAGCGCTCAACGAATACCAGCGGCGTTTCGTGTCTCGCGGGCTGCCGATTTTTGCGACGCGCGACTGGCATCCGACCGATCACTGCTCGTTCACGCAGCGGGGCGGTCGCTGGCCGGCGCATTGCGTGGCTGGCACGCCGGGGGCCGAGTTTGCCGCCGGTCTGCTGCTGCCGGCGGCAGCCGTGGTGATCTCGAAAGCAACGCTGCCCGAAGCGGAGGCGTATTCGGCGTTTGCCGGCGGCGATCTCGCCCAGCGCCTCAGGCGCGCGGGTGTCGGGCGTCTCTTCGTCGGTGGTCTGGCCACCGATTATTGTGTGCTCGAGACCGTTCGTGATGGCCTGGCCGAAGGCTTTGCCGTCGTCCTCCTGGTCGATGCGGTGCGTGCCGTGTCTGCCGACGATGGTGCGCGGGCGGTGGCGCAGATGTCCGCCCTCGGTGCGGGCCTTGCGTGCCTGGGCGAGGCCCGGTGATGACCGCGGAGAGCATCCTGCTCACCGATCTTTACCAGCTCACCATGCTGCAGGCCTATCACCAGCGTGGCATGAACGACGTTGCAGTATTCGAATTCTTCGTGCGCAAGCTGCCGGAGGGGAGAAATTTCCTGATTGCCGCCGGCTTGGAACAGGTGCTCGATTACCTGGAACAAGCCAGCTTTCAGTCGGACGAATTGCGCTGGTTGAAGGAGTGTGGGCGCTTCCGGAACGATTTCGTCGATTCGCTGGCCGATTGGCGCTTTGGCGGCGACGTTGACGCCCTGCCCGAGGGAACCGCCTTCTTTCCCGACGAACCCTTGCTGCGCGTCGTCGCGCCGCTGCGCGAGGCGCAGTTGGTCGAGACGCGCATCATCAACCTGCTCCAGTTCCAGACCATGGTGGCATCGAAGGCGATCCGCTGCGTCCTTGCCGCTCGCGGGCGCTTGCTCGTCGACTTCGGCTTGCGGCGTGCGCATGGTGCCGAGGCCGGCCTGCTGTCGGCGCGCGCCAGTTATCTGGCCGGCTTCGCGGGAACGGCGACGGTCCTGGCCGGTCAGCGCTGGGGGATTCCGCTGTTCGGTACCATGGCCCATTCGTACATTCAGGTGCATGCAAGGGAAAGCGATGCCTTCGAGAACTTTGCACGTTCGCTGCCCAACGGGTCGACCCTGCTGATCGACACCTACGACACCGAAGAGGGAGCGCGCAGGCTGGTCGGCCTGCTGCCGAGACTGGCCGGTGTGAATGTCGCTGCGGTGCGTCTCGACAGCGGTGATCTTGGCGAGCACGCCAGACGCGTTCGTGCAATCCTCGACGCCGGCAGCCTGCCGCAGGTACGGATTTTCGCCAGCGGCAATCTCGACGAATACCGGATACGCGACTTGCTGGACGGAGGTGCACCGATCGACGGTTTCGGCGTCGGCACGCGCATGAACACCTCGGCCGACAAACCCTATCTCGACTGCGCCTACAAGCTGCAGGAATACGCCGGCATACCCCGGCGCAAGCGTTCGGAGGGGAAAGCCACCTGGCCCGGGCGCAAACAGATCCTGCGCCGTTACGGGGTGGACGGCCGGCTTGCCGGGGATACACTGACAGTCGTCGACGATGTGCACGCTGCGGGGAGTCTGCTCGTTCCGGCGATGCGTCAGGGCAGGCGCGTCGCCCCACAGCCCGCGATCGGTGTCGTGCGCGAGCGTGTTCGTGAGCAGTTGACCCGGCTGCCGGAATCATTGTGCAGCCTCGACCCGGTTCCCCGGTATCCGGTGACGGTGTCGGAATCCTTGCGATCCCTTGCGCTGCTTGCCGATCGGGCGGCCGGAATCATTGCCTGAGAGGAGTACCTCCATTGCCGAATAGCGCCCGAACGCTTGCGACGAACAATGGCGCACGCCTTTGCCTGTATGACGATCGACAATTGGCGGCGGTGCTCGAGAGCATGGCGGCCCGGCTGGCAAGCCTCCTGCCAGCCGGTGGCGACATCGTTCTGGTCGGCGTTCTGCGTCGCGGGGCGCCGCTGGCTGGGTTGCTCACCGAACCTCTGGGTCGCCTGGGCATTCGCTGCGCAGAGCGCTTCGACCTGGAGGTCAAGCGCTACGCGGACGATCTCTCGCTGCTCTACCCGCAGACGCTGCTCCGGGAAAATGACGTCGCAAGTGGCGCAAACCTTGCGGGGAAAACCGTGGTCGTGGTCGACGACGTGTTGTATCGTGGCCATTCGCTGCTGCGTGTCGTGCAGTATCTGGCGGCACGCGGAGCGGCGGTGATTCGCAGCGCCGTTCTCGTCGATCGAGGGGTCGGCGTGCTGCCGGTGCATGCCGACGTGATCGGTGTTCGCCTGCAGGTGGCCTCGGGTTCGATCATTGAGGTGCAGGTGCCACCCTACGAGACGGATTTTCGTATCGAGTTGGTCGCTGCCGGCGGCTAGTCACCAGCCTGCGGTCGCCGGTGCCACTCGCAACGCGTCGCATGGCCGCTTCGGGTGGCTTCTTGCGGCCTCCTTTCGCTGTGTTAGAATCCGCGGCTCGCCGGCGGTACGGCGGCGATGAGACGCGCATGTGCGGTCCGACGGCGTGCCCCGTCAGGCTGCCGCTGCGCCATCCGGTGCCAGGGGAGTCCACGCCGGAGTGAGCCGCTGGCTTTTCGATTTCTTGCCGAGGTTGCGCTATGCCGGTTGTCACCCTGCCTGATGGTTCCCGAAGGGAGTTCGCGCAAGCGGTAACGGTTGCCGAAGTTGCGCAAAGCGTCGGTGCCGGTCTGGCGCGGGCGGCGCTGGCCGGCAAGGTCGACGGTCGGCTGGTCGATACCTCGTTTTGCGTCAGCGGTGACGTGCAGCTCGCGATCGTTACCGACAAGGACCGCGAAGGGCTCGAGGTGATTCGCCACTCGACCGCGCACCTGATGGCCTACGCTGTCAAGGAACTGTTCCCGGCTGCACAGGTGACGATCGGTCCGGTCATCGAAAATGGCTTCTACTACGACTTCGCATTCGCGCGCCCATTCACGCCGGACGATCTGGCGGCGATCGAGATACGCATGGGTGAAATCGCGCGGCGTGACCTGCCGGTGCGGCGCGAGGTCTGGCAGCGTGACGAAGCCATCGCTTTCTTCCGGTCGATCGGCGAGCACTACAAGGCGGAACTGATCGACGCCATTCCGCCGGGGGAGGAGGTCTCCCTCTATCGCGAGGGCGATTTCGTCGACCTTTGCCGCGGCCCGCACGTTCCCTCCACGGGCAAGCTGAAAGTCTTCAAGCTGATGAAGGTGGCCGGAGCCTATTGGCGAGGCGACCATCGCAACGAACAACTGCAGCGGATCTACGGGACGGCATGGACCCGGAAGGAGGATCAGGAGGCCTACCTGCACATGCTCGAAGAGGCCGAGAAGCGCGACCATCGCAAGCTCGGTCGACAGCTGGACCTCTTTCACCTGCAGGACGAGGCGCCCGGGATGGTTTTCTGGCATGCCAACGGCTGGACGGTCTGGCAGGCCGTCGAGCAGTACATGCGCGGCGTCTATCGTGACAACGGTTACCAGGAGGTGAAGTGTCCCCAGATTCTCGACCGTAGCCTGTGGGAAAGGTCCGGGCACTGGGAGAACTTCAAGGAGAACATGTTCACCACCGAGTCGGAGAAGCGCGAGTACGCCATCAAGCCGATGAATTGTCCTGGGCACATCCAGATCTTCAACACCGGACTGCGCAGCTATCGCGATCTGCCTTTGCGCTACGGCGAATTTGGTTCCTGTCATCGCAACGAGCCTTCGGGTGCGCTGCACGGCATCATGCGCGTGCGCGGCTTCACCCAGGACGACGGTCACATTTTTTGCACCGAGGATCAGATACAGGACGAGGTCACCATCTTCAACGATCTCGTGCGCAAGGTGTATGCCGACTTCGGCTTTCACGAGGTGACGGTCAAGCTCGCGCTGCGCCCGGAAAAGCGTGTCGGCTCGGATGAGGTGTGGGACAAGGCCGAACTCGCACTGCGCGCCGCGCTGCGGGCTTCCCGCCTGGATTGGGACGAATTGCCAGGCGAAGGGGCGTTTTACGGACCGAAAATCGAGTTTCACATCAAGGATGCAATCGGTCGTTCCTGGCAGTGCGGGACGATGCAGGTGGATTTTTCGATGCCCCAGCGTCTCGGCGCAGAGTATGTTGGCGACGACAACTCGCGACACACGCCGGTGATGCTGCATCGCGCGATTCTCGGTTCGCTGGAGCGCTTCATCGGAATGCTGCTCGAGAATTGCACGGGCGCGCTGCCATTGTGGCTTTCGCCAGTCCAGGTTGTGGTTCTGAATATCTCGGAAAAGCAGGCCGACTACGCGTCGCATGTTGCAAGAACGCTACGTCTGGCCGGGCTGCGCGTCGAGTGCGATTTGCGCAATGAAAAAATTACCTATAAAATACGAGAACATAGCTTGAACAAGCTGCCCTATCAGATTGTCGTTGGCGACAAGGAGGTGGCAGCGGATCTGGTGGCCGTGCGGACGCGCGGGGGGCGGGACCTGGGGCAGATGCCCGTGGAGGTGCTGGCCCGGCAACTTCTCGACGAAGTTGCAGCGCGTAGTGGCACGGCTTGACTTTTGTCGAAACAAGGAGCTGACCCATCGCACTGCAAAAGGCGCAACGCGTTAACGAAGAAATCAACGCACCGGAAGTCCGTCTCGTCGGCCTGGGAGGCGAGCAATTGGGAATCATGAGCGTCCGCGCGGCGCTGGCCCTGGCGGAGGAGGCAGGGGTCGATCTGGTGGAAATTGCCCCGATGGCGCAGCCGCCGGTCTGTCGAATCGTCGATTTCGGCAAGTTCAAGTACCAGGAGCAGAAGCGTCAGCACGAGCAGAAGCTCAAACAGAAGCAGGTGCAGGTGAAGGAAGTCAAGCTTCGTCCGGGAACCGACGAGAATGATTACCAGATCAAGCTGCGCAACATGACCCGCTTTCTCGAGGAAGAAGACAAGGTGAAGGTGACCCTGCGCTTTCGCGGGCGGGAAATGGCCCACCAGGATATCGGGATGCGTCAGATCGAACGGATCCGGGCGGACCTGCAGGAACTGGCGATGGTCGAGCAGATGCCGAAAATGGAAGGTCGTCAGATGGTCATGGTGCTGACCCCAAGCAGGAAGAAATAGCACCGGATTCAGTTTCGTGTAGCAAACCACAAGTGCTGCCGGGTAGGAAGCGCCCCCGTCGGGGGACACCTGGCGACATGTCCAATGAACAGGAGCATTCAATGCCCAAGATGAAGACCAAGAGTGGAGCGAAAAAGCGCTTCACGATCAGTCCGAGTGGCCGAATCAAACGCTCGCATGCGTACAAGCGGCACATTCTGACCAAGAAGGACACCAAGACCAAGCGCCAGCTCCGCGGCGTGACCGTTGTGCACCATTCCGACCAGGCCGTGGTTCGTGCCATGCTGCCCTACGCTTGAGGAGATAAGAGATGCCTCGCGTCAAACGTGGTGTAACGGCGCACGCGCGCCACAAGAAGATTCTCGCTCTCGCCAAGGGTTACCGCGGTCGCCGCAAGAACGTCTACCGGGTTGCCAAGCAGGCGGTCATGAAGGCTGGCCAATATGCCTACCGCGATCGTCGGCAGAGGAAGCGCCAGTTCCGCAGCCTCTGGATCGCACGCATCAATGCGGCGGCCAGGGAACTCGGCATGAAATACAGTACTTTCATGAACGGCCTCAAGAGGGCGCAGATCGAGGTCGACCGCAAGGTGCTGGCCGATCTGGCCGTTTTCGACAAGCCGGCCTTTGCGGCGCTGGCCGTGCAGGCCAAGGCCCAGCTCGACGCCTGAGCGGGTCGCGTGTCAGGAAAGGAGGCGCGAGCCTCCTTTTTTTCGGTGAATCATGCACAACCTCGATCAAATAGTGCAAGCAGCGTCGGCGGCCTTTGCCGCGACCGATGATCCTGACGCGCTCGAGCAGGTAAAGGCCAGCTATCTTGGCAAGAGTGGCCAGATCACCGAGTTGCTGAAGGGATTGGCCAGGCTTCCCGCGGAGGAGCGCCGAAGTGTGGGAGCCGCGATCAACCGCGCCAAGGACGCCGTGGAAGCGGCGCTCAACGCTCGCCGGGAAGCCATCCGGCAACGGGCACTCGAAGCCCGTCTGGCGGAAGAGGCGCTCGACGTCACCTTGCCCGGTCGCGGCCAGTGGCGTGGCGGGCTGCACCCGGTGACGCGCACGCTCGAGCGTATCGAAGCGCTTTTTCGCTCGATCGGTTTCGAGGTCGCCGACGGCCCCGAGATCGAGGCCGAATTCCAGAATTTCACGGCACTAAACACCCCTGCGGATCACCCGGCGCGGTCGATGCACGATACCTTCTATCTGCAGGATGAGTCCGGCGGCGTGGCGGCTGGTGTGCTGCTGCGCACGCACACCAGCCCCATCCAGGTACGCTACATGCAGGCGCATGTCGCCAGGTACGCCGGCCTCGCAACCATGCCGGAGATTCGGGTGATCGCACCGGGACGCGTCTATCGCGTTGACTCCGACGCGACGCATTCGCCGATGTTCCACCAGGTCGAGGGCCTCTGGATTGGCGAAAATGTCAGCTTCGCCGATCTGAAGGGGGTGATCAGCGATTTCCTGCGACGCTTCTTCGAGAACGACGATCTGCAGGTGCGCTTTCGACCGTCGTTCTTTCCGTTTACCGAGCCGTCGGCGGAAATCGACATGGCTTTCCTGAACGGCGCGCTGAAAGGTCGCTGGCTGGAAATCGCCGGTTGCGGCATGGTGCACCCGAACGTGTTGCGGCACGTCAATATCGACCCGGAACGCTACCTCGGCTTTGCCTTCGGCATGGGACCGGATCGCCTGACGATGTTGCGTTACGGGGTCAACGACCTGCGCCTGTTCTTCGATGGCGACCTGCGCTTCCTGCGGCAGTTCGTGTGATGCCGTCTTCCCCTGACAGCGAGCGGTCATGAAATTTTCCGAATCCTGGCTTCGCAGCTTTGTCGATCCCGCCTGTTCCGGGCACGAGTTTTCGCACCTCCTGACCATGGCCGGTCTCGAGATCGAGGAGGAAGCAAGCGTCGCACCCGCCTTCGACCGGGTCGTGGTGGCGCGGATCCTGGCAGTCGACAAGCATCCGGGGGCTGATCGCCTGCACGTCTGCCGGGTCGACGTCGGCGCGCGCGAGCCGCTGCAGATCGTCTGCGGCGCTCCCAATGCGGCGGCCGGTTGCAAGGTGCCGTGCGCCCTGCCGGGTGCCGAACTGCCGGGAGGCTTGCGGATCAAGGTCGCCAAGGTGCGCGGCGTGGACTCTGCCGGCATGCTCTGCTCGGCACGCGAACTCGGCATCTCCGACGACGCGGCGGGACTGCTCGTGCTGGCGGACGATGCGCCGGTGGGCGAGGACATTCGTCGTCATCTCGATCTCGACGATCGCTTGCTGACGCTCAAGCTGACGCCGAACCGGGCCGATTGTCTGTCGCTCGAAGGCGTGGCGCGCGAGGTCGCTGCGCTGACCGGATCACCGGCCCGCTACACGGCAGTGGAGGAGGCTGAAGTCACGATTGCCAGCCGGCGTGCCATCGTCCTCGACGCTCCCGAGGCTTGCCCGCGCTACTGCGGGCGGGTGATCGCGGGAGTCGATGCACGCGCCGCGACGCCGGCGTGGATGGTGCGCCGACTCGAGCGGAGCGGTATTCGCCCGATTTCGGCGGTGGTCGACATTACCAACTACGTGATGCTCGAGGTGGGCCAGCCGCTGCATGCTTTTGACAATACCCGGCTGCATGGCGCGATTCACGCCAGGATGGCGGGCCCGGCGGAAAAGATCCGCTTGCTCAACGAGCAGACATTGGAACTGCAGTCCGACATCCTGCTGATCGCTGACGACCAGCGCCCGCTGGCAATCGGCGGAATCATGGGTGGCGAAGACAGTGGCATCACGCCGGAGAGCACGGAAGTGTTCCTCGAGGCGGCCTATTTCGCACCGGCAGCGATCGCTGGCCGTGCCCGCCGCTACGGATTCGCTTCGGAAGCCTCACATCGTTTCGAGCGCGGGGTGGATTTCGCCGGTACGCGGCGTGCGCTGGAACGTGCAACGCGTCTGATGATCGACATCTGCGGTGGGCAGGCAGGTCCGGTTTGCGAGGCGTTGGCCCGCCTGCCCGAGCGTCCGCCAGTTCGTGTGCGCCCGCGGCGCGCCGCCAAGGTTCTCGGCCTGTCGATTACGGACGAAAGAATTGCCGAGATTTTCTCGCGCCTCGATCTGCCCTTCGCTCGTGACGGCGAAGAGTTCGTCGTCACTCCGCCGAGCTATCGCTTCGACCTCGAAATCGAGGAGGACCTGATCGAGGAAATCGCCCGGCTGCACGGCTACGAGAACATCCCCTCGCCGGTGCCGCGTGGATTGCTGTCGATGCTGCCGCAGACCGAGCAGGCACGACCGCTCGCCCGGGTGCGGCAGATCCTGGCCGACAGCGGGTACCAGGAGGTGGTCAATTTCGCTTTCGTCGAGGAAGCATGGGAAATGGATCTTGCCGACAACAGTCAGCTGATCCGGTTGGTCAATCCCATTGCCAGCCCATTGAGCGTCATGCGTTCGTCCTTGATCGGCGGCCTGGTGGCAAACGTGGCGGCGAATCTCAGGCGTAGGCAGAGCCGGATTCGCCTGTTCGAGACCGGGCGTTGCTTCTTCCGCGATCCGCAGGGTGAGCCAGTGCCAGGATTTCGCCAACCATGGAAACTGGCGGCGCTCGCTTATGGCGGCGCTCTTCCCGAGCAATGGGGTAATGTCAGTCGCAATGTCGATTTCTTCGACATCAAGGCGGATCTCGAACTGCTCTTTGCGCCGCTTGTCGCCAGTTTCGAGAAGGCCGTTCATCCCGCCCTGCACCCCGGGCGCAGCGCGCGCGTGTCGATCGATGGGCGAGTGATCGGTCATGTCGGCGAATTGCATCCACGCTGGCAGCAGAAATACGAACTGCCACTGGCGCCGGTGCTGTTCGAGATCGATCTCGAAGCCGTGACCGCAGCCAGACTGCCGCAATACGCAGAGGTGTCGCCGCAACCGGTGGTCATCCGCGATCTCGCCGTGATCGTCGATCACGCGCTCGAAGTCGGGTGGGTGATCGATGGCCTGAAAGCCAACCGACCGGCCATCGTGCAGGATGTTCATCTCTTCGACATCTATGTCGGACGCGGTATAGCGGCCGGCAAGAAAAGCCTTGCCTTCCGCATAGTGATGCAAGATACTCAAAAAACGTTGCTCGAGGCCGAAGTCGACGCTGCCATGCAGCGGTTGGTGGCCTATCTGCAAGAGGCATTCGCCGCGCGCTTGCGCGTCTGAGAAGGGGGAAGAATGACGCTTACCAAGGCAGAGCTTGCGGACCTGCTGTTTGAGAAAGTCGGTCTCAACAAGCGTGAGGCCAAGGACATGGTGGAGGCTTTTTTCGAAGAGATACGGAATGCGCTGGAGCGTGGTGACGGTGTCAAGCTCTCCGGCTTCGGCAACTTCCAGTTGCGCGACAAGCCGCAGCGTCCGGGTCGCAATCCGAAGACCGGTGAAGAGATTCCGATCACCGCGCGGCGAGTCGTTACCTTTCATGCCAGCCAGAAACTGAAGGCCGAGGTGGAGCACGCTTATGACGGAAATCAGTCATAAAGAGCCCGCGCAAGAACCGTTGCCGGCCATTCCGGCAAAGAGGTACTTCACGATTGGCGAGGTCAGTGAGCTCTGCGGTGTCAAGCCGCACGTCCTACGCTACTGGGAACAGGAGTTCTCGCAACTGCGGCCGGTGAAGCGTCGAGGCAATCGCCGGTACTATCAGCACCATGAAGTCCTGCTGGTTCGTCGCATCCGGGAACTGCTCTACAGCCAGGGGTTCACGATCAGCGGCGCGCGCAATCGTCTCGACGATGCCGAGCCGGTGAGCGAAAGCGGCGCGACGACCTTGACTCCCGCGGCGCTGCGGACCGAGTTGCTAAGCATCGCAGAAATCCTGCGGCTGTGAGTCCGGGTTGGGTTTTCGGTTATAATCACCGTCTGTCGGGGCGTGGCGCAGCCTGGTAGCGCACTTGCATGGGGTGCAAGGGGTCCCGAGTTCGAATCCCGGCGCCCCGACCAACATTCAGGCCACTCTTCGGAGTGGTCTTCTTGTTTCTCCGCACGGCGGATCATTCTGGCGCCTGGCGAGAGCGATCGCGGCCGGCGCGCTGGCGCAGCGGCGACGGCCCACTGGCGAATCTTGTCTATTTCGCCGCACGCGACCCGGCGAGCGCAGTAAATACCCCGAGACCGATGAACACTCCGCCGCCGAGCCGCCGGCCAAGGCGACGAACCCCGCTGCCGCGCAGGCGAGGCGCCACCACGCTGGCGGCCACCGCGTAGGCGCTGTCGGTGATGCCCGCGATCGCGACGAAGATCGAGCCAAGCGCGAAGCTTTGCGACATCGCCGGTGCGACCGGATTCAGGAACTGCGGCAGAAACGCGGCAAAGAAGACCGTCGTTTTCGGATTGAGCAGCGCAACAACGAAACCGTCACGGAAAATGCGCCCGTGTGGCGCAGCCGCGGGTACGGAAACAGGAGCGTCCACCGGTGACCGACGGAGCATTTGCACGCCGAGGTAGATCAGGTACAGCGCACCCGCGTACTTGACTGCCGAGAAGGCGAACGAGGAAACCGCGAACAACGCGGCAAGACCAACCGAAGCCGCAAGCGCATTGCCAAGATTTCCGAGGGCGACGCCGGCAACCGACATCAGCCCGGAACTGCGTCCCTGCACGAGGCTACGGGTGACGATGTACAGTACGCCCGGCCCCGGCGTCACCGCGAGAGCGAAGCTGGCGACAAGGAAGGCAGAGAACAGCGACCAAGGAGGAAAGAGATCGGTCATCGTGGCCATCCGTGAGAGATACGACGTCGGAAATAAGCGGTTGTAGACGACGGTTCGCTGGCTCGGGCGACGGCAGATCGCGTCGGCCGGGCCCCGCCCGCGGCAGGGACCAAGATCGATCGACACCTGCGAATCATCAAACGATCCATGACGGCTGCCGCACGAATTCAGCCGCGAGTCGGATTCATCATACCATCGGCGCCGTACAAAGGGGACGAAACCCCCGTCTCGTGCCGCCCGCAAGCGGCTGCCCTCCGGCGGCGCAGAGCCCTCCATCGTTTCCACGTGTCTTCGCGTAACTAGGGCTTTCCCGGCCGGCCGCGGGCCCTGTCACTTCCCTGCCGGCCGCTGCTGCGCGTCCCGGTACGGGTCCGGATAGCCCAGCCGCGCCAGGATCTGCCGTTCGCGCTTTTCCATCGCGGCGGCTTGCTTCGCGCCGACCTCATGATCGTAGCCCTGCAGGTGAAGCATGCCATGCACGACCAGATGCGCGTAGTGCGCGGTCAGCGGCTTTTCCTGGGTGTACGCCTCGTGCGCCACGACCGGCGCACAGAGAACGAGATCGCCATCCAGCAAGGGTGGCGGTCCATAGGGAAACGACAGCACGTTGGTGGGGTAGTCCCTGGCCCGGTAGTCACGGTTCAGCCGTCGAGCTTCGTCGTCGTCGACAAAGCGTATGGTGACCCGCCCGCCCTGGATTGCGGACCCGGCTGCCGCCGCGCGGGCCCAGGCGCGTACCTCTGACTTGCTGGGCAACTGCGGCCAGTGGCAGGCGACTTGCACGCCCACCTTCAATCGCTGCTCACCCTTCGCCATGCCGGGCAGGCGTTGCTGCGCGCGCTTCCAGCGCTGCCGTATGCGCTTCGTAGGCCGAGACGATGCGCGCCACCAGCGGGTGCCGGACGACGTCCTCCTTGAGGAATTCGGTGAAGGCGATACCGCGAACTTCCTTGAGGACCTGGCGTGCCTCGATCAGCCCGCTCTTCTGGCCACGCTGCAGGTCGATCTGGGTTACGTCGCCGGTCACCACCGCCTTGGCCCCGATGCCGATGCGGGTCAGGAACATCTTCATCTGTTCGGGCGTCGTGTTCTGCGCCTCGTCGAGAATGATGAAGGCGTGATTCAAGGTGCGGCCACGCATGTAGGCCAGAGGCGCAATCTCGATCGCGCCGCGCTCGAACAGCTTGCCGACACGCTCGAAACCCATCAGGTCGTAGAGCGCGTCGTACAGCGGCCGGAGGTAGGGATCGACCTTCTGCGCCAGATCGCCAGGCAGAAAACCGAGGCGCTCGCCGGCCTCGACCGCCGGTCGGGTGAGCACGATGCGCTGCACGAGCTCGCGCTCGAAGGCATCCACCGCCGAAGCGACGGCCAGATACGTTTTGCCGGTACCCGCCGGGCCGGTGCCGAAGGTGATGTCGTGCTCCTGGATGTTCCGGAGATATTCGATCTGGCGCGGTGTACGGCCGTGCAGTTCGCTCTTGCGGGTGATCAGCGCGGGTGAGATGCCTCCTCCCGAAGCGATATTGCGTACCGGCCGGTTGAGCAGTTCGATCAGGCCGAGCTGGATTTCATCGACCGAGAGCGCTTCCTTGGCCTGCGCGTAGAACTGCTGCAGCGCTTCGGACGCGCGCGCCGCCTGCGCCGGCTCGCCGCGCAGCGTGAAACGCTCGCCACGGCGGGCAATCGAGACGTCGAGCGCGGTCTCGATCTGGCGCAGGTTCTCGTCGAGCGGGCCGCAGAGGTTGGCAAGCTGCTTGTTGTTTACCGGCGAGAGCAGCAGTTCGATGGCCCGGCCTTTCGTCGGGGAAGTCGCCGGGCTCATCCTTTGGCCTGAGCGACGAGCTCGCCGCGCAGCGAGTGTGGCATCGTCGAAGTGATGCGCACGTCGACGAAGCGGTTGAGCAGCGGCGCGTCGCCGGCGAAATTGACCACACGGTTGTTGTCGGTACGTCCCGCCAGCTCGCAGCAGTCCTTTTTCGAGACGCCTTCGACCAGCACGCGTTGCACGCTGCCGACCATTGCTGCGGAAACCTCCTGCGCCAGTTCGTCGATCCGCTTCTGCAGGCGCTGCAGGCGTTCGAGTTTGACCGCTTGCGGTGTGTCGTCGGCGAGTTCCGCCGCCGGCGTGCCCGGACGGGCGCTGTACAGGAACGAGAACGAGGCGTCGAAGCCGACGTCGTCGATCAGCTTCATCGTTTTCTCGAAATCCTCGTCGGTTTCTCCGGGAAAACCGACGATGAAATCCGAGGACAGCGACAGGTCCGGACGCGCGGCACGCAACTTGCGCACCAGACTCTTGTATTCGAGCGCCGTGTAGCCGCGCTTCATTGCCGCGAGGACGCGGTCGGAACCCGACTGCACCGGCAGGTGGAGATGCGAAACCAGCTTGGGAACGCTCGCATAGACGCCGATCAGGCGCGGCGACACTTCACGCGGGTGCGAGGTCGTGTAACGGATGCGCGCAATGCCGGGAATTTCGGCGATGTACTCGATCAGCAGCGCCAGATCGGCGAGTTCACCGCCGGCCATCGCACCGCGGTAGGCATTGACGTTCTGGCCGAGCAACGTCACCTCCTGCACGCCCTGCGCGGCCAATCCGGCAACCTCGGTCAACACGTCTTCGAAGGGGCGCGAGACCTCCTCGCCGCGCGTGTAGGGAACTATGCAGAACGAGCAGAATTTGCTGCAGCCTTCCATGATCGAAACGAAAGCCGCCCCGCCCTCGACCCGTGCCGGCGGCAAATGATCGAATTTCTCGATCTCGGGAAACGAAATATCGACCTGCGCCCTGCCCAGGCGCCGCCGCTCGGCGATCAGCTGTGGCAGGCGATGCAGGGTCTGCGGTCCGAAAACGACGTCCACATAGGGCGCGCGGGCGACGATCGCGGCGCCTTCCTGGCTCGCGACGCAGCCGCCGACACCGATCACCAGGTCCGGATTGGCACGCTTCAGCGGTCGCACGCGGCCGAGGTCGTGAAAAACCCGCTCCTGTGCCTTTTCGCGTACCGAACAGGTGTTGAAGAGAATGATGTCGGCGTCTTCGGGGGTGTCGGTCTGGACGATTTCTTCGGATGCGGCGAGCACGTCGGCCATCTTGTCCGAATCGTACTCGTTCATCTGGCACCCGAAGGTGCGGATGAACAACTTTTTGGCCATCTTTGCCTTGCTTTAACGTGGGCGGGGTACCGAGGCTTCGCTCGCCGTCAGCATCCAGACGCGATAGACCGCGCCGGACGCGTCGGTGAGATAAACGACCTCGACAGGAGTCTGCACCTGCGCCGGGACGACGATCAGGTTCTGCCGGCTGCGGATTTGGGCGGCGGGAGACAGCGGCAACTGCCGTCCGCCGATCGTCACGAAGCCATCGCCTTGCGGCGGCAGCATCACTCCCTGCCTGGCCTCCTCAGGCAGCGAGCGTGCGATGGCGGTCGGTTCGTTCAACAGCTGGGGGTTGGGAGCAGGGGTCAGCGCTGCCTCGGCAATGGCGCTGAGAACCGAATACAGCAGACTGGCGGGAAGATCCATCGTTGCATTATAGACAAGGCGGACCGCCGATGGCAGTCCACAGGCCGGGTGACGGCACGATCGCCATGTCTGCCAACGCCCGCCGGCTTCGCTGCCATGCAGTACAATCATGCTTTTGCGTAGTGCAACCTTTGTGAAAGGACATCGCTGTGCTGGAATCCTATCGTGCCCATGTCGCCGAGCGCGCTGCGCTTGGCATTCCGCCTCTGCCGCTGACGGCCCGGCAGACCGAGGAACTCGTCGGATTGCTGAAGAGCCCGCCGAAGGGCGAGGAAGAGTACCTCGTCGAGCTGATCACCTACCGCGTGCCGGCGGGCGTGGACGACGCAGCCAAGGTCAAGGCCGGGTTCCTGGCTCGCGTGGCCACGGGCGAAGAGGAATGCGCGCTGGTCTCGAAGGAAAAGGCGACGCAGCTTCTCGGCACGATGCTGGGCGGCTACAACGTCAAGCCACTGATCGACCTGCTCTCCGGTCCGACCGGAGCGATCGCTGCCGAGGGCCTGAAGAAGACGCTGCTCGTGTTCGACTATTTCCACGACGTCAAGGAACTGGCCGACCAGGGCAATGCCAATGCCCGGGCGGTGCTGCAGAGCTGGGCCGACGGCGAGTGGTTCACCTCGCGTCCGCAGGTGCCCGCCGTGCAGAAGCTGACCGTCTTCAAGGTGACCGGCGAAACCAATACCGACGACCTGTCGCCGGCACCGGATGCCTGGTCGCGTCCGGACATCCCTTTGCACGCGCTGGCGATGCTCAAGAACCCGCGCCCGGGGATCGAACCGGACAAACCCGGCGAACGCGGCCCGATCCAGCAACTCGCAGCGCTGGCTGGCAAGGGCAACCAGATCGCCTACGTCGGCGACGTCGTCGGCACCGGTTCGTCGCGCAAGTCGGCGACCAACTCGGTGCTCTGGTTTACCGGCGAGGACATTCCCTACGTGCCGAACAAGCGCTTCGGCGGCGTCTGCCTGGGTTCCAAGATTGCGCCGATCTTCTTCAACACGATGGAAGACGCCGGCGCGCTGCCGGTCGAAATCGACTGCGGCCAGATGGACATGGGCGACGAAATCGAACTCCAGATCGACGCCGCCACGGCGAAGGTCAGCGCGCTGAAGAACGGCGCGGTGATCGCCGAGTCGCAACTGAAGACGCCGGTGATCCTCGACGAAGTGCGCGCCGGCGGACGCATCCCGCTGATCGTCGGTCGTGGCCTGACCGCCCGGGCGCGCGAAGCGCTCGGCCTGCCACCCTCGACCCTGTTCTGCCTGCCGCAGAATCCGGCCGATCCCGGCAAGGGCTACTCGCTGGCGCAGAAAATGGTCGGCCGTGCCTGCGGGCTGCCGGAAGGCAAGGGAATTCTGCCCGGCACCTACTGCGAACCGCGGATGACCACCGTCGGCTCGCAGGACACCACCGGCCCGATGACACGCGACGAACTCAAGGACCTCGCCTGCCTCGGCTTCTCGGCCGACATGGTGATGCAGTCGTTCTGCCACACGGCGGCCTATCCGAAGCTGGTCGACGTCCGCATGCATCGCGAACTGCCGGGCTTCATCAGCACTCGCGGCGGCGTCGCCCTGCGTCCCGGTGACGGCGTCATCCACTCCTGGTTGAATCGTCTGCTGCTGCCCGACACGGTCGGTACCGGCGGCGACTCGCACACGCGCTTCCCGATCGGCATCTCGTTCCCCGCCGGCTCCGGCCTCGTCGCCTTCGCCGCCGCCACCGGCGTCATGCCGCTCGACATGCCGGAATCGGTGCTCGTCCGCTTCAAGGGCTCGCTCGCCGAAGCCGGCAAGCGCGGCGTCACGCTGCGCGACCTGGTCAATGCGATTCCCTACTACGCCATCCAGGCCGGCCTGCTGACCGTCGAGAAGAAGGGCAAGAAGAACATCTTCTCCGGCCGCATCCTGGAGATCGAAGGACTGCCGGATCTCAAGGTCGAGCAGGCCTTCGAGCTTTCCGACGCGGCTGCCGAGCGCTCGGCCGCTGCCTGTGCCGTGGCGCTGAACAAGGAGCCGATCATCGAGCACATGCGCTCGAACATCACGCTGATGAAGTGGATGATCGCCAACGGCTACCAGGACGCGCGCACGCTCGGCCGCCGCATCAAGGCGATGGAAGCCTGGATCGCCAGCCCCGAGCTGCTCAGGGCCGATGCCGACGCGCAGTACGCGGCGGTCATCGAGATCGACCTCGCCGACGTGCTGGAGCCGCTGGTCGCCTGCCCGAACGATCCGGACGACGTCAAGCTGCTGTCCACCGTCGCCGGCGAGAAGATCGACGAGGTCTTCATCGGCTCGTGCATGACCAACATCGGCCACTTCCGTGCCGCCGGCAAGGTCCTCGAAGGCAAGACCGACATCCCGACCCGCCTGTGGATCGCACCGCCGACGAAGATGGACGCGATGATCCTCAACGAGGAAGGCTACTACGCGATCCTCGGCAAGTCCGGCGCGCGCATGGAAATGCCCGGCTGCTCGCTGTGCATGGGCAACCAGGCGCAGATCCGCAAGGGCAGCACCGCAATGTCGACCTCGACGCGCAACTTCCCGAACCGGCTCGGCATCGATACCCGCGTCTATCTGGGTTCGGCCGAACTCGCCGCCGTCTGCGCGCTGATGGGCAGGATTCCGACGGTCGCCGAGTACGTCGCGCAGGTGCAGGCCGTCAACGCCAAGGCCGCCGACGTCTATCGCTACATGAACTTCGACCAGATCGCCGAGTTCAGCGAAGTGGCGGAGACGGTGACGGTGTA
>NZ_JAMTDV010000063.1 GCF_023806565.1 Accumulibacter sp. | reverse complement strand
ATCGAGTGGGAGTGAGGGGGTTTCGCGGACTATCTGGGTCTATCGGCCTCTATCGATGGCCGCCGTCGAATTCCCTTTTCTGCCGACCATGGCACTCGGAACCGGTTTGCCGGTTTAAGCGAGTGCCGTCGCTCATTGTTCGGTCGCGCGTAGCGGATTCACGACCTGGATGTCGGCAAAGTCCTTCTCGTTATCGGTCACGACAACACACTCGTCCGCTTCAGCGATCGGCGCGATCATCGTGTCGAGCGCGCTTTGCGGCCTGCCGTTTGCTTTGCCGTCTGCCATGAGACGCGACCAGAGAAGAGCTGCCAATCGCGTACAGCCTGGGAACCGCATGCGTGCGCTCAATCGTGTCGGCGACCCCGCCGCACGTTTGCTTCCGAAACTCGAAAGATCAGAAACGTGCAGACCAGACAGCGCCAACGCCGGCGTCGCGGTTGCCCGCAATGTTCATTACGTCACGGCGGGCCCCGACCTGGAAACTCAGTGTCTGCGTCTTGCCGAGCGGCGTTTCGTAGGCCATGCGGAAGTCGGTCTCGCGTCCATTGGGAACCAGACTGAGCTGTTCGTTGTTGTATTGTGGCACTCCGTTGTCGTCGATTCCGGGAACGACGACGGCGGCCTTGCCGGAGACCACCCGTAGGGGTTGCTTGAGCGAAACGCTGAGGCGATCGTCTTCGGTCATCAGCTTGCGGGTCAGGAAGGTAACGCCAAACGAGCGCGAAACAATGGCACTGGTTCCGGCGATCAACCCGTTGCCTTGAGCCGAACGGGTATAGGAGCCGCCTGCTTCGGCAAACAGACTGGTTTCCTCGCTCAAACGATGGCCGAGCGACAAACCCAGACTGGTGGTCTGGTTGCTACCGAGACCGACCGGGGAGTGAGGATCATAGGTGCTGCCGAGGAGGCTGTTGTTTTCGCTCAGGCTGCCCAACGTGATGCCGCCAGTCCAGCGTTCGCCGAACGTGCGGGTCAGGCCAAGGACGACGTGGGTGTTTCCTGCCGGATTGCTGGCACCGATCGTTCCCCACGCCGGATTGCCGGGAGCGTAGGCGGCTGCGGTGTGGCTGAGGGCAAGGGCGACGCGGGTATCGGCTGCCGCCTGCGTCCCATAGGCGAAGTGCGTGCCACCGGCTGCCAGGTCGCTGAGGTTGGACATCGCCAATTCGCTCGCCGCCGCCGCGAACGCCTGTTCGCCATACAGTGCCCGGGCGAACGAGATCTGACTGGAGACCCCCTGGCCGAAAGCGATCGTGCTGCCCGATCGATCGGTGTAGGCGAGGTAGCCGACGGTCCCCGTGGGCGCCTGTTCACCGTCCGAGAAAGCGCCCATGCGCTCGAATGCGCTCACGCCTTGTTGCTGCCAACGGACGAGTTCGCCTCCATCGGTGAGCTTCATGCTGACGACTCCCGTGTTGAGGTTTGTCGGCAGAGGATTGGTCTTTGCCGAGATTGGCTTGCTCAGAATGAGCCCCGAGAGGTCGACCGAGAAGTTGCGCTGGAACGTGTCGAACGCCAGATGATCCGCAAGTTTGGCGCGCACGGACGAGAGGCTGCCCAAGGCCCCGCCGGTGATCAGGGAACCCGAGAGGCTGCTGACTTCAACGTTCTTGCCGCTGGCGAGCGTCGTCGTCAACGGTCCATACGGTGAAAATGCGGCAAGAAGATTGACCCGTCCCGTGCCGTACTCGGCATCTATCCCCTTGGCGCCGAGGTCCGTAGTCGTCGCCAGCAGAAGGTTGGCGGTCGTGCCGTTGGTTTTCAGGATCGGCCAGGCGGACTGCAGCAAGGCGAGCGAACCACTGATCAGGGGAGCGGACATCGAAGTGCCAGACCACGTCGCCATTGCAGTCGCCCCATATTGAATGCCTGGCGCAAGGATGTTCACTCCTGGCGCCGTAATCCAGCGGGCAGCGTAGGACGTCTTGCCGCCGCTCGTGTCGAGCAGCGAGCCGCTCCCTGGGCGGTTGCTGAACGTCGCATTTTGCGTGGCGTTCGTATCCAGCGCACCGACCAGCAGAAGGTGCTTGATGGTGTTTGCCGTAAGGCCATTGGTATTGGCATTGTTCAGCAAGGCCTTGGCGTCATTGCCACCAGCCCAGACGATGAACGCGCCTTTGGCGGTCGCATTGTTGACCGCGGCGATGATGTCGGCGGTGGGCAGGAAAGTGAGCGACAGGTTGATCACACTGGCACCAGCAGCCACTGCCTTGTTGATGCCACTGGCCACATCAGCGCTGGTACCCGACCCGTTGCTGTTGAGAACTTTCTCGGCGACGATATTGGCGTTTGGGGCGACGCCCATGTAACTGTTGGTGTTGACCGTATAGCCGGTATAGCGATAGGTCCCGGCGGTCGTCCGGTTGGCTGCAGCGATCGAGGCGACGGACGTGCCGTGTCCGTTGTCGTCGTTGTAGCCGTTGCTGCAGCGAAACGACACCGCCGCACACGAGCTGAGAGTCTTGGACACCTGGCCGGAGGCAAAAACGGCATTGGTCGCGACGACGCCTGTATCGACGACGCCGATCACTTGGCCGCTGCCCCACTTGGCGGCGGAGAGAATGGCGCTGGTTTCGCCCATCTGGATGAGCCAGGGTGCGAGCGCAGGATCACCGGCGTGCGCCGCGATGGAAAACGCCGAGCAGACCGCGGCTGCGGTCAGCGAGAGTTTTGCGGAAGAAATTGACATCGCGGTCTCCAACAGGAAGTGCCTGGAGCCAGGATGCAAAGCAGTCAACCGATCACGAAACGCCATTGCAGCGTCCCGGCGGCTCGGCCAGCATAGAAGAATCTCCTTAGCTCCGAAGCTTTGCGTCCCCGGCTTTCGACGGGTTTGCCATTGGCTTGCATCGTAGTTCAGCCTTCTTCCGTTTGCAAGGTTCGGGGTCAAGTCATGTGGTGTATGGAGGAGCTATTTCACAGATCCTCAGCGAAATGACGAGCGGGCAAGACGGGGGTAACGGGAGGTAGTCGACAGAGGACGATGGCCGAGCAGCCGCCCGATGCTGTAGAAGATCGACGCCGGCCTCGATCAGATGCGTGCCGAAGCCCGTGGTTGCCGCCTTCGGGGGCGATGCCGGCGGCGTTGCGCGCGGCGTAGTAGATCCGCTGGGCGGTCTGGATTCCGATCGGGCCGGTGCCGGCCCGATTGGGGAACAACCACCGCTGCGGCCGGGTGTCGCGCCAAGAGGTGCGCAGGGTGGCGAGCAGACGCGGCGAGAGCAGGGTGGGGTGTAGCGATCCTTGCTGCCCTTGCCCTGGCGGACCTTGGGGCACATGCGATCGGCGGCGCTCTCGATGTCCCCGACCTGCAGGGCGCAGACTTCGGACACCCGCAAACCGGCGGCGTAGGTGCTCATCAGTAGCGTGCGTCCGCGCAGGATTCGCGCCGAGTCGATCAGGCGCGCGACTTCTTCGCGCGAGAGGATCTACGGCAGGCGCTTGGGCACCTTGGCCATCGGGATGTCGAAACCGGCTTCCGGGCGACCGAGCACCCGGCGATAGAGGAAGCGGAAGGCGCACGAGGCTTGATTGACGCTGGCGTAGGCGAGCTTCGGGTCGCGAAACCGGTGCAGCGCGCCGATTCTGTGATTTTGCTGCGGGGCGCCGATGGTGATCATCCGAACGCGCATTCCGTCGCCGTTTCCGAGGCCGCTGCGCGTCCCCATCGCTGTCGAAGGGAACCATTGATCTTGTAGGCGACCCCTCCCTGGAGTGTCCCGGGACTTCCGCGCCCGCGAGCTGAGAAGCCGGCTCGCCTCCAGTCGCCAATTCCAGGGTTCTTCCCCTACCACCGCCCAGATGGGGCATCGTCTGCCCCAACCGCAGGCATTCGACGCGGGTTCAAGTATCCGTCCGCTCGCCAGAACGATCCGCCGGGCTGCTTCCCAAAGACCTATTTCCAATCCCGCCCGGCCGGCTCCCTCCGGGCTCGTCCAACGAATAAGGAAAGCCTACCACCATGTTTCTTGGACTTGCAGTGCATCAGCAGCCTGGGCAACCGGGGCGAAGCGAAAGAGGGCCGAGTGAAGCCTT
>NZ_JAMTDV010000062.1:89297-143507 GCF_023806565.1 Accumulibacter sp. | reverse complement strand
TCACTCGTAATGTTCGAAGGTCTTGAAGCCGGCGAGTTTGACCAGCGCATCGCGCTTCGCCGCCGCGTGATCGGCCAGTACCATTTCCCTGACCAGTTCGCGCAGACTGGTTGTCGGGCTCCAGCCGAGTCTTTCGCGAGCCTTGCTCGGATCACCCAGCAGGGTTTCCACTTCCGTCGGGCGGAAGTAGCGCGGATCCACGCGAACGATCACCGCCCCCGGTTTGACCTTCGCCTGATCGCCCTCGACCCTGGTCACGACGGCAACCTCGTTGACGCCCTCGCCTTCGAAGCCAACGCTGATCCCCAATTCGGCGGCAGCGAATTCGACGAACTGTCGCACGCTGTACTGCACTCCGGTGGCAATCACGAAGTCTTCGGGATGCTCCTGCTGCAACATCAGCCATTGCATCTCGACGTAATCCCGGGCGTGTCCCCAGTCGCGCAGGGCACTCAGATTACCGAGGTACAGGCAATCCTGCAGGCCCAGCGCGATTCGCGCGATGGCTCGGGTGATCTTGCGGGTAACGAACGTTTCGCCTCGCACCGGGCTTTCGTGATTGAAGAGAATGCCGTTGCAAGCGTAGATCCCGTACGCCTCGCGGTAATTGACGGTAATCCAGTAGGCATACAGCTTGGCGACCGCGTACGGGCTGCGCGGATAGAACGGGGTCGTTTCCTTCTGGGGTATCTCCTGAACCAGACCATAGAGCTCGGAGGTGCTCGCCTGGTAAAAGCGGCTTTTCTTCTCCAGGCCCAGGATGCGGATTGCCTCGAGCATGCGCAGCGCTCCGAGACCGTCCGCGTTGGCAGTGTACTCAGGCTCCTCGAAGCTCACGGCGACGTGGCTTTGCGCGGCGAGGTTGTAGATCTCGTCCGGCTGCACTTCCTGGATGATGCGGATGAGATTCGTCGAGTCGGTGAGATCGCCGTGGTGCAGAATGAAACGCCGCCCGGGTTCGTGCGGGTCCTGATAGAGGTGGTCGATCCGATCCGTGTTGAAAAGCGACGACCGGCGCTTGACGCCGTGAACCTCGTAGCCCTTCTCGAGCAGCAGCTCTGCCAGATAGGCTCCGTCCTGGCCGGTAACACCGGTGATCAGGGCTACCTTCCGATTTGCTTCCAATAGAAAACCCCTTGCATAGTCTTCGCAACAAGAACCGGCTGTGTGACTTGGCAGCACGCCCTTTCACTCCTGTGGGCGAAGGTGCCAGACCCTCCCGGGCACGCTACCGCCATGCCCGAATGTTCTCCCATTCAGCAGTCTCATCCGCTCTCGTAGAATAGCGGTCGGTACAGCACCGCGCGCAACACCGGCACCGCGACCTGCCCGCATGATCTCATCGCGGGCTCCAGCGGGATGTGCATTCCTTCACGTTTTCCGCCCGTTCCCGCGTCCGGGCGAGTTCCGCGCCGTCTGCGGCCGAGTCGATCGGCCGGCGCGGGATACCTGCGAAAGGCCTATCGAGTCGGCACTTCGAGGCGATTCGAGCTACCCCAACCGTGCGACGCGTGATGCTCGCCCACCCGAACCGCCAGGCCCAGCCCCGCCTTTCGGCTTCGCCGATCAGCACAGCGGCCGCTGGTCGGCATGGCAATGCAGCCGTGGCCGGCAAAAGCCGGGCGCCGGTCACCCCCCTCGCTGGCTGCTTCATCGATCAGCGGATTGCCATCGCTGCGAGTGCCATTCGGAGGTCCTCCGATCCGTGCGGACCGCCGTTCTGCCATACGGGTTCTCATCCTGTGTACTTATCGACGATGATCGCGGCGTCTTTAATCACATTCGGCACGATCGCCAGGAGTATCGGGGACAATGCTGCGACAGCCCTTTGGATCTGGCGCCTTTTTTCCGTCGCGTATTCCCGAGCGATCAGGTTTTTCCGCTCACGGATTGCGGAATGTCCCGTTGCGCTCAGTCTCATGCTTTGATCCCGGCAGGAAGGCCGGCGGGTGGGGTCGGCGATTCTGTCCCAGTACAGATGGTGGAACGGAACGGCGACGACAAATTCACGGGCGCGAATCTGCTTGCCCAGGAGGGCGTCCGTCCGACGGTGTACGGCGATGCGGGTACGTCGGCAGTTGGCGTGGCACTCGGCACCCACCGATTTCGCGTGGGCCAGGCCGCTCGGTCGGTGTTGTCGGCCGTTTGCGCGGGTTGTCCCTCTGACCCCCGCACCGAAAATGACGTCAGGAAAGTTCAGTTTTCGTTGAAGACTTCATCGAGCGTGGCGGCGTCGAGAAGCTTCTCGGCCCAGCGGTCGAGCTGTTCGAGTGTGGCGGCTTGCAGGCGCGCACGGGTTTCGGCACTGAGCGGGCCGAAGCGTCGGGCAAGCAACCGCTCGACGACCCTCGCTTCGCCGATCCGCTCGCCTCGCTCCGTACCTTGCTCGATGCCTTGCTCGATGCCTTGCTCGATGCCTTGCTCGATACCCTGCTGGATGCCTTGCTGGATGCCTTGCTCCATCCCGCGCTGCGTGGCGAGGCGTTCGACACTGGTGACGTAGGGCATTCGCGTTTCTCCTTCCATCGCTTCGATATCTTTCCACAACTTCTGTTCCAGGGCATCCGGCAGCCGCATCATCCAGTCGAGCACCGCAAAGAGGTCGAGGATGCGCTGTCTCTCCCAGCCCTGTCGATACAGCAGGCGGACGAGACTGCGCTTGGCCTGGTAACGGGCTTCGGCGTCATGCCGCGTCTGCCGGGTGCGGCGGTGCGCGGCTGTGACCAGGGCGAAGGGGTTGGGGTTGGCGTCCAGGTTCTCAAGGTCTTGGCAAGACTCGCTGAGCTTGTCGATCGGGAAATGCAGGTGGTGGCGGCAGCCGAGTACCTCGAAGCCGAAATGGTCGGGCTTCCAGCCTTCGTCGTCGTCGGCGAGTACGGCAAGGCTGGCGATCGGACAGGCGTAGCGGTCGTAGAGCCGGTAGTTGTAGGTGAACATGCGCTGCGCGAAATCGGCATCACGCTGACCCTGAACTTCGACGTGGATGTAGATCCAGCGTTCTTCCCCATTGGTCAGCGTGACCTGGACGAGCGCGTCGGCGAAGCGCTTGCCGAGTTCGGCGTCGCGAACGACTTGCCGCAGTTCGGTGTTCCGGAACTGGTGGCCCCGCGTCCAGTCGATCTCTGCGTCGGCAGCCGGGAAATAATAGGCCATGAACTCGGGGAAGGCATGTTCGAGCATGTCCTTCCACGGACTGTCGTAGCTGTCGGCGACGTTGTCAGAGGTATCGGTTTCGGTCACGCGGGGCAGCGGCAGCGGTTCCGGAATGAAGGGCTATGAGTCGTCGGAGCCGCGTTCGAAGTCGTCTCCTGCTGCGCGCGTGGCGCTGTTCGGGCGCGCTTCCGGCCGAATTCGTCTTCGATTCTCCGGGCACGCTACCGCCATGCCCGAATGCCTCACAGCATTCAGCACTTCAGCCATGCAGCCCGACGACACCTACCCCAGGGCCAGTTGATCCGGAGGTATCGCGACCGGCTTTTCCCGACCGAGCAGGCTAAGCAGCACCGTCACCCGTTCCGTGGCGACGGCGGAAACGATCCCGGACATCCCCTTCAGCGGACCATCGCATATTTCCACGCTGTCGCCGGCCTGGAAAGGAAATAGTTCCTCATTTGACCGGTTTTCCTGGCGCTCGACCAGCGCGCGGATCGCTTCCAGGATCGATTCGTCGAGCGTCGCCGGGATCATGCCGAAGGTCACCAGCCCGCTCATCCCGGGTGTGCTGCGGACCGGGCCGATGCTTTGCCCGGGGCGACCACAACGCAGGAAAGCGTAGCGAGGGAACATCACCTGCTGCTTTCTTGCCCAGCCCTCCTTTTTCCTCTCCCACTGCGTGAGCATCGGAAGGAAGACCTCGTACCCCTGTTCCTCGAGCTTACGCTTCGCCAGAGCCTCCTGGCGAGGCTTGGTGAAACAGACATACCAGCTATTGGAGTGATTGGACAGGGGCGGATTGGAAAGCAAGGGAGAACGAAGGCGAGACCGCTCTGGGCTTGCGGGACCCGCGGAAGAAGCGGATGTCCGACTGAGTGTGCAAGTATCTCCGGATCCGCCCTCTCCCGTCAATCGGCTCGCGCAGCATCCAGATGGTAGTGCAGGACACGGTCGAGGTATTGCTCAAGATCCGGTACGGGCAGACCGGCATCGGCAACCAGTTGCTGCGTATCCCGGTTGGCAAAGGCCCGGTCGGTGGCGAGGCAATCGAGGAATGGCGGCAGCGTCCTGACCGCGCGCCTGGCCTCGTCCGACATCAGCACGGTGACGCCGGTCAGGATCGCCCGAAAGACTCCCGTGGGCAGATTGATGACCGGTGGCAGCCGGCGGCCGGCAAGCGAATACGCCTGCCGCACACGGTCGCGCAGGCGGTACAGCGGCAGCGCCAGATCCGGCCCCGAGCAGGAATGCAGGATGCGCCGCCGCCGCTGATCGTCATCGTAGTCCACCAGGCGATGATCCTGGCAACGCAGTCGGCGGGGACGATGTCCAGCCTTGCCTGGCCGAATTTCGGTGTCAGGCCGAGGGTGCTCCGCCCCGAGAGGAATTCGCACAGGTGACAAAAAGGCCTGGAAGTAAATGATGCGCCCGCTTGCGCTGTCGCCGACCAGCATGCTCGGACGATGTACGGTCAGCGGCAATGCGGAGCGCCCCCCGTCGGGACGGCGCACCAACGTCAGCAAGCCGCGCGACAGCCGCCAATCATCGGGGCAAATGACGATCCGGTTCATCTCGATGCCAGCCGCTGGATCACTGCCACGCACACGAGATCGTTCCCCCTCTGGCTATACTAGCGAAAAATGGTTCAGATCACACCTCCAGCACTCGCCAAACCCGCCTTGGCGCCTACGAGCGATCGGCAGCAGGGCGGCAACGCCCGAAACGTCGTCATCACCACACTCTTGCTGGGGACACTGGCCGGAGATTTGCCCGCCTTCGAACTGCGCGACCCCTTCGCCACCCGCTCGCTGGTCCCACCGCGCCCGTCGCTCTACGGCGAACGCGCCGCGCCGCCCTGCCAGCCGTTGCCAGCCGATGCCCCCTATGGCCTGCTCGAAGTCGTGAACCTGGCACTTTGCAGGAATCCGACCACCCGCGAGGTGTGGTCGGCAACGCGCGTGCAGGCCGCCCAGGTCGGTCTCGCCGAATCCGATTTGCTGCCGACGCTCAACGGCCAAGCCAACGCCAGCCGGGTCAGGATCGATTCGCAGAGCGCCCAGCAGCGCAGTGCCTCGCTGACCCTCTCGTGGCTGCTCTTCGACTTCGGCGCCCGCTCGGCCAACCTCGAAGTCGCCCGGCAGTTGATGAGCGCCGCCGTCTCGACGCTCGACTCGACGGTCCAAAGCGTCTTTCTCAACGCCCTGCAGGCGTATTACAACGCCCAGGCGGCGCGGGCGGCGGTGGCTGCCGCGCTGGAGACGGAGCGGGCCAGTCGCGAGAGCCTCACCGCCGCCGAGGTCCGCTATCGTGTCGGCACCGGCACCCCGGCCGATCGACTGCAGGCGCAGACCGCCTGGTCACAGGCGACACTCAGCCGCATCCGCGCCGAAGGCCTGCTGCGGAACAGCTTCGGCCGCCTGGCCAACGTCATGGGACTCGACGCCAATCAGCCGTTGCGGCTCGACGACCTCGCAGCGACGCCGCCGGACGCGAGCTTCGAAGGCGACGTCGCGGCGCTGATTGCCGAAGCGCGCGAACAGCGACCGGACCTCAAGGCCGCGGAAGCCGAACTCAGGGCCGCCGAAGCCGGCGTCGACTATGCACGCGCCGCTGGCATGCCGACGCTTTCGCTGAGCGCCGGTCCGCAATGGGCGGATCTCGGCAGCGCCACGGCCAACGGCAGCTCGATCGGCCTGACCGTCAATCTGCCGATCTTCTCCGGCTTCAACACCACGTACAACGTCCGCGCCGCCGAAGCGCGGACCGAGGTGCAGACCGCCCGGCGCGACAATGTCCGTCAGCAGATCGCGCTGGACGTCTGGGAAGCGTATCAGAGCCTCGCCACCGCCACCCAGACGGTACGCAGCAGTGTCGACCTGCTGGCCAGCGCCGAGCAATCGGAACGAGTCGCGCTGGGAAGATACAAGGCCGGCGTCGGCAACATCCTCGACGTCCTCAATGCGCAAAGCGCATTGGCCAATGCCCGCCTGCAACGCATCCAGGCGATGCTCGACTGGTATGTGTCGCGCGCGACTCTGGCCAAGGCCGTCGGCACGCTCGACGGCCAGCTTCTGCTGATGGGCAGCAATCGGCCGCAGGCCACGCGGCCGTCCGGCCCGCGATGAGCACCGTCTGGGGGCGACCGCCGAAGCTTCCGCCGATTGGCGAGCGGCGCGACGCGGTCGACACGGAATTTCTCTGATGGCCGACCCGGTCATTCGCGTCTGTGGTCTCGGCAAGTCCTACCGCACCGCCGCAGGACTCTTCCCGGCGCTGCGCGAAGTCGACCTCGAAATCCAGGCGGGCGAGTTCGTCGCCATCATGGGACCTTCGGGGTCGGGCAAGTCGACCTTCATGAACCTGCTCGGCTGTCTCGATACACCGAGCTGTGGCGAATACTTCCTGACCGGCCAGCGCGTGGCGCAATTGAGCCGTGACCAATTGGCGGAGTTGCGCAACCGCAGCATCGGTTTCGTCTTCCAGGGCTTCAACCTGTTGCCGCGCATGACACTGGCCGACAACGTCGCGCTGCCGCTGGTCTACGCGGGCGTCGAGCGCGACCAGCGGCAGCGGCGGGCGCTGGACGAACTGGCCCGGGTCGGCCTCGGCGAATATGGCAACGCACTGCCCAGCCGCATTTCCGGAGGACAGCAGCAGCGCGTGGCGATCGCGCGGGCGCTGGTCAACTCGCCGCAGTTGATCCTCGCCGACGAACCGACCGGCAACCTCGACAGCCACACCAGCGAAGAAATCATGATGCTGTTTGCGGCGCTCAACCGCGAGGGCATCACGATCGTTCTGGTCACCCACGAACCGGACATCGCCGCGCACGCCGGGCGGCAGGTGCGTTTTCGTGACGGACGCGTGGTCAGTGACGCGCCGACCCCGGCGCGCGTGCCCACCGCATGTTGAGGGCAATGCTCGGGGAAGCCTGGCAGGCGATGGGGATCAACCGCCTGCGCAGCGCGCTGACGATGCTTGGCATGGTGATCGGCGTCGGTTCGGTGGTGCTGATGATGGCCATCGGCCAGGGCGCACAGTACGCCGTGGCGCAAACCATCAGCACCATGGGCAGCAATCTGTACATCCTGATCTCGGGATCGACCAGCGCCGGCGGGCTGCGCAGTGGCGGGGGTGGTGGTCCGACGCTGACCATCGCCGACGCCGCGGCGATCGCCGAGCTCGACGGCGTGGTCAACGTCGCTCCCGTGCAGCAGGGTACACAGCAACTGGTGGCCGGTGCCAGCAACTGGAGTTCGACGGTGGTCGGCACGACGCCCCCTTACCTCGATGCGCGCGCATGGACGATCGTCAGCGGCTACCCGTTCGGCGACTCCGATGTGCGCGCGGCGACGCGGGTGGCTCTGATTGGCCAGACCGCTGCCGACAATCTGTTCCCGAATGACGATCCGCTCGGCAAGACGATGCGCATCGGCCAGAGCCCGTTCATGATCATCGGCGTGCTCGGCAAGAAGGGGCAGAATCTCGACGGCCGTGACCAGGACGATACCGTGATCATTCCGCTGACCACCGCGCAGCGCAAGGTTTTCGGCAACCCGTTTCCGGGCTCGGTGCGTCTGATCTTGGTGCAGGCGAATTCGGCCGAAGCGATGCCGGCGGTCGAGAAGAGCATGGTCGCGCTGCTTCGCCAGCGCCATCGCCTGCGCGAGGGACAGGACAACGATTTCTACCTGCGCAATCTGGCGGCCGCCGCCGATTCGGCCGCCGAGACAACGCGTGTGATGTCGGTGCTGCTCGGCGCGATTGCTTCGGTCTCGTTGCTCGTCGGCGGCATCGGGATCATGAACATCATGCTCGTCTCGGTAACCGAGCGCACGCGCGAGATCGGCATCCGCATGGCGATCGGCGCGCGTCAGAGGGATGTCCTCGCCCAGTTCCTGCTCGAAGCGCTGATGATCTCGATCGCCGGCTGCCTGATCGGACTATTGCTCGGCATCGGCGGGGCGCTTCTGACCAACGCGTTGACCGACATGGTGATCGTCATCTCCGGTGCCTCGATCCTGGTCGCCTTCACTGTCGCCGCCGGCGTCGGTATCTTCTTCGGCTACTATCCGGCACTCCGCGCCGCCGCTCTCGACCCGATCGAGGCGCTGCGGCATCAGTAGTCGGCAGCGGCAGACGGGCACCGGCCGCCCCCGCCTGCTCGTCGCGGAATGACCGAAACGGCGCCGGAAACCTGCCGCCTACCTCGTCGGCGAGCGCCCGACCAGCGATTTTTCTAATCTTGATCCGCATCAAGTTGGCTGATCAGGGTCCTGCGTTAGCCTTCTCCTGTTTCGATCGACACGCAGGGACGGGGATCTTTTCTATGAGCAGGCAGGGGCAAGGGCTGGCGGTGCTGATCGTCAGCACGCTGGCGTTCACGGTTTGTTTCATGGTGTGGATGATGTTTGGCGTGATCGGCATCCCGATCAAGACCACGCTCGGCCTCAACGCCACCGAATTCGGCCTGCTGACGGCGACGCCGGTGCTCACCGGCTCGCTGATCCGCGTGCCCCTGGGAATGTGGACCGACAAGTACGGCGGCCGCATCGTCCTCTTCGTGCTGATGATGCTCTGTGTCGTGCCGATCTTCCTGATTTCCTACGCCACCGAGTACTGGCACTTCCTGGTCCTCGGCCTGTTCGTCGGCATGGCCGGCGGCTCGTTCTCGGTCGGCACGCCATACGTCGCACGCTGGTTCAGCAAGGAACGGCAGGGTTTTGCGATGGGCGTCTACGGCGCCGGAAACTCGGGCGCTGCGGTCAACAAGTTCGTCGCGCCGGCGCTGATCGTCGCGTTCGGCTGGACCGCGGTTCCCCAGGTGTATTCCGGAGCAATGCTCGCCACCGCACTGATCTTCTGGCTGTTCAGCCATTCCGATCCGACGCATCTGGTCGATTCGAAGATCACCTGGCGGCAACAGCTGGTGGCGCTCAAGGATCCCAAGGTCTGGAAGCTGTGCCAGTACTATTCGATCGTCTTTGGCGGCTATGTCGCGATGAGCCTGTGGATGGTCCAGTACTACGTCGGCGAATTCGGTCTGACCATCACCAACGCCGCCCTGCTGGCCGCCTGCTTCTCGTTGCCCGGCGGGGTGCTGCGCGCCGTCGGCGGCTGGCTTGCCGACCGCTTCGGGGCGCACGCCGTGACTTGGTGGGTGCTGTGGCTGAGCTGGATCTGCCTGTTCCTTCTCAGCTACCCGCAGACCGACTTCACCATCATGACGGTCAATGGTCCCAGATCGTTCCATATCGGCCTCAACGTCTACCTGTTCACCGCTTTGGTGTTCCTGCTCGGCATCGCCTGGGCTTTCGGCAAGGCGTCGGTGTTCAAGTACATCTCCGACGAATATCCGGCCAACATCGGGGTCATTTCCGGCGTCGTCGGACTGGCAGGGGGACTGGGCGGATTCGTGCTGCCGATCATGTTCGGCGCGATCATGGACCTCACCGGCATTCGTTCCAGCGCGTTCATGCTGATGTACGGAGTGGTCTGGGTTTCGCTGATATGGATGTACTACACCGAAGTGCGCGGCACCCATCTCCTGGGCGCCGATAGCCGCCGAGCCTCCTAGCGTGCGCACGCCCTCCCTTTCTTGATCGGAGCCCTTATGCAAAGCACCAAGCCCGCCGCGTCCGTACGCACGAGTTCGGCCGACGTCATCGACTGGCGACCCGAAGACGACGCATTCTGGGAAAACACCGGCAAGCGGATCGCCTACCGCAATCTCTGGATTTCTGTGCCGGCACTGCTGTGCGGTTTTGCCGTCTGGGGCATGTGGGGAATCATCACGGTGCAGATGCTCAATCTCGGCTTTCCCTTCAGCCAGGCCGAGCTGTTCACGCTCACCGCAATCTCCGGGATCGCCGGCGCGACGATGCGCATTCCGGCCTCGTTCCTGATCCGCCTGGCCGGCGGCCGCAACACCATCTTTCTGACCACCGCGATGCTGCTGGCACCGGCGATCGGAACCGGCATCGTGTTGCAGCACAAGGACTGGCCGCTGTGGGCCTTCCAACTGATGGCGCTGTGGTGCGGGGTGGGCGGAGGAAACTTCGCGAGTTCGATGTCGAACATCAGCACCTTCTTCCCGAAGCGGCTGCAGGGCACCGCCCTCGGACTCAACGCCGGACTCGGCAACTTCGGCGTGACGACGATGCAGATCGTCATCCCACTGGTAATGACAGTGCCGCTGCTCGGCTCCTTTGGCGGCGAGCCAATGACGCTGCTCAAGAACAGCGGCTGGATTTTCGGCAAGATCCCGGCCAGCACGCCGACCTGGATCCAGAACGCCGGCTTCGCCTGGGTGCTCTCGCTGGTGCCGCTGTCGATTCTTTGCTGGTTTGGCATGAACAACCTGAAGAGCGTCTCGCCGGACACCGGTAACCCCATCGTCGCGTTCGCCAAGATCACGTGGCTCTACACGCTGGCCTTCATCCCGTCGATCCTCGGCCTCTACCTTTACCTGCCCAAGCCCACGGGCCTGGGCCTCATCAGCATGTGGGTCGCGATCCCGCTCGATATCGTCAGCGCGCTGCTGATCATGAAGCTGGCGGCATTTGGCACGATGAAGGAGAATGTTGCCAGGCAGTTCGCGATCTTCAAGGACAAGCACACCTGGAGCCTGACGGCGCTGTACATCGTCACCTTCGGCTCGTTCATCGGCTTCTCGATGGCCTTGCCGCTGGCGATGAAGGTGATCTTCGGAGTCAGCCACGTGCCCGACGCGAACGGCGTGATGCAGCACACCACGAACAACCCGAACGCGCCCACTGTACTGGCCTACGCGTGGATCGGGCCTTTCGTCGGGGCCGCGGTGCGCCCGATCGGCGGCTGGATCTCCGACAAGCTTGGCGGCTCGATCGTCACCCAGTTCATCTCCGCGGTGATGGTGGTCGCCTCGATCGCGGTCGGCTACGTGATGATGCAGGCGTATGCCTCGGCTACCCCCGAGCAATACTTCCCCGCCTTTCTCGGCCTGTTCATCGTGCTTTTCGCGGCCAGCGGCATCGGCAACGGCTCGACCTTCCGCACCATCGGCGTGATCTTCGATCGGCAGCAGGCCGGCCCGGTACTCGGCTGGACTTCCGCCGTCGCCGCCTACGGCGCCTTCATCGCTCCCATTGTCATCGGCGACCAGATCAAGGCAGGCACGCCGCAGATCGCAATGTACGGTTTTTCCATGTTTTACGCCGTGTGTCTGGTGCTCAACTGGTGGTTCTACCTGCGCGCCAACGCGTACGTGAAGAATCCCTGATCTGCCAGGCCCTTACGTTCCCGAGGAATCCGCATGAGCCACTTTCTAGACCGACTGAGCTACTTCTCTGCGCCAAGCGAGACCTTTGCCGACGACCATGGCAAGGTCACCGGCGAGGACCGCACCTGGGAAGACGCCTACCGCAATCGCTGGGCGCACGACAAGATCGCGCGCTCGACGCATGGCGTCAATTGCACGGGTTCGTGTTCATGGAAGATTTACGTCAAGGGCGGCATCGTCACCTGGGAAACCCAGCAGACCGACTATCCGCGCACCCGCTGGGACATGCCCAACCACGAACCGCGCGGCTGCGCGCGCGGCGCCAGCTATAGCTGGTACCTCTACAGTGCGAACCGGGTGAAGTATCCGATGGTGCGCGGCCGTCTGCTCAAGAGCTGGCGTGCCGCCCGCCTGGCGTACGAGCCGGTGGATGCCTGGGCGTCGATCGTCGAGTCCGACGCCAAGCGCCGCGAGTATCAGAGCGTGCGCGGTCTCGGTGGCTTCGTGCGCTCGAGCTGGGAGGAAGTCAACGAAATCGTCGCCGCGGCAAACGTTTATACGATCAAGAAACACGGGCCCGATCGGGTGATCGGCTTCTCGCCGATTCCCGCCATGTCGATGGTCAGCTACGCTGCCGGCAGCCGCTATCTGAGCCTGATCGGCGGCGTCTGCATGAGCTTCTACGACTGGTACTGCGACCTGCCGCCGTCCAGCCCGCAGATATGGGGCGAACAAACCGACGTCCCCGAATCGGCCGACTGGTACAACTCGACCTTTCTCATCGCCTGGGGCTCCAACGTGCCGCAGACGCGCACCCCGGACGCGCACTTCTTCACCGAGGTGCGTTACAAGGGTGCCAAGACGGTGGCGGTGACCCCGGACTATTCCGAAGTGGCCAAGCTCGCCGACCTCTGGATGCACCCCAAGCAGGGCACCGACGCGGCTGTGGCGATGGCGATGGGGCATGTGATCCTGAAGGAGTTCTATTTCGACAGGCGCAGCGAGTATTTCGACGACTATGTCCGCCGCTACACCGATCTGCCACTGCTGGTGATGCTCAAGGAGCACACCACCCCGTCTGGCGACAAGTTGCTGGTGCCCGATCGCTATCTGCGCGCCTCCGATTTCGCCGGCAAGTTCGACCAGGACAACAACCCGGAATGGAAGACCGTGGCGTTCGATGCGACCGGCAAGGTCGTCGTGCCGAATGGTTCAATCGGCTTCCGCTGGGGTAGCGAAGGACGCAGCGATCAGGGCAAGTGGAACCTCGAAGACCGCGAGGCAGTCGCTGGCGAGCAGGTGAAGCTCAAGCTGTCGCTGCTCGAAGGAACGCCGGAAACGGTCGCCAGCGCGCAGGTCGGGTTCCCCTATTTCGGGGGCGTGCACAGCGAGCACTTCCCGAGCAATCGGCAAAGTGACGTGCTGGTGCGTACGGTTCCGGTGCAGCGACTGACGCTCGCCGGGGACGGCGGTCTGCGTGAAGTGCTGGTAGCCACGGTGTTCGACCTGCAGGTGGCCAACTACGGCGTCGCTCGCGGTCTGCCCGGCGAAGCGGCAGCCACTAGCTACGACGACAATGTACCCTATACCCCTGCCTGGCAGGAGAGCATCACCGGCGTGCCGCGCGACCAGGTCATCACTGTCGCCCGCCAGTTCGCCGACAACGCCGACCGGACGCACGGCAAGTCGATGGTCATCATCGGCGCGGCGATGAACCACTGGTACCACAGCGACATGAATTATCGCGGCATCATCAACCTGCTGATGATGTGCGGCTGCATCGGCAAGAGCGGTGGTGGCTGGGCACATTACGTCGGACAGGAGAAACTGCGCCCGCAAACCGGCTGGACCGCGCTGGCCTTTGCGCTCGACTGGATCCGCCCGCCACGCCAGATGAATTCGACCAGCTTCTTCTACGCTCACACCGACCAGTGGCGCTACGAAAAGCTCGGCATGGAAGAGGTACTCTCGCCTCTCGCCGACCGGGGCAAGTACGCGGGCAGCATGATCGACTACAACGTGCGCGCCGAGCGCATGGGCTGGCTGCCTTCGGCGCCGCAACTTCAGACCAATCCGTTGCAGGTGGTGCGCGACGCACAGGCGGCTGGCCTGGAGGTCCGGGATTATGTCGCCAGGGCATTGACCGATGGCTCGCTGAAACTGAGTTGCACCGATCCGGACAACCCCAGCAACTGGCCACGCAACCTGTTCGTCTGGCGCTCCAACCTGCTCGGTTCCTCGGGCAAGGGACACGAGTACTTCCTCAAGCACCTGCTGGGCACCAGCAACGGCGTTCAGGGCAAGGATCTGGGCGATGAGCAGGCGAGGCCGACGGAAGTCGTCTGGCACGAGAAGGCCCCGGAGGGCAAACTCGATCTGCTGGTGACGCTGGATTTCCGCATGAGCACCACCTGCCTCTACTCGGACATCGTGCTGCCAACCGCAACCTGGTACGAGAAGAACGACCTCAACACCAGTGACATGCATCCCTTCATCCATCCCTTGTCGGCGGCGGTGGATCCCGCTTGGCAGTCGCGCAGCGACTGGGAGATCTACAAGGGTTTCGCCAGGAAGTTCAGCGAGATCTGCGTCGGCCACCTGGGCGTCGAACGGGAGGCCGTGCTGACGCCGATGATGCACGATACCGCCGCCGAACTGGCGCAGGCGCTCGACGTGAAGGACTGGAAGCGCGGCGAAACCGAGTTGATCCCCGGCAAGACGGCGCCACAGGTGCAGGTCGTCGAACGCGACTACCCGAATGTCTATAAGCGATTCACCGCTCTCGGTCCGCTGATGGGCAGGCTCGGCAATGGTGGCAAGGGCATTGCCTGGAATACCCAGGATGAAGTGAAGCAACTCGGCGAACTGAGCGGCGTGGTGCTCGCCGAGGGCGTCACCTGCGGCATGCCGAAAATCGAGAGCGACATCGATGCCTGCGAAGTGGTGCTGCAACTCGCGCCGGAGACCAACGGCCATGTCGCCGTCAAGGCGTGGCGGGCACTGGGCAAGGTCACGGGCCGCGATCACAGCCACCTGGCGCTGTACCGCGAGGACGAGAAGATTCGTTTCCGCGACATCCAGGCGCAGCCACGCAAGATCATCAGCTCACCGACCTGGAGCGGCATCGAAAGCGAAACGGTTTCGTACAACGCCGGTTACACCAACGTGCATGAACTGATTCCCTGGCGCACGCTGAGCGGCCGTCAGCAGTTCTATCTCGACCATCCGTGGATGATCGCCTTTGGCGAAGGCTTCTCGAGTTACCGGCCGCCAGTCGATCTCAAAACCACCGCCGGCATCCATGGCGTCCGGCGCAATGGCAACCCGGAAATCCTGCTGAATTTCATCACGCCGCACCAGAAATGGGGGATACACTCGACCTATACGGACAATCTGCTGATGCTGACGCTCAGTCGAGGCGGACCGATCATCTGGTTGAGCGAGGATGACGCACGGGCAGCGGGGATCGTCGACAATGACTGGGTCGAACTGTTCAACGTCAACGGCGCCATTGCCGCCCGCGCAGTGGTGAGTCAGCGGGTCAACCCGGGAATGGTCCTGATGTATCACGCGCAGGAGAAGATCGTGAACACCCCCGGTTCCGAGATCACCGGCGTCCGCGGCGGCATCCACAATTCGGTGACGCGCGCCGTCCTCAAGCCCACCCACATGATCGGCGGCTACGCCCAGTTCAGCTACGGATTCAACTATTACGGGACGATCGGCACCAATCGCGACGAGTTCGTCGTGGTCCGCAAGATGGCCCGCGTGGATTGGCTCGACGAGCCAGCGCAAGGAGCACAGGCATGAAAGTTCGCGCCCAAATCGGCATGGTGTTGAATCTGGACAAGTGCATCGGCTGCCACACCTGTTCGGTCACCTGCAAGAACGTGTGGACCAGCCGTCCCGGAATGGAGTACGCGTGGTTCAACAACGTCGAAAGCAAACCCGGGATCGGCTACCCCAAGGAGTGGGAAAACCAGGATCGCTGGAACGGCGGCTGGGTACGCAAGGCGAACGGCAATATCGAACCACGCCAGGGAGCGAAGTGGAAGCTGCTGATGCGCATCTTCGCCAACCCGAACATGCCGCAGATCGACGACTACTACGAACCCTTCACCTTCGACTACGAGCATCTGCACTCGGCGCCGGAAATGAAGGCGGCACCGACCGCACGGCCGCGCAGCCTGATCACCGGCAAGCGCCTGGAAAAGATCGAGTGGGGACCGAACTGGGAGGAAATCCTGGGCGGCGAGTTCAGCAAGCGCGGCCAGGACCGGAACTTCGACGACATCCAGAAGGAAATCTACGGCGAGTTCGAGAACACCTTCCTGATGTATCTGCCGCGTCTTTGCGAACACTGCCTGAACCCCGCGTGCGTGGCATCGTGCCCGTCGGGCTCGATCTACAAGCGCGAGGAAGACGGCATCGTCCTGATCGACCAGGACAAGTGCCGCGGCTGGCGGATGTGCGTTTCCGGCTGTCCGTACAAGAAGATCTACTACAACTGGAAGAGCGGCAAGGCCGAAAAATGCATCTTCTGCTATCCGCGGATCGAATCCGGACAACCGACGGTCTGTTCGGAAACCTGCGTCGGTCGCATCCGCTATCTGGGCGTGCTGCTGTACGACGCGGACCGCATCGGCGAAGCGGCCAGCGGTGAGCACGATCGCAACCTCTACCCGGCGCAGCTGCAGATCTTTCTCGACCCCAACGATCCGAAGGTCATCGAGCAGGCGCGCATCGACGGAATCCCCGACGCCTGGATGGACGCCGCGCGCAACAGTCCGGTCTACAAGATGGCGGTCGACTGGAAGGTAGCGCTGCCGCTGCACCCCGAATACCGTACGCTGCCGATGGTCTGGTACGTCCCACCGCTCTCGCCAATCAGCGCGGCGGCCAATGCCGGCCACCTGGGAAGCAACGGCGAAATCCCCGACGTCAAGCAACTGCGCATACCTGTCAAGTACCTGGCCAACCTGCTGACCGCCGGCGACACGGCGCCCGTGGTGCGCGCCCTCGAACGCATGCTGGCGATGCGTGCCTATCAGCGTGACAAACACGTCGACGGCCGCGTCAACCTGGAGGTGCTCAAGCAGGTGCAGATGACCCAGGCCGAAGTCGAGGAGATGTATCGGGTGATGGCCATTGCCAACTACGAGGACCGCTTCGTCATCCCGTCCACGCACCGCGAATATGCCGAAAACGCCTTCGACGTACGCGGCGGCTGCGGCTTTTCATTTGGCAACGGCTGCTCGGAGGGCGCCAGCCAGACGAGTCTGTTCGGTGCAGGCAAGCGGCGCACCATTCCGGTCAAGGTGGAGATCTGAGTCATGGCTCTCTTCGAGACGATCCCCACGGCAAACAGGACGCTGCGCGCGCTGGCACGTCTGCTCGGCTACCCGGACGCGGAGACGCGCGCGAACGTAGACGAAATGGCTGCCGCGCTCGACGCCGAAGCTGCTCTCGGCACGCCCAGGCGGGCAGAATTGCAGGGGCTGCTGCAGTCCATCGCGCACCGTCCGCCGCTCGAGGTCGAGGCCGAATACGTGGAACTGTTCGATCGCGGGCGTTCCACCTCGCTGCACCTGTTCGAGCACGTCCATGGCGACTCACGCGAGCGCGGCCCGGCGATGGTCGATCTGCTGCGCACCTACGAGAGTGCGGGCCTGCACCTCGCGCCCGGCGAGTTGCCCGATTACCTGCCGGTCGTGCTCGAATTCGCGTCGACACAGCCGCCACGCGAAGCGCGCGCCCTGCTCTGCGAGTTCGTCCATCTGCTCAACGCCCTCTTCGCGGCGCTGCAACGGCGGCGCTCGGCGTATGCCAGCGTGATCGCGTCGCTGATCGAGCTGGCCGGCGAGAAGGCCGAGGCCGTGGCAATCGTCGCCGACGAACCGATCGACGCAAGCTGGGCCGAACCGCCCGTTTTCGGCGGCTGCTCGGCGCTCGGCCAGACCCGACCCCAGCAGGCGCAGCCCATTCATTTCGTACGCAGCACATCTGTCGCAGGAGGAGTGCAAGCATGAGCACCTGGCTCAATACCTTCTTGTTCGGGTATTACCCCTACATTTGCCTGAGCGTCTTTCTCCTGGGAAGCCTGCTCCGTTTCGACCGGGACCAATACACCTGGAAAAGCGACTCGTCCCAACTCCTGCGTACCGCACAGCTGCGCTGGGGCAGCAATCTTTTCCACATCGGCGTCCTCTTTCTCTTCTTTGGTCACCTGCTGGGAATGCTGACGCCGCACGCCGTCTATGAGCATTTCATCAGCGCCGGATCGAAGCAGGTGATGGCGATGATCTCGGGTGGCATCGCGGGTGCTCTGGGTTTTGTCGGAGTGACGATCCTGCTGGCTCGGCGGCTGACCGACGAGCGCATCCGCGCCACCTCGAAAGCCAGCGACATCATGATTCTCGCGCTGCTCTGGGTGCAGCTGGCGCTCGGCCTGATCACCCTGCCGTTCT
Organism: Accumulibacter sp.; assembly: GCF_023806565.1. Lineage (GTDB taxonomy): Bacteria > Pseudomonadota > Gammaproteobacteria > Burkholderiales > Rhodocyclaceae > Accumulibacter. Next base: position 125,627 of record NZ_JAMTDV010000062.1, on the reverse strand, counting down.
CGGCGCAGCATCTGGACGGCAGCGTGATGCTTCTGCTCGCCGGCTGGGCACAGGCCATCGTCACCTTCCACGGTGACGCAGCCGATCTGCTGGCCGGGGTCAGTTGGGTCTTCAAGCTGCACATGTTCCTCGGCATGAGCCTCTTCCTGGTCTTCCCCTTCACCCGCATGGTGCATGTGTGGAGCGGCTTCGCCTCGCTTGCCTACCTGCTGCGCCCGTATCAATTGGTGCGCAGCCGCCGGCTCAACGTCCCCGCGGGCCAGGTCCGCCAACCCGGCGCCGCACAGTAGGGCAAGCGCATGCCGACCACCGATTGCGCCCACAGCATCGCACGCGTCAACGGTGTCGCGCTGCACACCGCCGCGGCAGTGCTGACGGCGGAAGAACTGCGCCAGCGCGCGTGCACGGAACTGCTGCGACAGGCGGCGCAGGCGGCGGGACTGCTCTGCGCCGAGGATGCGCCGAGCGCCGACGGAGTGATCGGCGAACAGAGTGCGATGGCCATCGAAGCACTGCTCGACGACACCTTGCAGGTGCCCGAACCATCCGAGGACGAGTGCCGGCGCCACTATCTGGCGCACGCCAGCACCTACCAGACAGGCGAGACGGTGCACCTGCGGCATATCCTTTTCGCAGTCACCCCCGGCGTCGACCTGGGCGCCTTGAGAAGGCGCGCCGAGGCGGCTCTGCTCGATGTTCGCAGCCACGACGATGACGAGGCGGACCGCTTCGCCGCGGCGGCTCGTCTCCTGTCGAATTGTCCGAGCGCTGCCGAGGGCGGCGACCTCGGCTGGCTGGCCGCTTCCGATTGCGCTCCCGAGTTCGCTCGGGAGGTGTTTGGCCAGACCTCGATGGGTGTCCTGCCGCGACTCGTGCACAGCCGCTTTGGCCTGCACGTGGTCGAGATCCTTGGGCGCAATGCCGGTGTTGCGCAGCCGTTTGCAGTGGTGCATGCCACGGTGGCATGTGCGCTGCGGCAGAAGACCTATGTGACCGCGCTCCGCCAGTATCTTCGTGTTCTGGCCGGACAGGCGGTGATCGAAAACGTAGACCTGGACGCCGAGGCGACATTTCTGGTGCAGTAAAACGGCAACGCCATGCCGGTAGTGTCGGACGACGCAGGCGGGAAGTTTCTCATTCACAGGAGGGTACAAATGAAGAAGGACAGTGCAGGAAAGCTGGCCATACTGGCCGCCAGCGTCGCGCTCGCGATCGGTCACCTTGGTGCCGAGGAAGCGAAGAAACCACTCGAGGAAGGGCCGATGCAGATCGGCGGCTCGTCGCCGGTCGGCGGCGTCGAAATGGTCCAGACGCTGAACCCGAAATCGCCGCCGATGAGCAAGGCAGATTTCGAAGTGGGCAAGAAGATCTACTTCGAGCGTTGCGCAGGCTGCCATGGCGTACTTCGCAAGGGGGCGACCGGCAAGCCGCTGACAACCGACATCACCTTGGAGCGGGGATCGGACTATCTGAAGACCTTCATCTTCTACGGCTCGCCACAGGGAATGCCCAACTGGGGTAGCTCGGGGACGCTTACGGACAAGGAAGTGGACATCATGGCGCGCTACATCCAGCATGAGCCGCCGACGCCGCCGGAGTTTGGCCTGAAGGAAATGAACGCGACTTGGAAAGTGCTTGTGCCGCCGTCGCAGCGCCCGAAGACCAAGATGAACAACCTCGACGTGCCCAACCTGTTCTCCGTGACGCTGCGCGACGCCGGCAAGATTGCCCTGATCGACGGCGCCAGCAAGAAGATCGTCGAAGTGATCGACACCGGTTACGCGGTGCATATCTCGCGCCTGTCGAAATCAGGCCGCTATCTCTATGTCATCGGTCGGGATGCCAAGGTCGTGCTGATCGACCTGTGGATGGAGAAGCCGACGGCGGTTGCCGAGATCCGCGTTGGTCTCGAGGCCCGTTCGATCGAGACGTCGAAATTCAAGGGTTACGAGGACCGCTACGCGATCGCCGGCAGCTACTGGCCGCCACAGTATGTGCTCATGGATGGCGACACGCTGAAGCCGCTAAAGATCATCGGCACGCGCGGCATGACCTCGGATGCCAACGAGTATCACCCCGAGCCACGCGTCGCGGCGATCGTCGCGTCGCATTTCCATCCGGAGTTTCTGGTCAACGCCAAGGAAACCGGTGTCGTCCATATGGTCAACTACAGCGACATCGACAACCTCAAGGTGACGATGATCAAGACGCCGCGCTTCCTGCATGACGGCGGATTCGAATCGACCGGACGCTACTTCATGGATGCAGCGAACGCTTCCGACAAGATCGCCGTGATCGATACCAAGGACGGCAAGCTGGCAGCCGTAGTGTCGGTCGGCAAGACGCCACATCCGGGAAGGGGCGCAAACTTCGTGCATCCGAAGTTCGGCCCGGTCTGGGCGACCAGCCATCTCGGAGACGACAGCATCACGCTGATCGGTACCGACCCCGTCAAGCACGCGCAGTACGCGTGGAAAGTGGTGCAAACGCTGAAGGGCTCGGGCGGCGGCTCCCTGTTCATCAAGACCCATCCGAAGTCAAAGAATCTGTGGGTCGACGCACCGCTCAATCCCGATCCGAGCATCTCGCAATCGGTGGCGGTGTTCGACATCAACAACCTCGACAAGGGCTTCGACCTGCTTCCGATCGGCGAGTGGGCCGGTGTCAAACCGGGTTCGAAGCGCGTCGTTCAGCCCGAGTACAACCGTGCTGGGGACGAAGTCTGGTTCTCCGTGTGGAGTTCCGGCAGCGAGGAATCTGCACTCGTCATCGTGGACGACAAGACGCGCAAGCTGAAGGCGGTGATCAAGGATCCTCGCATCGTGACACCGACCGGCAAGTTCAACGTCTATAACACGCAGAACGACGTCTACTAAGCCGCTGCCGACCGGGCAGGTTCGCTCACGACCTGCCCGGCCGTCGGTCGACGAACGAGATGGTATGACCAGGCCTGCTGCCCAAGCCGGATGATTACGAATCCCTGATTGCAAACGGAGCAAAGATGAAGACTATCCACCTGTGCCTGCTGGCGGCTGCCGGCATGATCGCCACCGGCACTACCCAAGCAGCCGACGACGCCGAAGCCCTGGCGAAGTCCAAGAATTGCCTGTCCTGCCACGCGGTCGACAAGAAGCTCGTCGGCCCCGCCTACAAGGAAGTGGCGAAGAAATACACCGCCGCAGACGAAGCGATGCTCGCCGAGAAGGTGATCAAGGGGAGCAAGGGCGTCTGGGGTCCGGTGCCGATGCCGCCGAACCCTTCGGTTACGCCTGAGGAAGCCAACAAACTGGTGAAATGGATCCTCGGCCTGAAGTGATCAAAGCATAACCACGAGATTGCGCGCCTGCCTGCGGCTGGGCGTGCAATCACCACCGGGAGAGCGGAGAGCACAGCAAGCAGGTAAACGCTGACGCCGCGCGCCTTTCCACCGATCCGATCGCCTGCTTCGCACACAAGCTCTCAGCGCTCGAGGTCGTGCTCGCCGCAGAACTGCAGCATCGCCCGGCGCGTTGCGTCACGCAGGCGCACCGCTGCGCCCCAGTCGTCGCCATCGGGAGCAAGCAGAGGTCCGATCTCGAACGCCACCTGGCCGCGGCGCGGCATCCAGGTCTGATCACGCAGCACTGCGCGCGTTCCGCGCAATCCGCCGACCAGCACCGGCACACCGGCCCGCGCCGCGGCGACGAAAGCGCCCATGCGGAACGGCTTGAGCCCGGCCTCCCGGGAGAAAGTGCCTTCCGGGAAGACCACCACCTTGCGACCTCGGGCCAGCGCAGCGACGATTGCTTCCACGTCTTCCTGACTCCTGGCCGCATCGAAACGCTCGACGAAAAGCGTACCCAGCGCGCGCAGGAAAGCGTGCACGAGCGGCTGTTCGACGAACTCGCGCTTGGCAACGAAAGCGTAGGCGCAGCCGGGCGGCAGGACGGCACCGAGCACCAGGGAGTCAAGATAACTGCAGTGGTTGACCAGCAGCAGGTGCGGTAGCTTGGGCAGGTCGCCGGCGCGAGCAGACGGAATCGCCATGCCGACCAACCGCAGGAAGACGCGTGCCGCACGGTGTACGACGTGACGGCCGATCGCCGGCCTACGGAAGGCGACCACCAGCGGGATCACCGGCAGGGCGAGGAGCAGAAAGACACACCAGCACCACGCACCGTACGCCCTGGTCACGAGATGATCGGTCGACTCGGCAAGGCGGGCGCGCAGCGACGCCATGGCAAGCCGCCAGAGCTGGATTCGCGGAGGAGCACTGCGGGCACCGATCAAGCCCTGTTCGAAGGCTTCACGCGAGGCGTTGCGCCGGATCTTGCCGCTCGAAGTCTTGAGCACCGAGTTCGGCGGAGCGAGAACGACCTCGTCCGCCGGCATGCCGATGACCTCGATCGCCGTTTCGTTGATCTGCCGCTGCAACGCGTCGCGCCGCCCGGCATCGTCCTCGCGCGTTTCTGCAAGGACGACCAGCCGCTCGCTGGCAGTGACCGGGTCGTTGCTGGCAAAAACCGCGACGCATCCCCTGCGCACACCTGCGAGGTTGCCGACCGCCTGCTCGAGTTCGTACGGATAGAGGTTGCGACCGCCACGGATGATCAGATCCTTGACCCGACCGGTCAGGTAAATCTCGCCCTCCACGGTATAGGCGAAATCACCGGAGTCCAGCCAACCGTCGCGAAACAGTGTTTCTGTCGCCGCCGGATTGCGATAGTAGCCGCGCGTCGCAGACGGCCCTCGAAATTGCAGACGCCCGACACGCCGATCGGGCAGTTCGGCGCCATGCTCGTCGACCACGCGGATTTCGTGCCGCGGCAAGACGTGGCCGCATGCCGGCACGCACATCGCGTCGCCGTCTTCTCTGGCCACCGGCAGCGCACACTTGCGATGGACCAGCGCCTCCCGCTCGATCCGGTCGATGCGTGGTCCACGATCCAGCGGCGGGAATGCCAGCCCGACCGAATTCTCGGCCAGACCATAGACGGGGGTGATCGCCTTGCCACTCAGGCCATAGGGAGCGAAGCGGGTGGCAAAGGCCTGCAGCGTTGCCGGGCTCACTGGTTCGGCACCGTTCAGGGCGAGGCGCCAGCTGGAGAGATCGAGCCCGGCGAGATCGGCGTCGGCGAGCCTGCGCGCACACAAGTCGTAGGCGAAATTGGGCGCAGCAGAAACCGTTGCGCGATGCTGCGAAATGGCCCGCAGCCAGCGCACCGGTTGCGCCAGGAACGCCAGCGGCGACATCAGCACCAGGCGCATGCCGAAATAGAGCGAACCGAACCAGGCGCCGATCAAACCCATGTCGTGGTATAGAGGCAACCACGAAACGAAAACGTCGTCGCCTGACACCCCGACGGCATCGCCAATGGCGTGCAGATTGGCGAGCAGGTTGGCATGGCTGAGGACGACCCCCTTCGGGTCGCCGGTACTGCCGGAAGTGTATTGCAGAAAGGCAATGTCGTCCGGCCCGGCCCGGTAGAGCAAGCTGATCGGCTCGCTGTCTAGTTCCGCCGGGGTCAGGATGTCGGTCAGCGTCGGCGCCTCTGCACGCAGCAGCGCAGCCACACCCTTTGCCGCGGGCACGGTGATGATGAACACTGCCTCGGCGTTGGCCAGGATGCGCGCGTGTCGCCGCAGGTGATCCTCGATCTGCCCCAGGCGCGCCGGGGGATAGATCGGCACGGGAATGCCACCGGCGAGCATCACCCCGAAAAAGCTCGTCAGATAGTCCCGTCCGGTGGGCAGCATCAGCGCAACCGCCTGTCGTGGCAGCAGGCCGCGCGACACCAACCCGGTCGCCACGCGACGCGCCTGCAGCAACAGATCGCCGTAGGTGATTACCTGCGCGCCGGATGCACCGTGCTCGCTGCCGGCATCCCCGTAGAGCAGCACGTGCGGGCGTTGCGCCTCGTGTTTCACGTACCACTCGAGGACTTCGACCAGCGTCTCGGCGTGCCTGGGAATGCTGATCTGGCCGACGCGGCCGGCAAACTCGACGCGCTCCGCCGCAGGGCGCTCGGCACTCGCCCGGTCGATGAAACGTAGAAGGTCCTGTGTGGTTTCGGCCTCGGCGAGCGCCGCCTCGGGCAGTGACTTGCCGAACTCGCTACCGACGCGCAGCAGCAGTTCGACGCGCGCCAGACTGTCCAGACCGAGATCCCGCTCGAGATGGCTGTGCATGCCCACGCGCCCGACCCGTCCCGGACGAGTCTCCTCGACCATCGCCGACACCACGCGCAGCAGCCTCGCCGAGGTATCCGCCGACGCCTCGTGCGATGGCACTTCCCGAATCTCTGCGTTCACCACTTCACCTTTCCGTTGCCTGCCGCGACTCCGCGAACGGCACCGCGGCGCGGCGCCACACTATCCTCTGCGCGCTCTTCGACACCAACCCGCACGGGTAACCGAAGCAGATCGATCCGGCATCACGACGCATCCGGAAGCACGAAGTCGATCCGCCCCGTCTCCAGATCCGCCCTCACGAGCTTCACCTGCAATCGGTCGCCGAGGCGATAGCGTCGACCGGTGCGCTCGCCCAGCATCTGGTGCTTGACCTGGTCGTACTGAAAGTACTCCTCGCCGAGCTCCGATACATGCACCAGACCCTCGACATACACCTGATCGAGCGCCACGAAGATGCCAAAGGGCACCACCGCCGCGATCGTCCCAGCAAAAACCTCGCCGATTCGGTCTCGCATGTAATAGCATTTTAGCCAGTTGCCGACGTCGCGCGTTGCCTCGTCGGCACGCCGCTCGGTCATCGAGCAATGCAGGCCGATCTCCTCCCAATCGCCGGGAGTGTAGTGCGTCCCGCCCAGCGCGGCCTTGATCGAACGGTGAACCAGCAAGTCCGGGTAGCGGCGGATCGGCGAAGTGAAATGCGTGTAGTGCTCGTACGACAGCCCGAAGTGGCCCACGTTGTCCGGGCTGTACAGCGCCTGGCGCAAGGAACGCAGCATCACCGTCTGCAGCAACTGCGCATCGGGCCTGTCCCTGATACTGTCCAGCAGCCTGGCGTAGTCCTTGGCCTTCGGATCGTCCCCACCGCCAAGGCCGATTCCGAACTCCCTGAGGAAGTTGCGCAGTGCTTCGAGCCTCTCTGGCGTCGGGCCTTCATGGATGCGATAGAGGCATGGATGCCGTCTTCTCTGGAGAAAGTCGGAAGCGCAGACATTGGCAGCCAGCATGCACTCTTCGATCAGACGATGAGCATCGTTACGGCGCAGCGGAACGATGTTCTCGATCTTGCCGTGCTCGTTGAACAGCATCACCGTTTCGATCGTCTCAAAATCGATCGCTCCGCGCTTGCTGCGCGCCTCGCAGAGTACCTTGAACAGCGCATAGAGCGCCTGCAGCCGCGGCAGCAGCGCGCGCTCGGCCTCGTTCGTCACCTGCGCCGTTCCGGCAAGCCAGCTCCAGACCTGGTCATAGGTCAGTCGCGCGTGCGAACAAAAAACTGCCGGATAGAAACGGTAAGCGGTGATCTCGCCATGCGAATCTATTTCCATGTCGCAAACCATCGCCAGACGATCGACGCCGGGATTCAGCGAACACAGCCCGTTCGAAAGTTTCTCCGGCAACATCGGGATGACCCGGCGTGGAAAATACACGGAGTTGCCGCGCGCCCTGGCCTCCCGATCGAGCGCCGTCCCCGGCGCTACGTAGTGACTGACGTCGGCGATCGCCACCACGAGCCGCCAACCGGCGTCCGCCTGCTCGGCAAAGACTGCGTCGTCGAAGTCGCGCGCCGTTTCGCCGTCGATCGTCACCAGTGGCAACGCACGCAGGTCGGCTCGTCCCTGCCAATGTCTCGGATCGAGCGCCTCGGGCAAGGCCGCCGCTTCCGCGAGAGCGCTGGCGGAGAACTCGAAGGGCAGTTCATGCTTGCGCAGCGCGATTTCGATTTCCATTCCGGGGTCGGCGTAGTTGCCGAGCACCTCGACGATGCGCCCAATCGGCTTCGAGTGCCGATTCGGCTGCTCGATGATCTCGACGGTGACCACCTCGCCTGCCCCGACCATGCTGCCACCATCCGGCGCGATCAGGATATCCTGGTTGATGCGCCGGTTTTCGGGTACGACGAAGGTGATGCCATGCTCGATCACGACGCGGCCGACGACCCGGCTATTGGCCCGTTCGAGAACCTCGACGATCACCCCCTCGCGTCGCCCGCGACGGTCGACGCCGACGACGCGTACGAGCGCACGGTCGCGATGAAGCACCTTCTGCATCTGGCGGGCTTCGAGAGAAAGATCCTCGCTTCCGTCGTCGGGAATCAGAAAACCATAGCCATCGGGATGTCCCTCGACACGCCCTGCGATGAGACTGGCGCGCTCCGGCAGGATGAATGACCCCTTGCGGTTGCGCAGCAGCTGCGCTTCCCCTTCCATCGCCCGCAAGCGGCGCTGGAACGTATCCAGCTCCTCTTGGCGAATTTCCAGGAGCTCGCATAGGTCTTCGAAACTGACCGGTTTTCCCTGCGCCTCGAGCATCTGCAGCACGTATTCGCGCGACGGCAGCGGCTTCTCGTAGCGCTTGCGCTCGCGCTCCAGAAACGGATCGCGCCGGCGGACTGGCGACAGTTCGATTATTGACATTTGCTGATCTTCCTTTAGAATTCGGCCTTCGCTGGAAATGCCCAGGTGGCGAAATTGGTAGACGCGCTAGGTTCAGGTCCTAGTGGTGGCAACACCGTGGAGGTTCGATTCCTCTCTTGGGCACCAATCACACAGGCCCCGATCTCTCGGGGCTTTTTTGTGGTGGCCGTCTGCGCCGCGAGCGCATCGGACTCGCCGAGCGCGAAGCAGATCCGATTAGCCACGCCACAAGGCGACGCCTGCTCGCTATTGTACGCGATCGGGCAACTTCCCCCACGACATCTGCCGACAGCCGCTTCTGCCCGACCCCGCCGCAGCGTTCGCTTCTCGATGTTCGCTGATCGTACGTCCTTTTCGAAACGCAAGCCGAAGCGTGCATGCCCAAGTCAAACGGGACCGGTATCACCAAAGTCACTGCGCCGCGCTGCAGCCCATCCGAAAAAATTGTTTTGCACTAGCCAACACTCGCGAAAATATGGATACTATCGTGCCGGAAGGTCGCCAGTAATTTGCAGAATCGATAATGAGAATTAGTTCCAACCTAGCCACCTGTCAGGACTTCCCATGACGATACGACCCGAGTTGATAGAAAAGCTCCGCACGAGGCGTGCCAAGCTCACTGAAAACATCAGTCCCGAAAAGCTGGAGGCGTTGCATGCCAAGGGCCTGTTGTCCGCCCGGGAGCGCCTCGACGCCCTCTTCGTGGAGGGAACGTTCCAGGAACTTGGCTTGCACGCAGTGCACAGCGCGACCCACTTCGGCATGGCCGGACGAGATCTGCCCGCCGACGGCGTACTTGCCGGCAGCGGCTACGTAGGAAACATCCAGGTCGCAGCATTCAGTCAGGACTTCAGCGTCGTCGCCGGCACCCTGGGCAAGATGCAAGCCCGCAAGATCACGCGCATCATGCGCCACGCACTGAAAATCGGCGTGCCCGTGGTGGCGTTCAAGGATTCGGGCGGCGCGCGCATTCAGGAGGGTGTGGATGCGCTTTCCGGCTATGGCGACGTCTTCTACGCCAACGTTCTGCTCTCCGGCGTAGTGCCACAGATTGCGGTGATCTGCGGCCCCTGCGCTGGCGGTGCGGCGTATTCACCTGCGCTGATGGACTTCGTGATCATGACGCGTCACAACGCGCACATGTTCCTCACTGGACCGGAAGTGATCAAGGCGGTCACCGGTCGCGTGACGACCATGTCGGAAGTCGGCGGCGCCGAAATGCACGCGACGGTCAGTGGCAACGCCCATTTCATCGCCGAAGACGATCAGCACGCGATTGCGCTGGTCAAGCAACTGCTTTCGTACCTCCCTGCCAACAACACCGAGGATCCGCCGCATGATCTGACGGTACCGATCGAGGAAATGGAAGACCCGGAGATCAATGACTGCATCCCGGACAGCCCGTCCGATCCGCTGGACATGCACGCCGTGATCCGCCGGGTGGTGGACCACGGCGAGTTGCTCGAAGTGCACGCGGGCTTTGCGCGCAACGTGATCGTCGGTTTCGCCCGGATCAGCGGCGTCGTCGTTGGCATCGTGGCCAATCAGCCCATGGTGATGGCCGGTGCCCTCGATCTCAACGCGGCGGACAAGGTCGCTCGCTTTGTCCGCACCTGCAACATCTTCAACGTACCGATCGTGACCCTGGTCGACGTTCCCGGCTTCCTGCCGGGGGTCGAACAGGAGCGGGGCGGCATCATCCGCCACGGGGCAAAAATGCTCTCGGCCTACGGTTCGTGCACCGCTCCGAAGATCACGGTGATTCTGCGCAAGGCCTACGGCGGATCGTATCTCGCTATGTGCAGCCAGGAACTGGGAGCGGACATGGTCTTCGCCTGGCCTACCGCCGAAATTGCCGTCATGGGTGCAGAGGCAGCGGTGAAGATTCTCTACCGCAAGGAGCTTGCGGAAGCCGAGGATCGCCTGGCGAGGGCAGCAGAACTGGCTCAGGAGTACCGCGACGAATTCGCCTCACCGTACGTTTCGGCCGGCAATTTCTATATCACGGACGTGATCGAACCGCAGGACACGCGCTGGATGGTCGCGCTCGCATTGCGCAAGATCCTCGACAAGCGAGAACTGCGGCCGGCCAAGAAACACGGCAACATCCCCATGTGACGGTCAGCAACAAGGAATATCACTCATGGTGACTGCTGCAATTCTCCAGGGACTCCAGGTCTACGGCATTTCCATCGTGATCTCGGCACTCGTTGCCATATTGATCAAGGTTCTGGTTGCCGTGACCGGCCGCATGGAAAAGGCCATACAACCCGAGATTCCAACCGGGACCGTCTGTCCGATAGGGCTTGGCGTTCCGGATGAAGACGTGGCTGCTCTGTCGGCAGCGATCTACGTGGCCATCGGAGCGCACCGGATACTGCACATCGCACCAACCAGTCATGGCTGGGCCGCCGGCGCGCGCGCCAGTCAGCATTCCCATACGCCAGGGCCCGCCACGGGCCGCGGTGCCAGATAACAGGAGCAAGAAATGCCGAGGCAATTCAAGGTTACCGTAAACGGACGCGAGTACGAGGTGAGCGTTCTTGAACTTACTGTCGGTCAGGCCGCGCAAGCACCGGCGCCGAATGCCGCCTCCGTTGCGGCGACGGTAGCTGGTACGGTCGCGAGCACAACGGCTGCGCCGGTAACGTCCGCACCGCCTCCAGCCGCCGCCGGAGCAGGGGACGAACTGGCCGGAATGGGAGGCGTGGTCGTCGAGGTCGACGTCACGGTCGGCCAGACGGTTGCCGCTGGCGACCGTCTGCTGGTGCTCGAGGCAATGAAAATGAAGACCCCCGTTACCGCGAGTCGTGCCGGCCAGGTTACGCGTGTGCTGGTAAAGCCGGGGGATGCGGTCGAGGGGGGACAGCCACTGGTAACGATCAGCTGAGCTGGATTGGCCGGCAGGAGCACTTTCCTGCGATCAGCAACTCTATGCGTCGGCGGTGCAGCGATGCCGCCGTGCGCGGGAACCGAAGCGTATGGAAGGCATCCATTTTCTCGATCTGTTTCAGGGCGTCGCAACCTTGGTCGCCGCGGACTCGAAGGTCACCTTCGGGCGCATCTTTCTGATGTTGCTCGGTTTTTTTCTGATCTATCTGGGCTCGAAGAACGTTCTCGAGCCATTGCTGATGATCCCGATGGGCCTCGGCATGTCGTCGGTCAACGCTGGCGTCATGTTCATCGAAAATGGCAAGATGGGGACGCTGTTCGTGGATCCGCTGATCTCCGATCCGATCGAACTGATGAACATCATGCAGATCGACTGGCTGCAACCGATCTATACGCTGACATTCAGCAACGGTTTGATCGCCTGTCTGGTGTTCATGGGTATTGGGGTCCTCCTGGACGTTGGCTACGTGATGGCGCGCCCCTTCCAGAGCATGTTCATCGCGCTGTTCGCCGAACTGGGGACGATTGCTGTCTTCCCGATTGCCGTTGCTTTGGGCCTCAGCGAACGCGAGGCGGCCGCCGTGGCAACCATCGGCGGCGCCGACGGACCCATGGTCCTGTTCACGTCGCTGGTGCTGGCAAAGCATCTGTTCGTCCCCATCACCGTTGTCGGCTATCTGTATCTCGGTCTGACCTATGGTGCGTACCCGTACCTGATCAAGTGGCTGGTACCGGAGCACATCCGCGGGATCAACATGGTCGCCGATCGCGGATCGAAGATCAGTCGTTCGCAGAAACTCATCTTCGCAGTGGTAGCCTGTACGCTGCTCTGCCTGCTGTTTCCGGTAGCCGCCCCGTTATTTTTCTCGCTGTTCGTCGGCGTCGCGGTACGTGAGAGCGGCATCGACTCCTTCACCAAGCTGCTCGGCGACGTCTTCCTCTACGCTGCCACGTTCTTCCTCGGACTGACGCTGGGGGTGCTGTGCGAAGCCAACACGCTGCTCGAACCGACCGTCCTGAAACTGTTGCTCCTGGGCATGTTGGCCTTGACCATTTCCGCCCTCGGCGGCCTGTTGGGCGGCTATATCCTCTACTTCTGGAGTGGTGGCAAGTACAACCCGATGATCGGCATCGCCGGCGTCAGTTGCGTCCCGACGACCGCCAAGGTGGTCCAGAAAATCGCCTCTACTGCCAATCCCCGGGCGATCATCCTGCCGCACGCGTTGGGAGCCAATATCAGCGGGGTGATCACCACGGCGATCATTGCCGCCACCTACGTCGCGCTCCTGCGCTGACCCTGCGCGAAGAGAAACGGACGAGAATGACATCAAGAGAGGCGCGCAACTGCATGATTCACGTCTCTGCGTCTTTCGGGTGCTTGGCCGAGTCGCCTGGGAAGCCCGTCAATGGGATGCTGGTAAACAGGGTGCGCGTCTGACTCTTCAACTGGTCCTGCATCTGATGCAGCATCTTCTTGCTCTGCTCCATGTAGGTGGCCATCATCGTCTGCATCGCCGGTCCCTGGAAGTTCATGAACTGCGACCACATGTCGTTCTGCATCTGGCTGCTGCTTTCCCCGTATAGCTGCTGCGACTGATCCTGCAGCTTCTTCTGGAATTCAACGAAGGATTTTATGTTCGTTTCCAGATACTTGCCAAGCATTCCCTGCATCGCGTGACCGTAAAAGCGAATCATCTGCGCCAACAGGTCGGTGGTGAACAGAGGAATGCCAGCGGCCTCCTCCTCGAGAATGATCTGCAAGAGAATGCTGCGCGTAATGTCCTCGCTGGTCTTGGCGTCCAGCACATTGAAGTTTTCTCTCGCCAGAACCAGGTCCTTGACATCGCTCAAGGTGATGTAGGCGCTCGTCTTTGTGTCGTAAAGACGTCGGTTCGGGTATTTCTTGATCAGTCGCGGCTGCTCGGGCATGAGGACCCTTCCTCCATTTGGTGATGACTCGACAAGCATTCTGTGACGCCCGTTGATGCGGTGCAGCACAATTATACGCCGGCAAAAAAAAACAGGCCCCTATTGGAGCCTGTCCTGGTCTATCTGCCGCAAAAACCCGTGTCTACTGGTAATAGAGACCACCACAGATGTTCAGCGTCGATCCAGTGATGAACCCGGCAATGTCCGAAGCGAGATAGGCACAGGCACCGCCAATCTCTTCCGGCCGCGCCAGACGCTTCATCGGCACGGTATCGACGATACCTTGCAGAATCTCCGGCTTGATCGCCATCACCATTGGCGTCGCTACATAACCGGGAGTAATGGCGTTCACCGTCACGTTCTTGGCCGCCAATTCGGCTGCGAGCGCCTTGGTAAAGCCGATCACCCCCGCCTTTGCGGCGGAGTAATTGGTCTGACCGGCCTGTCCCCGAAGGCCATTTACCGACGAAATGTTGATGATCCGCCCCCAGCCGCGCTCGGCCATCTTCGACGAAACCTGTTTGGTCATGTTGAAGAGACTGCCCAGGTTGGTTGAAATCACGGCATTCCATTGAGCCAGTTCCATGCGTGCAAACATCTTGTCACGCGTGATGCCTGCATTGTTGACCAGAATGTCGATCGGACCAGCCTTCGCCTCGGCCTCTGCGACCAGACTGACGCAGGAATCATAGTCGGAAACGTCGCCGGCTACGGTAATGAAGTCGTTGAAGCCGGCTTCGGCCATCGCCTTGCCCCACTCTTCCGGTTTGTCGAACTCCGGATGGTAGGCGGCAACCACTTTGTGGCCAGCCTTGGCCAGTTCCTGGCAAATGGCCGTACCGATTCCGCCCATGGCACCTGTAACCAAAGCAACACGTTGCGTCATAATTCCTTCCTTTCCTGTTGACGAATCAAACAAATGGCGGCACCACACCGCCAGGCTCACAACACCTGCCGACCACTGCCGCCCGCACCGGCGCGCCCGGGCCGAACTCCCCCACCGCGATCAGGACGACGCTTGCAGCGCTTGAAAGTCACCGACACAGCGACCTTTTATTCTGCATTGCAGCATGTGAGCTGTCAATGCAAAGTGTTCGAAAAGCTCCACTCGGCAAGAGCGGTACCGCGGACGACTAACTTGCGCACCGACTACGCCGCCGACAGCCAGATCAGGGAAGCCATGCGTCCGGTCACTCCATCACGCCGAAACGAAAAGAAGCGGCTCGCCTGACCTACCGTGCAGTGTCTGCCACCGAAGACGGCCTCGACCCCGAGACGCGCCAGACGTTGGCGCGCCAGCAGGAAAATGTCGGCCAGCCATCCGCCCGAACCATCGACCTTCCTGGCGATGGCGGTGAACGCCACCGCCGCCTCGGCGTGCACTTCGACGAAGGCGGCGCGGACCTCGTCGCCAACCTCAAAGGCCCGCGGGCCGATCGCAGGCCCGAGGTAGGCGAGTAGCCGACTGCCTGGTACGCGCATCGCTGCCACCGTGTTTTCCAGAATGCCGGCATGCAGGCCGCGCCAACCGGCGTGGGCGACCGCGACGACCGACGCCGTTTCATCGCAGAGCAGCACTGGCAGACAATCTGCGGTCATCACCGCGCAGACGGTTGCGCCCGTCCGGGCAAGCGCACCATCGGCGGTCGGAAGCCGCAACTGGGAAGCCCCGGCGTCAACTACCGCGGTGCCGTGCACCTGATTCAGCCAGTACGGCGACGACGGCAACTGGCGCGAGAGTTGTCGGCGATTGGCCGCCACCGCCAACGGATCGTCACCAACATGAGCACCAAGGTTGAAACTTGCATAGGGAGCGACGCTCACCCCGCCCCGACGCGTCGTGATCAAGCTCCGCACGCGAGCGGGTGCCGGCCACTCGGGAACGATCCAGTCCTCGTCGAGCAGCGCATCACTGGACATGTCGCATGACTTCGTCGGCTATTGCTCGTCCGGCAACTCGTCGCAGCAATCGTCGCCGCATATGCCTTTGGACCCAGGGTTGATGTCGCGCGCTGCATTCCGTACATCGCTGGCCTCATCGCAGAGGCCTTCACAAGCGTTCACTCCTGCTGCCAGCAACCGTGTCTCCTGCCGCAGCGTCTCGATCAGCAACGCCATGTCATCGGGCAGCGCCGATTTCCAGGACATGGCCCTGCCCGTGTCCGGGTGCGTCAGCGACAGGCGGCAGGCGTGCAGGGCCTGGCGAGGAAAGCAGGGGCCTTGCGGCACGCCGCCGAGAGCGCGCCCATAGACCGGATCGCCCACCAGAGGATGACCAAGCGCGGTCAGGTGTACGCGTATCTGATGCGTCCGCCCGGTTTCCAGCGCGCATTCGATCAAAGTACAACCAATGAAGGACTCCAGCCCTCGGTAATGCGTCCGTGCCGGCCGACCGTTGGCGACCACCGCCATCCGGGTGCGCAGCGTCGGATGCCGACCTACCGGCGCGTCAATCGTTCCGCCTCCTTCCAGATTACCGCGCGCGAGCGCCTGATAATGCCGCTTGACGGTGCGCGCCTGCAGTTGTCGCACGAGATCGGTCTGCGCTGCAAGAGTCTTGGCCACGACCATCAGGCCGCTGGTATCCTTGTCAAGGCGATGGACAATCCCCGCCCGCGGCACCTTCTCGATTTGTGCGACATGGTGCAGCAGGGCATTCAGCAAGGTGCCGCACCAGTTGCCATTACCCGGATGAACCACTAGGCCGGCAGGCTTGTCGATGACCAGCAGGCTGTCGTCCTCGTAGACCACCTGCAATGGAATGTTTTCCGCTGCCGAAGGCTCGGCGCGTTCGTCGCGGGCTTCGGCGACTTCGATGGTCTCGCCTCCCCACAGCTTGTGTCTCGGCTCGACAATCGGCGTCCCGCCGACCGCCACCCTTCCTTCGCGTATCCAGCCCTGCAGGCGGCTTCGCGAATGCTGGGCAAGCAGTCGGGCAAGGACCTGGTCCACTCGCTGACCGCTGCAGTCGCCGGGCACGCTCAGGGCAATTCTTGGGTTTGCGCTATAATCGGGCCGCCCGATCTCCCGCCTTGGCGCGTCGGCCGCCGCCTTCCTTCTCTTTGGGCTTTCCATCATGCGTAGTTTAGCGGTAATCGCAACGCTTTTCCTCGCAACCCTGATCTCCGGCTGCGGGCTCTTCCCGGAAGAAAAGGACGAAACCATAGGCTGGTCGGCGAACAAGCTGTACACGGAAGCGAAGGACGCACTCAACGGCGGCTCGTACAGCAAAGCCATCAAGTACTTCGAGAAGCTTGAATCGCGCTACCCCTACGGCCGCTACGCGCAGCAGGCGCAGATCGACATCGCCTACGCCTACTGGAAGGACATGGACACTGCTTCGGCCCTTGCTGCCTGTGACCGCTTCATCAAACTCCATCCGAATCATCCCAACGTAGACTACGTCTATTACCTGCGCGGGCTGATCAACTTCAACGAGGACCAGGGCCTCCTGGGGAGCATCAGCAACCAGGACATGACCGAACGCGACCCGAAAGGCGCGCGCGAATCTTTCGATTCCTTCCGCGAGCTGGTCACGCGTTTCCCCGACAGCAAGTACACTCCGGACGCAATTCTGCGCATGAAGTATCTGGTCAATGCGCTGGCCACGCTGGAATTGCACGTCGCCCGTTACTACATGAAACGAGGTGCCTATCTTGCGGCAGCCAACCGTGCCCAGTACGCAGTGTTGAACTACCCCGACGCACCCGCTATCGAGGAAGCGCTGTTCATCATGGTCAAGGCCTACGATGCGCTTGGCCTGATCGATCTGCGTGACGACGCCGAACGCGTCATGCGCAAGAACTTCCCCGACAGCGAGTACTACGTGCGCGGCCTCGAACGGCAGCAACCGTGGTGGAAACTCTGGTAAGGCAACGCAACCGTAGCACCGGTCACAACCAGATCAATTGCGGCGCTTCCCTCGTTCGCCCACAGACCACGGCGACTTGGCCGAATTCGCGTCCCAAGCTCGCTACTTCTGCGGTGTCGGCGAGCAGCAGATAACTCGGTTCCTCCGGCCAGGACCCGCCATCGGCAAGGTTGCAGGCGGCAAGAAATGGCCAGCCCGAGGCCGCGATCCGCTCGTACAGTCGCGCCTGCGCGAGCCGGTTGTCGTCTTCGGAGCGCAGCAATCCCGGATTGTACGCGGTGACTATGCCCCAGCAGACACCAGCGGTATATTCGCGCTGCTGCTCGCCGAGCGGCAGCGTGGGCGGCGCCCGGTGAAGAAGGAAGCTGTCAAAGGCCGGATGCGCGACCCCGATCCGCAGGCAGAAAAACCCTTCGGGAACCGTGACACGGTACGTCGTCGCGCGAAACGAGGCTTCCAGCGCAGCCCGCCTCATGGCTCGTCGGCAGGCGAATCGAGCTCTTCAAGATCACCGAGCCGCAATTGCGCTTCGAGCACCGGTAGCGCTTCGACGCCTCTCAGTTTGCGCTCGATCTGGCGTGTCCGAACGCCGGCCGACTCGATGCTGCGGCTCGCCTGCTCGAGCTTGCGCCGGGTCAGTTCGAGCACTTCGCCGAACTTTCCGAACTCCGTCTTGACAGCGCCAAGAACGGCCCACACTTCCGACGATCGGCGCTCGATGGCCAAGGTCCGGAAACCCATTTGCAGACTGTTGAGCAGCGCTGCCAGCGTCGTCGGCCCGGCGACACAGATCCGGAAATCCCGTTGCAAGCCGTCGACCAGCCCCGGTCGCCGCAATGCTTCCGCGTACAAACCTTCGGTCGGCAGATAGAGCATCGCGAAATCCGTCGTATAAGGCGGTTCGACGTATTTGTCGCGGATCTTTCTGGCTTCGTCGCGCAACCGGCCTTCCAGCGCCTTGAACGCCAGTTCGAGCGCTGCGGGATCGGCTCTCTCCTGCGCGTCGAGCAAGCGCTGATAGTCCTCGAGCGGAAATTTCGCGTCGATCGGCAGCCAGACGGGTCGCTGTTCGTCCGCCTTTTCGGTCCCCGGCAAGCGAATGGCAAATTCGACGCGATCCAGACTGTGCGGCCTCGTCGCGACATTTCTTGCATATTGCTCGGCAGTCAGCAATTGTTCGAGCAGCGCGTCCAGTTGCACCTCACCCCAGGTACCGCGAGTCTTCACATTGGTCAGCACGCGCTTGAGATCGCCGACCCCTGTCGCCAGCGTCTGCATCTCGCCAAGCCCCCGGTGCACCTGCTCCAGGCGCTCGCTGACCAGTTTGAAGGAATCGCCAAGCCGCTGCTCGAGTGTCGCATGCAGCTTTTCATCGACCGTCCGGCGCATCTCTTCCAATTTGATGGAATTGTCGTTCTGCATCGTGGCAAGGCGCGCTTCGAGCGCCAGACGCAAACTCTCGAAGCGTTGCTCGTTGCTGCTGGTCAACCGTGACAACTGCTGCGCGAAGGACTCGAGTTGCTGCGTCTGCAGTTTGCCGAGTTGCGCCAGTTGCGTGGCCAGTGCCTGCGCCAGGCGGCTCAGCGAGACTGCCTGCTCCTCGCGATCGCCACGCGCTGCAGCTGCGGCCTCACGCCTTCCCTCGGCCAGTTCCTGCCGCAGTTCGCGCTCCAGACGGTCGATCCCTGCCTGCACTTCGTGCAAACGCACGTCCAGCAGCGCTCTCGCAGGCCCCCCTCGCAGCAGCACAACGATCTGCAACCCGATCAGTACGAAGCCGATCAGCGCCAAGGTGTAATACATGCCCTCACCCATCGCTTGTTCTTCCGGGAAGCCGATTGCCAACGCAGCGGGCAACGAGCGGCACTACTTGAGCGAAAGTGCCACCCGGTTTTCCTTGGGTAGCGATCCGTCCGACCGACCGCTCGCCGCGCCGAGCTTCACCGGCAGCAGAAACAGGCGTTCGCCATCGACCTGACGCGCGACCAGCCCATCCAGCACTGCCTTTGCCCGCCGATCCGCAAGTTCGCGCAGATCCTCTTCCTCGACAATCGAGTTGGCCAGGATCAGTTTCTCCATTTCGTCGACCGGAAGCCCTTTCACCATCCCAATCAGATTGCGTGGCTTGGGAAATTTTTCCGCCCGGTAGACCCGTTCCAGGAGTGCCGGGTATTCCCCTGAACTGACTTCGACGACGTCCGTCGCTCCATTCCGTCCCCCCTTTCTGGCGAGGTCCTCACGCTTCAGATCCCGCACTTTCTGATCCAGACGCGCCCGCTTGAGCCCTTCCGTATCGCCGTCGGAGTCCGCTCGTCCTTCGATGTCCAGTTTCAGTGCAGGCCGATCGTTCAGTGCCTTGGCGAGATTCTCGATGCGCTGCTGCGCCTGCGGAGTAATCGTCGCCTGGCCAGGGTCGAATTCCAGGTTTGAAAGCTCCTCGCCGCCACCAAATATCGATCCCAGCAGCGCGAAAGGTGAAGTCACCGCCTTCACCAGCAGGTTCATGATCACCTTGACCACCAGTCCGCCGACGCTGAATTCCGGGTCATCGAGGGAACCGGCAATCGGTAGATTGATGTCAATCTCACCATTCCGGTTCTTCAGCAGAGCAACCGCCAGCATCACCGGCAGCTTGGTCGCGTCCGGACTGTCGACCGCGTTGCCGAAAGTCAGTTGATCGAGGAACACGCGATTCTCGGCGGTCATCCGGTTATTCTCGATCTTGTACTTGACGAACAGCGACAGCTTGCCCTTTTCGATCGCATAACCCGCATACTTCCCCGAATACGGTGAAAGCGAAGTTAACTCCACGCCCTTGATCTCCGCCTGCACGTCGAGATAGGGCCTGGGTGAAAGCGGGTTCACTTGCCCGGAAATGCTGAGAGGCGCAAGATTGTCGTAGCTTCCACGCAGGTCGAGAGTCGCCACGCTTTCCGCTGCGGACGACAGACCACTGATCGTGCCGCCGATCTTCTTCAGATTCGCCGAGTAATTCGGCTTTACGAAGTTGTCGCTGAACCGGATGTCGCCACCCTGCAAGGTGATCCTGCCGATCCTTATCGGCGGCCTCGGCGTGCCCGTCGCCACCGCCGCCACGGCCGTATCGCCGCCCGCCACCACCGGCTGCACTTGCGCTTTCGGCGTCGCCGCGTCGTTCTGACGAACGATCTGCAGCAGGTTCAGCTTCCCCTCACGACTGACGATCACGCGCGCGAAGAAATCGGCCAGTGCCACCTCGCCGATCGAGAGCGAATCGGGATTCAGACGGGCCTCGACCTTTCCGACATACAAGGATTTCCACTTCAGGAAGTCTGCCGAGTTGATCTTGTCGACCGCATAGAAATCGCCCACCGTCACCTGTCCGGCAAAACCGCCGGACAGCCGGGCACTGTCTGGCGAACCAGGCCCCGACTGACGCAATTCCAGGTCACCGTTGAGTGTCACCTGACCACGGCTGACCTCGACGTTCAAGCGCTCCGTAAAGTAAGGCTGTACCGGCAAGAGTTCAAACGCCGTGACGCCTACCTTGAGGTCCGCCTCGAGTGGGAAAGGCTGAAAACTGCCACCCACCTCGATCTCGCCCCGGCGGTTGATGCGAAACCGTGCCGCCACCTTCGCTTTCCTGCCCGGCTCCGTCGACAGGTTCTCGGCGTCGACGTTCATTGCCTCGATGGTGTTCACCACTGCCGGCGAAACAGCGCCATCCTCGAAACGCAGCCCCAAGTCCTCCCCGTGGTACTTGGCGACGTTCAATTTCCATGGTGCTCCCGAATCCTTGCGCGCGGCTTGGACGGCGCGCAGGGAAGGCGGCGGAACGAACTCGATCCTGCCATCGGCAGCTCGTCGCAGCAGCAGCCGGGTACCGCGCACGGCAACCTCGTCGATCGCGATCTCGCGCTTGGCGAGGCGGAGATGGCCTCCCCTGATCGAAAACGCGTCCCCTTTGATCCACTGTCCAGCCTGCAGCCGCCACGCCGCAGCGAATTCGGCTGACCCGTCACCGCTGCTGTCGAGTCCCTTCAAGCTCGCCTCGAGTCCCTCGACGCTAGCCTCGAACGGCGCACCATGCGATTCGTCGAACCAACGCAGCACACCACCGGTTATTCTCGCTTCTCCGAGCGACCAGCTTGGCGACGAGGGCTGCCTGGCCGTTCTGGCATCCGCCTCTGGCGCTCCGCGAGACCCGAGTTGCTTGTTGAAGAAATCGATCCAGTTGATCGTCCCTTGCCGGCTGACCCGCGCGTGGATTTCGGGGCCATCGACGGCAACCCGTTCAATTGCGAAATTCCCGTTGGCGGGATCCACCTCACCAAGCTCCACCTCCAGGCGCCTCAGGGCCAACAACGGACCACCTTCGCTATCCTTGACCAGCAGATCCTTGATGGCGAAACTTCCAGACACACTGAGCGTAGAGCGATCATCGTCCGCACGGCGAAAGCCCAGCTTCAACTCACTGTCAAGCGCGCCGGAAGCGACCTCGATCGGCAGGCGAATCGGCGAATACGCGAGATACCGGCCAAGGTGCACATCGCGAAAATTCAGAGCCAGCTCGCTTTCCCTGGACTTTGCGAAAGGCTTGCTCTTGCCCTGAGCGACCAGCAATGAGCCATCGATCAACGCGGAAAAAGCCGGTTCGACGAAGATTTCGGTCGAACTGGGCAGGCTCGAAAGGAATGGCAATGCAATGCTCAACTCGCTGACGAGATGTCTTTCATCAAGCATCCGGTCGTCGTACTCGAGCTGGCCGCCAGTAATCTGGATATTGCTGACCGCGAAGGAGGGCGTCTGCTCGTTCGACTCGGGTCGGGCCAAGAACTCGTCGATCAGATCGGAAAAGTTCAAACGTCCGTCGGCCAGACGCACCAGTTTCAGCCTTGGACCGGCCAACTGCAGCTCGCTGATCACCGGCCCGCCGCGAAACAGCGAACTGGATTCCAAGTTGACGTACAGCCGGTCGAAGCCCGCCACCTTGTCGCCCCCTCCCTTTTCCTCGATGGCAAATCCATCGATCTGCACGGACAGGGCGTAGGGGTTGATGCGGATGCTGGCGATGCTCACCGGACGATGCAACGTGGCGGCGAGCTCATCCACCAGGATTGACTTCAGTATTGGTGGCAGAACGACAAAACCGAGCAGGCCGATGCCCAGTATGGCGAGCAGCAGCCACCACCCATATTTTGCGACGAAGCGGGAGGCGGCTGCCCCGAGCGGAGCGGCTTGGTCATTCATGGCGGCTGGCGAGCAGGGGAAATTGCCAATTTAGCATGAAGAGACGGCCCCCGCATCCGCGTCACGGCGAGCCCACGGGCGGCCGGGAAAACCAATGACCACGTACGCGCGGAAAGTTGCTGCGTCAGAAGCCGCTGCGTCAGAAGCCGTTCTTCCACTCGCGCAGGGCGGCAAAAATCGTCAACTGGTCGCCAGCAGCAGGTGTCCTGCGTCGGACGGAAGCCACCACTTCCGGTTCGCTACAACGCAGGAAGGGATTGGTCGCCTTTTCCAGCCCGATCGTTGATGGTACCGTCGGTTGGCCCTTGGCGCGCGCCTCCGCGACCTCCACCGCTCTACCTTGCAGCCGAAGATTCCCGGGTTCGACCGCCAAGGCGAACCGCAGATTCGCCTGCGTGTATTCGTGGGCGCAGTACACCGCCGTGTCGTCCGGCAATGCCGCCAGGCGAGACAGCGAATCGGCCATCTGAGCGGCAGTTCCCTCAAACAGACGACCGCAGCCGCCGGCGAACAAGGTGTCGCCACAAAACAGACAAGCTGCGCCATAATACGCAAGGTGTCCGAGGGTATGCCCCGGCACTGCAAGCACCCGCAAATCGACACCCAGTGAATCAAGCTGCACCGTATCGCCGCCACGCAAGGGTTTGCTGATACCGGCAATCGACTCCGCTGCCGGGCCGAAAACTTCGGCAGCAGGATGGTGCTCCAGCAGGTCCGCGACACCACCCTGGTGATCGCCGTGGTGATGCGTGATGAGAATGCTGCGCAGAGACAGTCCCTCGCGCTCCAGCACTGCGAGCACGGGGCGAGCGTCGCCGGGATCGACCACGACAGCTGCGGCCCCCTTGCGCAACAGCCAAATGTAGTTGTCCTGGAACGCAGGTATCTGAATGACGTCAAACATCATCGAATTTTGAAAGAACTGCAGAAAATGTCAATCCTCGGCCTCGACGCGTGGCTGCAATCCCCACAGGGGAATTACGTCATGGCGTGGGAACAGGCCGCGATCGACGCCGTGGTCGTCGACGTTTTCGGCTACAACGCGATCCAGTTGGGCATGCCGCAACGCGATCTGCTTGCGCAGAATCGCATTCCCTTGCGCCAGGTCGCTGCCGACTCGGGCAGGGTTGACGTTCTCTGCGATTTGCGGCAGTTGCCATTCGCCGCCCATAGCATCGATCTGATTGTCATGCCGCACGTCCTCGAATTCCACCGGGACCCACACCAGATCCTGCGCGAGGTCGAGCGTGTGCTGATTCCCGAGGGCGAGCTGCTGCTTACCGGGTTCAATCCGATCTCGCTCTGGGGCCTGCGCCGCCGCCTGCCCAACTGCCCCGGCGATTTCCCTTGGGAGGGGCAATACCTGTCAGTGCCACGTCTCAAGGACTGGCTGCAATTGCTCGGTTTCGAGGTCGAGTGCGCCAGTCTCGGTTGTTACTCGCCGCCATGCATGCATGAACGCTGGCTGAAGCACTGGCACTTTCTGGAAGCTGTTGGCAGTCGCTGGTGGAGCTTTGCCGGCGGGGTCTACCTCTTGCGGGCGATCAAGCGCGTTCACGGCATGCGCCTGATCGTCCCACGATGGAAACAGCAGGGGGCTCCACGCAAGGCATTGTCGGCAATCAGCAAGAAAGAACGACGTGAGCGCTGAATCAGCCGTCATCATCTACGCCGACGGCGGCTGTCGCGGCAATCCCGGACCGGGGGGCTGGGGGGTGCTGCTGCAGGCAGGCGACCGCGTGAAGGAACTGTGGGGTGGGGAAGCATCGACCACCAACAACCGCATGGAATTGACCGCCGCGATCCGTGCCCTGGAAGCGCTCAAGAGACCGGCGACAATCGAACTGCACACCGATTCCCAGTATGTGCAGAAAGGCATCAGCGAGTGGATCCACAACTGGAAGCGAAATGGCTGGCGCACCGCCGACAAGCAGCCGGTGAAGAACGCCGATCTCTGGCAACGGCTGGACGAGCTCGCCGGCCAGCACCGGATCAGGTGGTGCTGGGTCAGAGGCCATGCCGGGCAGCCCGGCAATGAGCGCGCCGACGCGCTGGCCAATCGAGCCATGGACGAACTGCGTCAAGTGCCCGCTCCCCGCTAGGCGACGGACATAGGAAGCCGCACATGCGCCAGATCTTTCTCGATACCGAGACTACCGGCCTGGAGCACAAGCTTGGGCATCGCATCATCGAAATCGCCGGCGTCGAGATGCGCAACCGGCGGCTGACCAACCGCCATTTCCACCGCTACCTCAATCCGGATAGGGAAATCGACGCGGGTGCCCTGTCGGTACATGGAATCAGCCGCGAGTTTCTGCTCGACAAGCCCCGCTTCGCCGACATTGCGCCAGAGTTTCTGGATTTTGTGCGCGGTGCCGAACTGGTCATCCACAACGCAGCGTTCGACGTCGGTTTCCTCAACGCCGAACTGGCGATGCTTGAAATGGCGCCAATCGATACCGTCTGTCACTCCGTGTGCGACACGCTACGCATGGCCAAGGAGCTGCACCCAGGCAAGAAAAACAACCTCAACGCGCTATGTGATCGCTACGGAATCGACAACTCGCATCGCACGCTGCATGGCGCCCTGCTCGATGCGGAGATACTTGCCGAGGTCTACCTGGCAATGACTCGTGGCCAGGAAAGCCTGGTCATCGATCTTGACGACGATACAGGAGTTCGCCTCGAAGCTGCCGCACGAGCGGCGCCCGGCGAAGAACATTCCCGCCGGACACTGCAGGTCACACGCGCCAGCGCAGAGGAACTGGCCGAACATGAAGCAGTACTCACCGCCATCGACCAGGCGAGCAAAGGCAACTGTATGTGGTTACGCGCCAGGAGCGGCAGCTGATGCGATAGCGGAGTGCGGAGAAGGGCCGGTCTCAGCCCTCGCCCGGGGGCTCAGTCGGGCGTCGCGGCCGCCGCACGTGTCGCTTGGGCGAGCGCGTCTCGGGCGTCACGTCCGCTGCAGATTCCATGCGGGGCACTGGCGATCGCGGATCGGAACGCGGTAGATTGGGCCTGGGTCCGGACTTGCGTTGCTCGGGGCGACGACCACCTGGGGCGACGCCCTGCCGCTTTTCGGCCTGACGCTCGGGTTGGCGATCCGCAGGACGATCCGACTCGCGGTTTCCCGGGGCGAGCGTGATCTCGATCTCGATGAGTTCATCCCATTGCTCGTCGGTACGATCGCGCTCGGGAATGGCGAGGAGTTCGCGGAGCCGGCGACGCGGATCCTGGGGCGGCGAGTCATTCATGGCGACATTATGACTCACACGGCCACCATCCTTCAACAACCGTGAACACTACCGTGAACGCGGCCCTCAGGCGCGACCCTTTGCCATCGCCAGAAGCAGCGGGAAACCGCTCATCAACTGGCCACTGCACGCGGTCGCCGTCGTGCCTGAAGGGAAACCTGTCCGTCCGCCTCCCCTCGTACGCTCGCAGCGGGAACACGCGACCTTGCTACGGCAAGTCGCACATCAGTGCTGCGCCAGAAGACCCGCGGCGAACGAAATCTCCAGACTTTCCGGCAGATCGAAACGGGAGAAAGCGCGGTGAATGGCCGCTTTGCTGACGCGCACACCGGACTCCTCGAAGCGGATGCCCAGCGAGCGCCCGCAGCGAGCGAGGGTGGCGAAGGCAAATCGCCAGCGCTGCGCCTCCGCCAAGCGCTCACGCAACTCAGTTTCGTTGCTTATCACTATACCTGCTTGCTTCAGAGAATCCAGGAACTGGTTAAAACACTCGGCACCTAGACGACTCATTTCGCTCTCCATTATCAGTGTTGTCGTGTGTCTCCACCATGTCGATAACGCTAGGGACGGACAGCGGTTGACAGGATGGAACAGGTGCCGCTTCGATTGATCGCGCCTGTCGAACGGAAGGGAAATTTCGGCCAAAGCCTTTTGGCGAGTCTTGACGGGATGCAGCAAACGGAAAAGGCCCATCAACACGGGGGCCTTTTGTTTCTCCAACACCCGGGGGTCAGCCAAGGATCGGTGGAACCGACGGCCGCCGCGTTTCGCCGGGCGAAGACCAGCGAGTGATCAATGTCCAGTCCGAAGGCTGGCCGCAAAGGTGTTCTGGAGAACTTCAGGAAACTGGAAGCGAGCAAAGGTCTCGTGGATTCCTGCCTCGTTGAGTCCGCTGCCGCCATCCTGAAAACGAATCCCCAACGGCCGACCATTGGCCGCCAAGGTGGCGAAAGCAAAACGCCAACGCTGCGCTTCCGCCAGTCGCTCGCGCAACTCGCTCTCGTTACTGATCTCGACACCGGCCTGCTTTAGGGAATCGATGAACTGGTCGAACGATTCGGTGCTTAGACTACCCATTCTCTTCTCCTGTCGAAGTATTGTTGCGTCTCTTCCATGGAGCGAACAACGCTCGCCTCCGAGTTCGGTTGACAAGCGGCGTCAACCAAACTGCACCAACCCACGCGAAGGAGTGACGGGAATAGCCGCGGCACGTTCGGCAAAGACCACTTTCGCCCTGACAGCAACGGCGTCTACGCCCTGAACATGCCGGGCAACACGCAGGTCAGCTTCCGCACGCTGACCGGTACCAACCAGTTCTACATTCAGACCGCCACCGCCTTACCCGTGCCGGCCGCCGCCTGGTTGTTCGGTTCGACGGTCGTCGGCTGGCTGGGTATCGCACGTCGGCGGCTTCCGCACCAGCGCCGGTTTCCCGGCCGACGATTCGCGCCTCCTCCCGGTCAGGGCAAGGACGGCAGGACTCCCCGGCGAATCCCTTCAAACGATCTACCCGATCACTAGCTTCCTCGGAAAGATCGATGGCTTGCTGAAAGTCGAACGGTGGAATCCGGAAGAAGATCAGTTCGCGTCTACCCGCAGGGCATTGATCACCGACGTCATGGCATCGACCGGGTAACGCAAGGGAACCATGGCGTCGCCGACGCGCGTGAATACGCCGACCTGATCAGGACTGGCGCTGAACAGGACATGATGATTGGCAATTCCATCGACATTCAACCAGAGCGTCTGCTCGCGATCGATCGGCGTGTGCCCAACGATCAGAGGCGTGTCCGGATCAAGCCCCAGGCAGCGGCGGAAGCGCTTGACGTCCCGCCGGCGGTAACCCAGCGGACGGTTCGGCCGTTGCAGGCGGTTGTTGGTCAGTTCGAGGATCAGTCGCGGGTGGCGATGGATTTGCACCAGCATCTCGCGGCTGACCTTGCTCGTCGGCGGCGCCGCGTGGCAGGCCACGAAATCCCGGGAAGCGACGACGTAGGGCAACAAACCGTAGAACTCTTCCATCGCTTTCAGATAGGCGGCGCCCCGCCGCTCGCTGAGTTCCCTGGCCCACAGCAGCCCCTGCGGAACGCCATCCTTGGACATTTCCTCGGAAAAGGAATCGTGGTTGCCTCGCAGATAGAACACCTGCTCGGGAAAACGCAGCTTCAGACGAAAGATCAGATCCATCATCAGCATCGAGCCTTCCATTTCCCTGAGTTGCCCATCCAGCTCACAATGCACCGCGTCACCGAGGATGACGAGCGCCGCCTGCCTTTCCTCCAGCGCGGCCAGAAAGGCATTCTGGCTCAACACGGTCAGCAGATTGTCGACCTGGGCGTGCATGTCGGCGACGAGAACCGGGGTGATCGCCGGTGGCAGGTCGAGCAACCCGCCCGGCAGTCCCCGCTCGTCCAGCGCGCGATAGCTCTCCTGACGCAGCAGCGCGTTGACTGCTTCGATCAGCCGCAGCGCTTCGTCTCTTTGCAGCAGGCGAATCGGGCCACCAAAGATTGCGCGCAAGCGCCGGAACAGTCCCTCGCGGACCCACGCGGGTTCGGGCGGCAGCGGGCCGATCGCGCTGCCGGCGTCGCTGAGATTGCGAAACACCAGTGCGTCGCGGCCATAGACCACCACCAAGTGCTGCTCATCCACGGTCGGCGGGTAATTGAACAGCGCCTGCTGCACCTCCTCGCCAGAACCCAGAGCGAGCCAGCTCTTCGGGGTCAGACGAAGGAAGCCGTTGATCCGACGACGATGTGCGCTGGGATCGACGATGACGATACTCGTCAGTCGAAGCAAGTGTCCGCGCGGGTCGATTCGGGTTTCCGGGTAGAGGTGCAGCCGTTTCTCGTTGCGCCCGAGGGTGATCTCGATCGGCAGGCCATCGAGCGGCACTCGCACCTTGCCGCTCCCCAACTGGTAGGCTTCACCCAGCTTGAGGTCATGCCCCCAGCCGAAACCCAGGCGGGCAACCGCGGCCCGCAGCCGTGCCCACAGACTCGATGGCCTGAACGAGCGGCGGGCGGCCATTCTGCTCACGGTTCTGGCAGCATTTCCGGGAAACGTCGCAATTGGCCGTCCGTCCCTTCGCGCAGATGGACGCTGAACCCATTGCGGTGCAGGAACTCGGCAACGCAACGGAATACGTCGCGCTGTGCCAGGCAGATGGCCAGACTGAGTTGGGCGTCCACCGGGTGAGTGCTCAGGATCGCCCGTTGCGTGCGGCGTGCGAAGACCAGCTCGGGCGGCGGCAGAAGGAACTCGAAGACGTAGCGGTGGTACCAGTCGACCGAAAAAAAGTGGCGCTTGCGCGGCGGCAGGACGATGCGATCGAAGTCGACCGGCGGCAGCGGATCGCGGTCGAGAAATTCTGCGTCGAAGACCGACACGGCATTCGCCAGGCCCTGAAAAGGCAGGCCCAGATGAATCTCGCGCGGACGAACGCAGAGGATTTCGGACCGCCACCAATGCTTGCGGCCGAGATCGAGATAGCCTTCCTCGGACCAGCCGCCGAGGTGGCCGATCAGCGTCGTCTTGCCGGCGCCCGGAGGGCCGGTGACCAGAATCTGGCCGCAGCGAATGTCGGCGGGAAAGTCAATGCCTCGGAAGTTCTGCAGCCGTTCGATGGGCCGGGTTGGCAGATTCGTCATCGTCGCAGGCGCCAGCGCTCAGTCAAGTGCCGGCGGAGGAGCCGGCGGCACGGCAGCGCCTCGTGCACGCTGTGGCGTCCGATCCGGTGAGGTGGGTGCAGCGAAAAGGGGAAAACCGGTCGCTTCTGCTGTTCGAGCCCTCGGCCGATTTCCCGGAACGATTCGTGGCCGGCAGCAAACATCGGATTGGCCGACGCCCGCACGCCTGGCGGTCAGCGCGAAGTGAGCAGGCGCAAGCGATCGCCGACCTTTTCGGCGTAATCGGCAAGATTGCCCACCCACTGGATCAACTGGTACCAGATCATCACCGACACCGGCTTGAAGTTGTCCTCCTCCGAGAACAGGGCACGGGCCAGCGCCATCCCCATCACGTCCGTATCGCTTTCCATATTGCTCAATTCGACGACCATCTCGTCCATCCGGCTGCCTTCGCGGCCCCGGAAGCCGGTCTGCTGCGGGTCGCCAAGTTTCTGGACGATCAGGTGCGCGTGGTGGCAGGTTTCGATGCAACGGCAAACCAGGCGCATCAGCGGCTCCCCCATGCCACCGTACACCTCCATCGGACGCTCGACCAGCAAGCCAGCGATATCCTGCGCCGTGTCGGCGATCGCATCCTGCAATGCCAGGACTTCGAGGAAATCCTGCCGATCGACGGCCCGCAGCATGCTTCTCGGCAGGCGGTCGCAGAGTTCGTTGCGCATCGCGTCGGCCTCGCGCTCCTTGAGGAAGATGCGGTTCTTGCATTCTTCCAGTTGCTCCGTATCCCTGGCGATCAAGGCCTCGAACAAAGGTCGCACCTCATCGACACACTCGATCACGATGCGCATATGCTGCTGCAGGGGCTTGAACGGCGATCTTCCGAACAAGGCCACGACCCGATTGCTGGACAACATCGGCATCCTCCTTCATGGCGAGTGGAAAGGCCGGGACAGTCGAACGGCGAGTGATCGGCACCGCAACGAGGCAGCGACCGGCACCTCCGGTACGCACGACAGAACCCTCCTTGGCTTCCCGGGCGAATTGTAGTCCCAAGTGCGGCCGATGGGACCAGCCAAAATGGATCCACCGATTTCGCTTATACTGCGTCCCGGCCCGGTCGGCAGACACTTCGCGCCACCTCCTCCCCTTTCTTTATGGAGACCTTCCGTGGATTCGCCCAGCAGCATCGATCTTGCCAAGAGCATTCTCCAGGTATTCATGGTCCTGCTCGGATTCGGCATGCTTGCCCGCGTCGCCGCCGTCTGGATAAAGATTCCGGACATCGTGGTGTTCCTGATCGTCGGCATCCTCCTGGGCCCCGAGGTCTCCGGCCTGGTGGCGATCCAGGCCGATTCCGCGCTCAACCAGATCATTCTCATCTTCGGCGCCTGTTACCTGCTCTTCGACGGCGGGGCATCGTTGCGCTTCAGCGTGCTGAAGGAAGTGTGGATCACCATCGTCGTCATCGCAACGCTCGGCGTGCTGGTCACCGCGACGATTACCGGCTTTGCCGCGTACCATTTCCTTGGCTTGCCATTGCTCGTCGCCATGCTGCTCGGGGCCGCGATCGCATCGACCGACCCGGCGACGCTGGTACCGATCTTTCGACAGGTCCACGTGCGTGACCGGGTGGCACAAATGGTGGTCAGCGAGTCGGCGCTCAACGACGCCACCGGTGCGGTATCGACCTTCGCCGTGCTGGCGGTAGCCACCGGCAGCGGGGAGTTTTCTGCGGCAACGGCGGTTGGCGACTTCTTCTTCCAGTCCGGCGTCGGCTTGCTCGCGGGTGCCGTATTGGGCTATGCAGCCGCCTTCATCATCGGGCACCGGCGCTTCGACTTTCTCGCCGAATACGCGCCCCTGGTCACGCTGATGGCGGTGATGGCTGCCTTCCTCAGCGCCGACGGTCTGCACGCGAGCGGCTTCATGGCAGTCTTCGTCTTCGGCCTGATGCTCGGAAACAAGGAATCCTTCGGCTTTGCCATGGATAGCGAAGAGGGTCGCCGCCTCGACGAGTTCGTGATGACCACCGCGCTGATTGCGCGCATGCTGATCTTTCTGCTGCTGGGATCGCAGATCGATTTCCGCTTGATGGAGAAGTATTTCTTCGGTGCCGCGCTGGTGGTGACGGTATTCATGCTGGTCGCCCGGCCGGCGGCGGTCTTTCTCTGCGCGCTGCCCGACCGCCGCGCCAAGTGGAGTCTCGAAGAGCTCCTGTTCATGTGCTGGACACGTGAGACTGGCGTCATTCCGGCGGCTTTGGCCGGCCTGTTGCTCGGGGTCAAGGCGCCCGGGGCGGAAGTCATCGCCGCCGTCACTTTCGTTGCGATCATCATGACCATCCTGATCCAGGCGACGACGACCAAGTGGCTGGCGCGCCGTCTCGGCTTGCTGGTCGAATGAGCTACGAACTGCCCGGCGGCAAACAGGCTCGCCGCAGTCCTGCCGCAGACGTCTGATTCCCGCCGCCCGCGCTGGCAACCGCAGTTGCCGGCCTACTCCGGCATGCCGAGGCGCGAAGGTCGGCGGCAGCGTGCTGGCCAGCCGCCGATGTTCCGGCCTCGGACAAGCGATCAGAAATTCGCGATCAGAATCTCTTCAAGCATTTGCGCGGTCTCCTTGCAGCTGCGGAGGACTTCCTCCTGCAGGGAATAGAACTGCCGCATCCGTAGCGCATTGAGGGCGGCAGCGTCATCCCCCTCGTGCTCGAACAGGCCACGGATTGCCTGCTGCATGACCAGGTCGGATTTTTCTTCGATGCGCTCGATTTCCTGACACAGGTTGACCGCCTCGTCGCTGCGCTCGTTCTCCTTCAAGGCGCAGATCGCCCGCGTCAGGCGCATGCACGCCTCGACCCCCATCGAGGCCAGCGTCCGCGTTTCGGGGGTAGCCACGTTGATGTGGTAGATTCCGACCGCCTGCGCGACATCCTGCACGGCATTGACGACGCGGTCTAGATCCAGCGTGATCGCGTATACCTGGTCGCGGTTGAGCGGCGTCACGAAGGACCGGTGCAGCAGCGTGATCATGTCGCTCTTGATCTTGTCCGCACTGCCTTCGTTCATGTTGACTTCATTGATAAGGCCGGCCATGTCCGCCTCTTTTGCTCCCAGGCTGCTGATCAGACGCAGCATGGCATTGGCACTTGCCTGGACTCGCTCGCTATGTGCCGCAAGGAGGTCAAAAAACTCGGTCCGCTTGGGTAACATAAGTAACTCCCTTGGTAATCATTTGTCTTAACGATTGCTACGCGTCATGCCGGACGTTGCTCACTTTCAGCTGGACCAATCCTCGGCGGGGGTGCTGCCGACTGCGTCGAGAACATCGCGAGGGACGCTCCCGGCGGGAAGCGGCTGCTTCGACAAGATGCGCCGTGCCGCTTTCGCCGTTCTCGCCAGTCGCGCCACGGGCCGGCAGTGATACCGTCAGCAGGAATGGCCGCCAGCGCTTCGAGACCGCGAAGCGGGCCCCCTCGCCGCGGGGCCGCCCGAGTTGCAGAGAGCGACCGGGCACCTACAGAAACTTGGTTCCGATGTACCAGAAGATTGCCGCGATCAGACCTGCTGCCGGAATCGTCAACACCCAGGCAACAAGCAGGTTGGCGGTGATCGCCCAACGTACCGCCTTGACGTCGGTAGCAGCCCCGACCCCGATGATCGCACCGGTGATGGTATGCGTCGTTGACACCGGAATACCGCCGAACGTCGCCAGCGCCAGAGTGATCGCGCCGCCCATGGAAGCGCAGGAGCCGCTGATCGCGTTGAGCTTGGTGATCTTGGTGCCCATCGTCTTGACGATTCGCCAGCCGCCGAGATAGGTTCCCCAGGCGATGGCGAAGTAACAGCCGTACACCACCCACATCGGCAGGCTCGCCTGGTCCTTGGTCGCCGCCCCGGCGGTGATCAGCAACAGCCAGATGATGCCGATCGTCTTCTGTGCGTCGTTGCCCCCGTGCGCGAGGCTGTACGCGCCGGCCGCAAACAACTGCGCGCCCTTGAACCATTTGCCCGCCTGATAGGGCGATTTGTTACGGAAGATCCATGCAACCAGCACCATCAACAGACCGCCGATGATCACTCCGACCAGCGGCGAAATGATGATGAAGGCGAGAATCTTCCCGAACCCTTCCCAGATGATTGGCGCACCCGATCCGGACTTGGCCACGGTCGCCCCGACCAGACCGCCGACCAGCGCGTGCGACGACGACGAGGGGATTCCGTAGTACCAGGTGATGATGTTCCAGGCCAGGGCCCCGACCAGCGCCCCGAAAATCACGTAGTGATCGACAAAATGCGGGTCGACGGTGCCTTTGCCGATGGTCGCCGCCACCTTGAGCTGAAATATCCACAGCGCCGCGAAGTTGAAAAAGGCGGCGAACAGTACCGCCTGTTTGGGGGTCAGCGCGCCGGTCGCGACAATCGTCGAGATCGAGTTGGCACCGTCATGAAACCCGTTCATGAAGTCGAACGCCAACGCCACCGCAATCAGTAGCGCCAACGTCCAGATACTCAAAGTCAGGCCTTCCATATTGGGCTACCTCTCAGGAGTTTTCGATCAGGATCTCTTCGATCATCTTGGCCGCATCCTGACAGCAGTCAAGCACGGCCTCCTGAAGCGAATAGAACTCCCGCATCTTCATCGTTTGCCAGACATTGGCTCCTTCCTGGAATAGCTCGGTGATCGCCTTGTGCTGAATGGTGTCGGCCCGCGACTCGATCTCCTCGATTTCCTTGCACAGGCTGAGCGTCTCCTCGCGCCGACTCTTGTTGCCCAGTGCGGCAACTGCGCGATTCAGACGCATGCAGGCATCCGCACCCAAGGACGCCATTTCGCGTGCTTCGACCGTCGACTGCTTGATGCTGTACATGTCGAGGGCGTTGGCGACGTCCTGCAGGGCATTCAGCGTCTTGTCGAGATCGGTCGTCAGCGCGTGGATCTGATCGCGGTTGATCGGCGTCGTGAACGACTGGTGCAGACGCTCGATCACCTGAGTCTTGATCTTGTCGGCCTCCTTCTCGTTGAGATTCACCTCGGCGACCAGCGCCGAGACGTTTTCCCCCTCTCCCCCCAGGCCATTGATCAGGCGCAAGGTGGCATTCGCTCCCGCCACGACCCGTTCGGAGTGAGCGGCGAGGAGTTCGAAAAATTCCCTGCGTTGTGGCATCAGACTACTGAACATACTAACCTCCCTTGGTTTTCCACCCTCGCGGGCGGCTCTCGGTTGAACTACGCCGCTTGCTGTTCGGCGCCATTTCGGTCACAAAAAAATTCTGCCCAGGCAACGGGCAGCCTTCGATCGGAAACCCTCCAATTCCTCGGCCGGGGCCACACGTGCGTTCAGCGCCGCGGCCATTGCCGGATCAGCCTTTCTTCTTGCCCCCCGAGGCAGCGGCCAAACTGGCGAGCAATTCCTTCATCTGTTCGACCTTTTGTTCGGCGAAAAGACGTACGCCGGCACGCAGGATGTCCGACTTGCTGGCGGCCCAACCCGCCGCTTTCGCCAACTCCGCGCGCAAGCCTTCGATGGCCGCCGACTCGCTTTTCAGCAACTCGACCGAGTGACGGACGAGCTTGTCGCCCTTCTCGCGGGCCGACTTTTCCAGCTTCCCCACCGCCTCTTCCAGCTTGCCGGCCTTTTTCCCGCTCTCGGTCTTCGCGACCGCCGGCGCAGACTCGACCCGGGACGGAGACCTGGCCACTTTTCCCGAGGTGCCGGGCTTGGCGACCATGGTCGCGCCCTTGCCGGACGACTTCGACTTTGCTGCAGCAGCAGGTAGGCTCGCTTTCGCCGGCGCTGCCCTTTTGGCACTCTTCGCAGCCGGCGCGGGCGCTGCTGCCTTCGCCGCGGCGGCCGACTTCACGACTGCGGCTTTGGCCGGTTTGGCGGTACCGGTCGCAGTTGCCAGGCCTGTCTTGCGCGCCGGAGCCACAACGGTGCCCGCTGCCGGCACAGGGATTTCGGAACTCTCGGCTTCCGCCGGTGGCACCAGGGGAACGTCCGTTGCCGCCAGACGTTCGGCAAGCGACTCGTCTTCCTTTTTCAGGCTTGCCCGAAGGGCGGTCTTGTTGTTGGCAGTGCTGGTGGGTGTCGTCATCAGGTATCTCCCAATTGTTTAAGAACGGCTGCGACAAGCTTGCGGACCTCTTTTTGTGCGGCTTCGGCACCCGCTCCGAGCTGAAAAACCGAGGCTCCGACAACCGCACTCTGCGCGTAAGCGTTGCGCTGGCAGAGCATGGCATCGAGGATAGGCAGGGTGAATTCATGCAGCAGTTCAAGCACATCCGTAGCGAGCGCGGTGTTCTGGACGCGATTCGGGAGAATGCAGCCATGCAGGCGGTGGCTTTGCTCCATGCGATTGAGAATCAGGCGCTCGACGGCAAGCGTCGACCACAGGTCGGTCGGACTGGGTACCGCCGGGACCAGCGCGAGATGTGCGACGGCGAGTGCAGCCAGGGTGGACGGGTGGTAGATCGACGGCGGCGTGTCGAGAATGATGTACGAAGCCTCCTCCTGCAGTTCCCCGACCCGTTTGATCAGCTCGAGCCCGGACATCTTGCGGACGTCGAGCTGCAGACTGGAATCGAGCAAGGGTGCGGACTCCGCCCAGCGAAACGCGCTTTCCTGCGGATCGAGATCGACGAGCAGCACGGAAGCGCCGATGGCGTGGAATCCGCCGCCCAACTGCATGGCAACGGTGGTTTTTCCGGCCCCCCCCTTCTGCGAGACCACCGCGACCACTCGGCCCAATGGAAATGTCATGAAACGTACCTCTTAACAAGCATGTGGATCGAGATCCGCATAAACGGCAATTATGCCATCGCGCGGGAGACGGACAAGCCACGGGGGGCTTGCAAACGGGCCAAAAAACGGGCCATTTTTGAAGATTTGGCGAATGTTTGCGCAAAGTCAAGGAAAAGTCGGGATTGCCGCTTTTCTC